>NZ_JACJTV010000004.1 GCF_014698845.1 Coleofasciculus sp. FACHB-1120 | reverse complement strand
CGTTATCGTTCTCTAAAAAATTGAGCAATCATATTGGGGCAATTTGGTACTTTGTGCATCATTACAATGCCTCTCTTCGTTCGTGACCATTACTATTCAGCACTACCCTCGCGCCAATACTGCTCTTGTTAACAAGATTTGGTCGGGAATTGGGATAGATGCATGGCTGCCACGGCTGCCCTCTTTCCCATCCCGTACTACTTTCACCATCATCCAAAATGTTTCCGGTTTCACCCCGTACATTCTTTTAAAGTCAGATTTAGACAATGCAAGTGCTTTTTTGTAACGCATCAATTTAGGAACTATAACTATCAATTCATTAAACTTTGTTTAGCTGATTTTACTCAATTCCGCAAGAGGTCTTATTTAAACCGTTTCCCCTTTTACGGGCACTAAATAACAGCCAGTAATTTTCCATTTACCCTGAGATTGCTTTTTCATCAGATAAAGTGCCCTGACTAAATTCCCATCTTGATCGAGTAGCAGCACTTGCTGAGCCGGGAATCCTTCAATGGTGGTCATGTTCTCAAACATCACGGAACGAGGACGATAAACTGGCTGATAAGCAACTTTCACCATCCGCAAAAAGTTCTCTGGCGTCTCGAATTGAGCTTGAATTTTTGGGCTAGCAAAGGAGAAAGCACCTTCAGCATCGTCTTTTTGAAACGCTTCCAGTTGGCTAGAAATGACAGCACGAATAGTTAAGCGATCGCTATCGGTTATTTCCATTTGTTGAGCCTTAACAGGTAAGGTGACAAGTAAAAAAGCCAGCAAGAATTTCAGGAAACAACGGACGAAACGCATCTGAAAATTATTTTGACTCATCGGGAATTTTAATCTGGGTTGGCAAGCCGTATCGAAATGAGCCAAGAACTCCATTAGCGTCAATCAACCAGATTTAACCTGAGACATCCTCTCTTGCATTTCTACATCCACCGACACCGAGCGAATTTTGCGCCCGATTGCTGGAGGTTGCCGCAGTTCGCACCGGAGATCCGCAACTAATTCGCATAAGTGTTGCGCTATATCCCGATCTAATGGCGTCTCTGGTTGAAAGCTATGTTCAAGCTGACGAGCCAGTTGAGAACCCCACGGAAACCCAAACATCCCTAAAGAACCCGCCAGCTTGTGAGCTGCCCAAACTGCTCGGTGGCGCTCCTCCAAGCCTAATTCGTCTCTCAATAAGGCAGTGGTTGCCTCTTCAACAACATCTATCCGGGAGATAATCTCTCCTTGCAAGCGCTCCCAGACTTTCGCCACTGCTGCCTGCGTTTGGGCAGGAGTCGGCGGCGGCTGTAGGGTGGAGGATACCCCTCGGATTGGAGGATGGCATCGAGCTTGCTTGAGACGATATCCCAATCCATAAACCGTCTCAATCAGATCGGTGGGAGCGCCTGCGGCTCTTAGTTTCTGCCGCAACCCTTTAATGTGAGAACGGACGGTTTCTTCAGCGGGTGGTTGCTCAAACGACCAGAGGTGTTCTAGAAGCTCACTGCTGCTAAAGACTTGATCTGGACAGCGCACAAATAGTTCTAGTAGCGCATATTGTTTGGGGGTGAGGTGCAAATTTTGCCCTTCATAGCGTCCCTCTAAGGTAGGCGGGTCAAGACCTAGGCTGCCATTCTTCAGAATTGGCGGTTTTAATAAACAGCAATGACACAGGAGAGTGCGGACACGAGCCGCTACTTCTTCTAAATCAAAGGGTTTGAGGACATAATCATCCGCACCAGCATCCAGTGCCATGACTTTATCGCCATCAATTTCATGGGCAGCGTATAAGAGAATCGGCATTAGCCGCCCTAAAGAACGTAGCCGCTGGCAAAGACTGATGCCATCGAGTGCGGGCAGCATCACATCTAGCAAAATCAAATCATAGGTGCCAGCCCGTGCGAATTGCCAGCCTGCTTGCCCATCGGCTGCCCGGTCGATTACATAATTGCGATCGCTGAGGGTTTTGGTGAGAGCTTGTGCCAAACGCTCATCATCTTCCACTAGCAGAATGTTCACTTTGAGATTTCCCCTACTCCTGATTCGCTTCCCGTCAAGCACTGGCGACAGACGCCCGCAGGCATTTTTTACATATATCAATTAATTTGTCAATAGTGTTTTAAAAATTAAGCAGTTCTATGAAGTTCCCTAAACTAAGTTTGCCTGATATTAAAAATAAAAGCAAAAAGGCAAAGAGCAATCCTCACGATATGCTTTCTACTGGCAGCAGTAACCGTAGCAGCAAAGTATCTTTTGATATTGCCGATTGCGGTGGTTTTTAAAAAGATTGTTAGATAGGAAAATCACTGCCGATGACTGCTTTTTCTGCACAATGACATCCAGTGATTTTTCCTCGTGCCACTCGATTTAGCAAGAAAAGACTGAGAACTAAAAATTTAGTCCTCAGTCCGCGAAGAGAGTGCCGCTACGCGAACACTCCTTAGTCCTATTTTCAGATGCAGGCTTTAGCCGCGCAGATGGGCAGCGTTTTCCATCAGTTGCTGTTGCAGATTGGCAGGTACCGGCTTGTTGGAGACAAACTCCATTGAGAAGTTCGCTTGACCGGAAGAAAGCGATCGCAACTGTGCGGAATAACCAAACATTTCCACGAACGGCACTTCGGCACGGATAACGGCGTAATTTTCCATCGTCTCAGAACCCAGCAGGACGCCGCGACGAGACGAGAGATCGCCCTGCACTCGCCCGACAAACTCGTTCGGTGTCTCCACTTCCACGAGCATAATCGGTTCGAGGATGACTGGCGTTGCTTTGGCAAAAGCTTGCTTGAGTGCAAGACTCGCCGCAGTTCGGAACGCCATTTCCGAAGAGTCAATCGCATGGTAAGAACCCGCTTCTAGTATCGCTTTGACACCAACAATCGGATAACCGATGAGATGTCCGCTAGCGATCGCTTCGCGGAAACCTTTCTCGCAAGCGGGGATGAATTCTCTGGGAATCGCACCCCCAACCACCCGATTCTCGAACGCAAACGGTTCTTCGCAGGGTTCAATCCGACCGCTAACATGAGCATATTGACCGGGACCGCCGCCTTGCTTCTTGAGCCTGTAGTCGAAGGTTGCCGACTTGGTAACGGTTTCGCGGTAAGCGACTGCTGGCGCACCGACGTTCACTTCTGCGTTGTATTCCCGCTTCATGCGTTCGATGTAGATTTCTAGATGTAGTTCGCCCATCCCCGAAATCAGGGTTTCCTTGGACTCCGGATCAATACTGACGCGGAAGGTGGGATCTTCGCGTGTAAAGCGATTCAGCGCTTTTGACATTTGAGCGGCATCTTCCCGTTTCTTAGGCGCGATCGCTAGCGTCATCACAGGTTCTGGCACAAATATCCCCTCCAAAGAGAGGTGAGATCCTTCCGAGCAGAACGTATCGCCCGAAGCGCAGTCTACACCCAGCAGAGCTACAATGTCCCCAGCGGCAGCACTTTCGATCTCCTCGCGTTTGTTCGCGTGCATCCGCACAATTTGGCTCACTAGCACCCGTTGGTTGGTGCGAGTGTTGTAGATGCGTTGTCCCTCGCGCAGCGTCCCGGAATAGATGCGGGTATAAGTCAGTTGTCCGTACTCATCTTTGGCGATTTTGAAAGCCAAGGCAACGAGTGCGACTTCCGTGTCTGGATAGACATGAATCGGCTCATTGGTCGGAATCGCGATCGCTTTCACCACATCTCTATCCACTGGGGACGGCAAGTAAAGAGCAACAGCATCCAATAAGTTCTGAACCCCCTTATTTTTGAAGGCGGAACCCATCAGAACTGGAGTTAATTGCAAGCTTAAAGTTGCCCGACGAAGGGCTTCCCAAATCATTTCTTTAGGAATTTCTTCGCTCTCAAGTAGCATCTCCATCATCGGTTCGGAGAACATAGAGAGTTGATCGAGCATCTTTTCTCGTGCTTCTTTTGCCTCCTCGCGTAAGTGTTCGGGAATCGACTCAATAACGCGAATTTCGCCTTTTTCTCCAGCAAAATAGTTTGCTGTCATTTCAATCAAATCAATGACGCCTTCAAACTTATCCTCGCTGCCAATAGGATACTGAAGCAGTACCGGGTTTAAACCTAGTTTTTCTCGCAGCGATCGCACGACTCGGAAAGGATTTGCACCCGCCCGATCCATCTTATTAATGAAGGCAATACGCGGCACTCGGTAGCGCTTCATCTGCCTATCTACGGTGATAGATTGCGATTGCACACCAGCAACAGCGCACAGCACCATAATCGCACCATCAAGAACCCGTAATGCACGCTCCACTTCAATTGTGAAGTCTACGTGTCCCGGAGTATCGATCAGGTTAATCTGCGTATCATTCCATACACAAGTTGTCGCTGCGGAAGTAATAGTAATGCCTTTTTGTTGCTCCAACTCCATGTAGTCCAACGTAGCGCGATCGCTACCTCCCCGAACTTCGCCAATCTTGTAAATTTTGCCCGTGTAGTACAGAATCCGCTCACTGAGGGTGGTTTTACCAGAGTCGATGTGAGCGGAAATGCCAATATTACGGATGCGCGTTCGGGGAATCATAGGACAAATACTCTGCCTTACCAGAGCCATGAAAAGACATTTGCCACTTGTGCGGCAATATTTATGCTACAAAACGTACTACACAAGTGTCAAGGGTGTGGGAAGTGCAGCTAATCTAGAATATATAGCTACTCACAAGGATTGCTTTTATGAGTCAAACAGTAAATCAAGGGGTACGCTGGACTACCGCAGATTTGGAGCTATTGCCAGAGAACGGTACGCGCTACGAGATTATTGATGGAGAGTTGTTTATGTCTAGATCCCCCCATTTGAGCCATCAACGCACTTGTGGCAACATGTACCGAAAGTTACAAGCTTGGTCAGAAGACACTGGACTGGGGGAGGCATTTATTAATCCGGGCATTATTTTCACGGAAGCTGATAATGTAGAGCCGGATGTGATTTGGATTAGTAAAGAAAAATTAGCTGCTCTGGTAGATGATTCAGGACACCTGACAGGCGCACCAGAGTTAGTTGTAGAGGTATTATCTTCGGGAGTGCAAAATGAACGCCGAGATAGAGAAGCTAAACTTAAATTATACTCAGTGCGAGGAGTACAAGAATACTGGATTGTTGATTGGCGCTTGCAAAAAATAGAAGTTTATCGTCGTAGTAACTCAGCGTTGCAATTAATAGTAACGCTGTTTAGCAATGATGAAATAAGTTCACCTTTATTGCCTAATTTTAGTTGCTTGTTATCTAAATTCTTTTGATACAAGAAGTGATGGAAGAAGTAGTAAAAGTTTGAAAAAAGTAGCGCGATAACGTAGTGCTGGGAAACGCGATCGCATCCATCAAAAAAGTTGTTCGCAGTTCCTAGAAGCAGGAAATTGCTATTTTTGTTAGCTCAAAACTTGGCGAAAAAGGATTTTACAGGAAAGAGCGGATCGTGATGACCCACCCTAAACTAAACCTTCTCAGTGCAAGCTTTTATCAGCTAGACTCAAGTTTTTACACTTTGTTGGTTTTATCAACGATAGTACGACCTTGAGCATCAACGTCTAACTTCTCGCGACGAACTTTATCTTGAAGTTCAACTGTATCGCGATCCACTTCTTTGTGAATGTTAACTTCTTCATGCACGAAAGCTTGCTTATCCAGGTAAGCTCTTTCTTCATGAACTTCCATCCGAGCAACTTCCTGATTCTGGAAATCCACTTGACTTGGAGATACTGGCGTTCCAGCGTCTACAGGGTTAGTGCGCTCAATCACAACTCGTTCTTTTTCTACTGGGATTGAAACGTTAGCGGTCTTGGTTTCAACACGCTTGCCAATACCGATTTCTCCAGTTTTAACTTGAGCTTTTCCTGCAATCAGCTGCTCTTCGTATAGCTTGACGTTCTGATTATCAGACGGTGTGATGTTCTGATGATTAGTTGACTTGGCATCTTCAGCAGCAGTCTTAACATTATTAGCTGCACCTTTTACAGATGACTTGGCATCCTGAGTTGCACCCTTAACTGAGTTAGCTGCATCTTTTGCAGATGATTGTACGGAGGACTTGACATCCTGAGTTGCACCCTTGACGGAGTTAGCTGCATCTTTTACCGCTGGCTTCACATCCTCAGATGCACCTTTAACGGAGTCTGCAACATTATGCGTTGCATCCTTGACGGAGTTAGCTGCATCTTTTACCGCTGGCTTCACATCCTCAGATGCACCTTTAACGGAGTCTGCAACATTATGCGTTGCATCCTTAAAGGAGTTAGCTGCATCTTTTATCGCTGGTTTCACATCCTCAGACGCACCCTTAACAGAGTCTCCGACATTGCGAGATGCATCCTTGAAGGAGTTGGCTGCATCTTTGACCGCTGGCTTCACATCATTAACGGTATCTTTCACAGCGTTTGCTACGCTTCTGACTGCTGGCTTGGCTTCCTCAGAAGCACTCTTTACAGCGTCTACTACAGAAGGCTTAGACTCTTGAACTGTCTCCTTCACTGCGTCTACTGTGCTGACGACAGAAGGCTTTGACTCCTGAACTGTTTCCTTCACTGCGTCTATTGTGCTGACGACAGAAGGCTTTGACTCCTGAACTGTCTCTTTAACCGCGTCTACTGCACCAATTACAGAAGGCTTGACCTCCTGAGCAGTCTGTTTTACGCTACCGCCTATATCTTCTACGGTGTGGTTCACATTTTCAGCGACACCTTTTACTGCGTCCACAATACCTTCTGCGGTATTATGAACCGTCTCGGCTGTACCTCTACCAGCTAAAGCGCCAGCTACTGCACCCGCTACTGCACCAACGATTCCTCCGACTCGACCACCAAGTACAGTACCCGCTGCTGCGCCAGCTATTCCAGCACCGATACCTGTACCTGAGGAATTAGTTTCAGGTTGCTGATTTTCGGTATTTGTATTTTCGTCTTGCTTATTGATGGGTTGCTTATTGTCAGTCATAATCAGATGATCCTTTGTATTAATCTTTTGAATTTAAACGACCTCACGCTATTTTGTTGCAAGTCATTCTCATCTAGTACCTATTTAACAAGCCAAGGAAAAGACTTACACCGGGCTAAAGGAGTACATCTGGCAGCCGGTAGTCAGTCTGTGGTTGTACCTCTCAAGGTTGAATAAGGGTTCTAGATCAACCGGAATTCTCAGTTGGCTAAGAAAGGCGAAAAGTATGCACAGCAAGGTTTACAGCCTAAACAAATGAATTGTGGATTTCCCCGGCATGGAAACGATAAATAAATAAACAAATAAAATAAAACAGATAATTTAGATCGTGCCGATTTCAAGGAAGTGAAGCCAAGCATCATGGTTAAGCGTTCCGGGAGCTAGCCAAGGAGGGTGTCATGTCAAGGAATGCGATCGCATCCTCAATCCTTGCAAACTTGCTCAAAATATAAAAAAAGCTGACCTGTAATTTTGGTCAGCGAATAAGATTAGATTTAGCTAGAAATCTTAAGTCCAGTAGAGAATGCGACCTTGGGGAAAGCGCTTAGTAATCTCACCCTCAAAAAAGCGCCGTAGCGTCTTCATCGTGTCAGTGTCATAAACATACTTGGTGCCACCAAACTTGTTACGCTTAACAGTGCGTGTTTCTTCATCCATGTCCAGCTTTGATTGGGGATACCAAGTTTGCAAAACCTCTTTTGATCCAGGGGTGAAGCGATGGGAAATCAACTCGAACGTCAAGTCACAATCAAAATCGAGTGCTTCGCTAATCGAGTCAAGCAAACGAGTGTAATGTGTCTCCCAATCCTCGATAGGCATAATCGGCGCAATCACTAAACCCACTGGATACTCGCCACCGCCAGAAGATCGAGGTAAAGCTAACCGCCGCAAAGCTTGAAGCCGGGAAGCTACCGACGCTGTACCGCCTTCAAACCGACGAGACACCGGATCGGCGTTCACACTGATTCGACAACGGGTGTGACCATTGTGGGGCAAGTCGAGTAATTCATCCACCGCATCGAACTTAGAAACCCAACGCAGATATCCGTTCGTCCGCGTCCCAAAGTAGCGGATACATTCAGCGAGGCTGCCGGTTAAATGCTCGATACCCAGGGGGTCAGTGTAGCAGCTAACCTCAAAACTTGTGGCGTCACTTTGTCCTTCGTAAGCTGCCAGATTCTCCAATATCTGGGGCAAGTTCGCAAAGACGCGAATCACGGGTGGCCCTGATAAACTACCTGCTAAATAACAGTATTGACAGTGTGCGGGACAGCCTTCAGCAATGTGAAATTGCCAGTCAGCCGATGGAGGGATGGGGCTGAGTTTGAAGGAACTAGGCGGTGCAGTGACGACGGCAAGGGTACGCTTGGCGATGTTGTAGGTATCGCAATCGCTCTCGCCACGCAAACCAGTGAGGCGGTTTCGCGGCAACTCTTCGATAGGTAAGTTCAGCGCCTGGACGCGAGAAAGTATCTGCTGACCGTAAGGCTCATCTAAAGCCGCGGGTGTGAATAAAACTCGCTCCGGCATCCACAAACGGGTGGATGGCGCTTCGGGTGAGGAAATGTTGTCTGCGATCGCGTGCATACTGTCAGGTTCTCCGGATTGATCAACTTGGAGCTTAAGTAAGGGGCGATCGCGATCGCCCCTGACCGCCTTAATTCTCTAAAACTTGGCGGATGCGCCGTTCCAACAGTTCCATATCCAGACCGCCTTCATCACGGCTAATGCGACGCACCGTTGAGTTAACGTTGCCCAAATCCACCAATAAATCTTGGAGAATTTCTTGCTGTTGACGCGCTTGGGTGACTTCACGCGGTTCTTGCACCAAGTCACGAATGATGGTGTCTTCAGCCCGCGAGGCAACGACCGGGTCAGCTTCCCCCTGTAGATGAACGAAGGTTCGCCGCCCTGGCCCACGTTCTTCCTCAATGGGGATGATGGCAGTTACCTGGTCGGAGCGCACGTATTTTCCGAATCCTAGATGGACTAAAACCGATGATTGTAGTTTCATTTAGAAGAATGTTTATTTTGTCCCTTACTTCTATTTTAGACTCCCATCAAAAGACCTGAGACCTAGAACTGGAGCGGGTTTTACTCCCTTAAGAGTAGTAGTATCCGGTGGCGGTCGCGCGACTTTTTGACCCGGCTATCATGGACAACAAAATATCTGTTTACGAAAAAGAGTTATCTGCACCTTGACTAATTACAAATTTTGTGGAAGTTTGAGATTACGGTAAGGATGTTGCCTTCAACTTCTTTGCATCCAGACTGCGGCTGCTGAACCGAAGTCTCCTAAACTCTTCACAAAATTGGGGTCACAGTGTGACCCGTAAAGGAACTTATTCATGCAGCCAAAAAATATGAATAGACTCCTCCGGGCTTTGGCTCGTGAGGGGCTTGAGGTAAGTTACGAAAATAGAACTTACTCTGTTCGCCTAAATAATTCTCTCGACGCACCAGCCGCAGAAGTCCTGCTTCCCGAAGATTTCCCCGTAGAAGCTAAGGCGCTTAAGCAACTAGCAAATCTAGCCAATGTGCGCCATCCTAGCAGCGGTCATGTTTGCAAGTGCTGTGCTACGCCTGACTTTCATCCTGGTGATGCTGGGGTTGCGATTGGCTCAATTTTGGAAACCCAAGGGATGCTGATCCCTGCTGCTGTCGGTTCGGATATCAACTGCGGGATGCGATCGCACGTTGTAGACTTATCGCTTGAGGAATTTTTAGCAAAGCGAGATCGCTTCGTGGAATTGATGAAAGGCGATTATTTCTTCGGAACTCGCGATGTCACCATGACAGCCAAAACTGCTCGCGCCTTGTTCCAGTATGGGATTCCCGGCTGGTTGGATGCAATGCTAGACTCCCCTACGGGTAGTATTGTCAAGTCTGACTTAGACCAATTGGCGGCGGAATGCGATCGCGTCTACTTAGGCGGTTCCATGAACGCGGATGTCAAGTTTGCACCCCTAGAACTGATTCCAGAAGACGGGTTAGTGCGGGATGGTGGACTAGCGACCATCGGCGGCGGGAACCATTTTGTTGAAATTCAGGTGGTGGAACGGGTAGAGGACAAAGCGACAGCTTACGCCTAGGGTGTCCGAGAAGGACAACTGGCGTTTATGATTCACTCAGGTTCGCGCAACGTGGGGAAGTATATTGGGGGAATGTGGCGCGATCGCGCTAAATCAGCATGGGCTAAAGGTGTAAAATACCCTGAATCTGCTCTTTTTCCCCTCTCAGTTGCCGCAAATCCCGAACTTGTCACCAGTTACTTGCAAGCTGAGGCGACTGCTGCTAATTATGCCTTTATTAATCGGTTGCTGTTGGCGGAACTGTTGCGCCTGCGCCTGCGGGAAGTTTACGGTAAGGTCGAGGCTCCCCTAGTCTACGACTTGCCACATAATATCACCCTAAAAGAAGGTGCTGGATGGGTGACTCGTAAGGGTGCTTGTCCCGCGCATCCCGGACAACCTGTGATTATTCCCGGTTCGATGGGTGCTGCGTCTTACTTGCTGATTGGCAAAGGAAACTCAAAATTTTTAAGTTCTGCTTCTCATGGTGCGGGAAGGATGCGGTCGCGTTTCGATCTCACCCGCCAAGGTGCAGACCAAACTGAAGCAACTTTGGGTTTAACGGGAGTAGACTGCATCACTTTGCGCGAAGAACGCAGAATCGAAGAAGCACCGGCAGCTTATAAGCCAATTGTGCCTGTAATTGATGCCCAAGTTGAAGAAAAAATGGTTAGCGTAGTGGCAAAGATGAAACCTGTATTGACTTTTAAGGTGTAGGAAAGAATACTGTGGCATTCGAGCGATCGCAGTGTTGGATAACTGCTATACAGTAAGGCGATCGCTCATTTTATCCACTGCTGGCGATCGCGAAGATTCCAACATCCAATACACCAAAGAGTTTCTATTTTCCTCTGTTCAGAGGGATGAAGAAGGAACCGCAGAAGAGAAGGAAGTTGGCGTTGCGGGCAATCGCTTCGAGAAAGATTCAATTTTCTATGGGATATTATCTGCATAATCCTCTCGGAAATTAGAGAGTGCAAGATGATTAAAACTTTGTGGCAACCTCCCCGCCTGCGGACGCCTGAAGAGAACGAAAAAGAACGCCGCGCGACTTGGTTAGAACTCTTTTATGACTTGGTATTTGTGGCAGCGATCGCGGAAGTGGCGCATAATCTCAACGAACACGTCTCCCTGGAGGGTTTCCTGGGTTATATGCTGCTGTTTGTGCCGATTTGGTGGTCTTGGGTTGGGGCGACTTTTTACGCAACTCGGTTCGATACCGACGACTTAGGACACCGACTGCTGACATTACTGCAAATGATTGCGATCGCAGTGCTAGCAGTAAACGTGCATTACGGCTTAGGAAAAACTTCTGACGGCTTCGTCCTTTCCTATGTAAGTGTTCGGTGTATTTTAATTTTCCAGTATCTGAGCGCTGGATACTTTGTAGTAGCAGCGCGTAAGTTAACAACTTGGTACGCGACAGGCTTTGGCATTGCCGCCGCCATCTGGCTAATCTCAATTTTTGTACCCATTCCTGGGCGTTTTTGGCTTTGGGGATTGGGGTTGATTATCGACTTTGGCACACCTCTTACAGCTGGAAAGTTGGTTGCCAAAGCGCCACCAAGCTTTTCACACATCCCAGAACGTTTAGGCTTATTTACGATTATCGTATTGGGTGAGGCGGTGATTGCCGTAGTCAAAGGCGTTTCTCAGCTGCAATGGGGTTTTGCATCTGCCAGTGTGGCTGTGTTGGGGATGATAGTTGCTTTTAGCCTGTGGTGGATTTATTTTGACAGCGTGGATGGCTCACCCCTACGGGCGATGGGACTTGGCAATATGAAAATTGGTTTAATCTGGCTCTATTCCCATTTACCCCTCGCCATTGGCATTGCTGCTGCTGGTGTGGGTGTGGAACATATTGTCGTGTCCAGCAAAACGGCAGGAGCATTACCTAGTAACGAACGATGGCTAATCTGCGGTGCTGTAGCGATTTGCTTGACAGCCTTGGCGGTGATTCACCTGATTACCTGTACTTTAGGGACAAAGCGACATCGTAAGATTTTAGCCGCTTATCGTTTGGGTTCTGCGGCTTTTATTCTGGTGATTGCGATCGCGGGTGCGGCTTTGTCACCGATTACAGTCGTTAGTTTGGTAGCTTTAGCTTCTGCTGTGCAAGTGGTGCTGGGTTTCCTGACACCCCCTCACGTTCAGCCTGAGGCAAAGTGCTGATCAATACGATAAAGGTATTCAGCCAGCCTCAAACTTGGGAAAGCGATCGCCCACTTTCCTCAAAATTGCGTGCGATCGCGATGATTCCAACCTCCAACACACCGGATAGTTTCTATTTTCTGCCCTCTAAAGGGATGAAGCAGGAACCGCAGAAGAGGATGAGGCTGGCGCTACCGGCGATCGGGAAGCGATCGATGCCTGGAATATAGGATAATTCCCATATTTTCCTAAAGGTAAGAATTCCATCGTGAACTGCTGATTTTTTAAAGGCAACTTTACCTCTTCAGGCTTTTTCTCAGAGATTTGGCAGGAACGAGTGTAATAGCAGACATAAATAAACTTCTCTTGTTTCTGCTCAAGTAGCGCCTCGCCTAAAGTTTGTAAATCCTGAGGTTCTTTCGTCAGGAAAAATACTTTTTCAAGTAGGGGTGCTTGGAGAACTTGGGCAACATATTGGTTAGACATCGCGACTACTGTTTCTGGTTGCGATCTCAAAAACTGAATAGCCGGAGAAATCCCTTGATAATTTTTACTGAGATAAGCCGTACCGGAGTAGGTGTTCTTATAAATCCCAATTATAAAAAGCACCAAGAAAATAACCGTACCTATCTTTTTGATACTTCCGTTCGCTAGTTTTCGGATAAATTCAAACTCTTGGATTGCGATTAAGCAAATTAGCGGTACCAAAACCAGCAAAAACCGAGGTCCCCATTGTTTGCCTCCAGCGCCAGCCGGAACCATTACCGCAACCGCTACAGTAAATAAGAGACAGGTAGCATAGATAACCGTCATACCCAAGCTTAGTTTTAGCTTTTGTCGGCTAAATAAACTCACTCCTAAATATAAAAATGCAAACAAGGTTATGGGGAAATATTCAAACAAACCAAAACTCATTTGATTGAAATTTGCAACCGCCACTGATAATCTCTCGATTAACGAAAATTTTTCTACTATCTGGACGGAATGCATTCCTAGAGGATGCTTGTAAATCAATGTATTCAGCACAAAGAAGATGGCAATCGTCAAAAATGTGCTGACAACAAAGAGTTCTTTTCTTTTCGCTAAAAACTGAAATTGCTTTAATTTTAAAAAAGATGCCCCATAAGCCAAAACCGTCAAAAGCGCGACGATGCCTAGAATTTCTTCTCTAAACCAAACAGATAAGCCAATGAATATCCCACTTAATACAGTATCCTTTTTAGACAACTCTTCTGTTCCTGGTATTAATAAAGTTGCCATACCTTGAAAGCAAAGTGCTACCGCGAGGGTATGTTCCCAATACATCGCGCTATAGATAGATAAAGGGGAAGCAAAAATTAGAATGGCAAGCGCGATCGCTATGCTAAAAGCTTTTAATTTTAAACGTCTGCAAGCAAAATAAAAGCTTACCCATACAGCCCAAGTTGCAACCAGGGGAACTACGTATAATCCTCGATATCCAAAAAGCGCTTGAAAAGGTGCAGTAACCAGGGGGAAAGTAAACGGGAATGTGATGAAATATTGACCGAATCTGTTATAAACAAACGGCTCTTGAAACGGGTATAATCCGTTTTGCCAAAGATTCCGAACCCATTCTTCTACAGGTAAGTTTAGGTCAAAGCGCAACTGACCGCTACTAAATTGCTTCGCTAACAAAGCTTTAAGTCCAGCATCTCCACTAAAAAAGACATCGTTTGGGAGTTGCGATTGTAAAAACAGTGAAAATAAAACACCCGCTAGAATAACGAGTAAGGGAAATCTATATTGGTTACTTTTAGATTTACTATCAGAATCGCTAGGATTAGCTGTAACATCTCTCCACGTTTTTGACATATAGTTTTTCATTTTCTATTTCCTCAAGTTAAAAGTATTAATGTTAAGTACAGGATTCATTGTCGGCTCCCATTTGGGTAGAAATATTTTCGACAATTTTTAACAACATCCCTTCACTTGGATATTTTAAAAATCAGATACTTACGTAAGACCAGATAAACCCAAAAATAGGTTCGCTATATTTTACGCAATTGGACTGAAATTCTACGATAAGGGATAGGCTATCTTTACTAAATCTTTAAATAATTGCTATTTTTTTCCTTAAGTTGTAAAGATTGGGTGAAGTAATGTCTAAACTACAATGAAATAAAGGTTGGGCACTATGGTCGCAACTAATAGAACTAAGTGAAATCTCTGAATTTAGAGGCGGTTTTTATCGATATCCTTCCCAATGAACCGATAACTTAAACTAAACTGCCCTCCTGAGGGATAGAGAAATAAATTTGATTCAATGCTTGAAAGCAAGTTGCTGTCACAATAGCGAACTATTTCCCCAGCCGATTTACTACCACACTCATAGGTGTCCGATTATAAATAGTTCCTATTTAATACCATTAAATTGCTCAGTGTTTCGCTAAATTTGGTCATTATAGAAAACAACCTAGAGGCTTGGTGAAAAATTAGGCACAATTTTGAGTTTAGAGCGAATTTCGCTACCCGATGAACCCGTGAAACTGACTGCTGGCGCTGCTAGCGAACTCCCAGAAAAAACATTTACTGCCAAAATTGAGAAGAGTGACCTACTTTACTGGGAAGTGCTGTGACGACTAAAACTGTTAATGCCATTCTTGAGCGTGCCCTGGCAGGTGGCGATTTGTCCCAAGAAGAGGGAGTTGTACTATTAAAGCAAACCGATCCAGATGTTCAGTCAGCGATTCGGGAAACCTCTGACAAACTGCGACTCAGCCAAGCAGGTGAGACTGTCACCTATGTGATCAATCGCAATATTAACTTCACCAATATCTGCGAACAGCACTGTAGTTTCTGCGCCTTTCGCCGGGATGAAGACGAAGAAGGCGCATTTTGGTTAGAAAACCCCCAAATTTTGGAAAAAGCGACCGATGGAGTCCGGCGGGGTGCGACGGAGATTTGTATGCAGGGGGGACTCCATCTTGGGGCAAAAATTAATGGTGCTTCTTTGCCTTATTACCTGCAACTGGTGAAGACAATCAAAGATGAATTTCCCCAACTGCACCTACACGCCTTCTCCCCCCAGGAAGTGCAATTTATTGCCAGGGAAGATGGTCTTAGCTACGAGTCGGTGATTGCGGCGCTGCAAGATGCCGGTGTTGGCTCAATGCCGGGGACGGCAGCGGAAGTTTTGAACGATGAAGTACGGCGCGTCCTTTGTCCGGAAAAGCTGGATACGGCAACTTGGTTAGAAATTGTGGGAACAGCACACAAGTTAGGAATGCCAACCACTAGCACCATGCTTTCCGGTCATATTGAGACCCCAGAACAGCAGATGCAGCATTTAGACAAGTTGCGATCGCTCCAACAAACTGCTGTTGCCCAAGGATATCCTGCCCGGATTAGCGAATTTATCCTATTACCTTTCGTCGGGCAAGAAGCCCCCAAACCTCTGCGTCGTCGGGTGGGGCGAGATCAACCAATTCTAGAAGACGCCCTGTTGCTGACGGCTGTGGCGCGAATTTTCTTAGGAAATTGGATTCCCAACCATCAACCCAGCTGGGTGAAACTCGGTCTCGCAGGTGCGGTGGAAGCCCTGAAATGGGGCTGCAATGACATCGGCGGCACCTTAATGGAGGAGCATATTACAACAATGGCTGGGGCAGTGGGTGGCACCTGCATGGAAGTGGAAACTTTACAGGAAGCGATTCGTTCATTAGGGCGTCCTTACCAACAACGGGATACACTCTACAGAGTGCTAAAGAGGGACACGGTTCCTGTTCTCTCCTGAGCGAGCAGTTATCATTTGGCTCGACTCAGATCCGGGCGTCAGCGTTGCACAGCATTTGCATCCGAATCAGTCGGTTGTTGCTCAAGATGGCTCGCCCGAATGCGAAAGCTCCTACGACTCTTGACTTGGTTTATGCCTCAGAAAAATCAACGTTCCCTTCTGACTGTGGCAGCTGCCATATTGCTAATTGCTGGCGGCGCAGTAGCTTACTGGCTGCTGATGCAGCGGAATCTGTTTCAGGGCGATGTCCCAGTGGGTGCCGAGATGGTTCCCCAAGATACCTTGCTCGCCGTGTCAGTTTCGACTGATGAAAAGCAATGGCAGCAACTGCGGCAATATGGCACTCCTGCTAGCCAAGCCGCATTTGGCAAACAACTCGCTGAACTGGAAAAAAATCTCCTCACTGCTAACGGCTACAACTACCAGCAAGATATCAAGCCTTGGGTGGGTAAAGAAGTCACGATCGCTTTTTTGTCACAGCAGTTACCCCAGAACCCTAATGCTGTTCCGGTTGGTCAACAATCGGTGGTGATGGTATTGCCGATTGAAAATCCTTTGCAAGCAAAGCAAGCGCTAGAAAAATCTAGAAACCCGACCTCTAGCAAGTTCGTTGAACGCAATTACAAAGGCATCAAGATTCGAGAAACCCAAGGCAGTTCCGCCCAGAATTTCTCAACAACCCTGCTAGAGCGTTCCTTAATTGTAAGCACCGATCCGAAAGGCACGGAGCGCGTCATTGACGCTTATCAAGGCGGTGCCTCCCTGGCGGATACTCCAGGTTATGCGGAGGCGTTGGGAAAGATTAAAGCGGGTGCGCCGTTTGCCAAAGTTTATTTTAATGTGCCCGTGGCAACAGCAATGGCAGCCACCTATTCAGCGCGATCGCTTTCTCCCCAAATCGCCTCGGTTCAACAAAGGCAGGGAGTCGGCGCGACAGTGACACTGGAACCAGAGGGACTTTTGTTTAAAGGGGTGTCTTGGCTAAAGCCGAATAGCGAGACAAAGTATGTGGTGGAAAACAACGCCAAAAATATGCATCGGCGTCTCCCTGGCAATACTTTGATCATGACCTCTGGTGGGAATTTGCAGCAGTTGTGGCAAGATTACGTCCAGGGTGCCCAAGCGAATCCGCTGATCCGGGTTAGCCCAGAACAGATGAAAGCGGAGATTCGGTCTAAATTAGGTCAAGATTTAGAGCAAGATTTGCTGCCTTGGATGAAAGGTGAGTTTTCTCTGGCTTTAATTCCTACACCTCCAGGAACTCCCTCGATTTTAGGTGCTGGGGTGGCGTTCCTGGTGCAAACAAGCGATCGCCCTAGAGCTGAAAAATCCCTCAAGCAGCTGGATGAGGTGATGGCACAGCAATATAAGTTTCAAGTCCAAGAAACGACGCTCAACGGTCAACCCATCATCAATTGGACATCGCAACTCGGTGGCTTAGCCGCCACTCACGGCTGGTTAGAGGGTAATGTTGCTTTCCTGACATTAGGGGCACCCGTTGCGACGACCCTCGTCCCCAAACCCCAAGTGACTTTAGCGGAAAGCGAGTTATTCAAACAAGCGATTCCTCAGCAGCTCAATGACAAGAACGGTCTATTTTTTATTGATGTTGACCGTACCATTAACACCGGGAATCTGTCGCTGTCGCAAGTCGATCCCAATCAAAAAATCTTTACAAACGCGATGCGCTCCATTGGCGTCACGGGTGGCATCAGTAGCGATCGCAGTAGCCGCTTTGATATCTTCATCAATATGAAGAAAATTGGAGAACCTAGTCCTTCGCCGAAAGCCAGTGTCTCTCCCAGTCCTAGCCCTTCTCCTTGAATTTTCGGGTTTCTACGCCAAGGTACGCAAAGCTCAATCATTCCTTTGCGTACCTTAACAATTACCTTGGTGGGACGACAGCGTTAAAAAAAATAACAATCTGTTGTCTAAACCTGGGTGATTCTACCAAGCATCAGAGCGACCAGAACCGATAGGATCAAAGTGGCGCTTGTGTGAGCGACTTCGATAAAAATTGCTGGAAAGAATACAAGATGAACCTGGTTGCACTCCAGAATGGGTTAGATAATATCTCCTTCGCCGTCCTGTTTGCGACGATGTTGATTTACTGGGTAGGAGCAGCTTTCAATGGCATCCCCTATCTGTGGGCTTTATCGACCGCAGGGATGGCGATCGCAAACCTCTGCATTGCCGCCCTACTGGGCGCACGATGGCTGGACGCAGGCTACTTCCCTTTGAGCAATCTCTATGAATCCCTCTTCTTCCTGGCTTGGGGGATTACCACCATCCATCTGATTGCCGAAAATATGAGCAAGAGCCGCTTGGTCGGCGTCGTCACAGCACCGATTGCGATGGGCATCACCGCCTTTGCTGCTTTGACGCTGCCATCTACGATGCAGTTGTCAGAGCCTTTAGTCCCGGCACTAAAATCCAATTGGCTGATGATGCACGTCAGCGTCATGATGCTCAGTTATGCCGCATTGATGGTGGGATCACTGCTAGCGATCGCTTTCTTATTCGTGAGTGGCGGTCAGAATGTCGAACTCCGAGGCAGTTCTGTCGGAACCGGCGGATTTCGCAGTAAGAATGACCCGGCACGCCCCTACCGTCTGCAACGCGCCAGCGATCTCGTGTCTCAGCCACAAGGAGCAACCAGCGAGTCATCTTCTGCTGTGGAGCGTATTTTTGAAAGCAATGGCAGCACGAAAACAGCCGTTCTCGATTTAGTCACCTCCCAACCTTCCCAAGAAAGGGTATCTGAATTACCAACCCTTTCGCCCCAGCGCTTGAGCCTTGCCGAAACCTTAGATAACATCAGCTACCGCGTCATCGGTTTGGGATTTCCTCTCCTGACGATTGGAATTATTGCCGGTGCTGTCTGGGCAAATGAAGCTTGGGGTTCTTACTGGAGTTGGGACCCCAAAGAAACTTGGGCACTGATTACCTGGTTGGTATTTGCCGCCTATCTCCATGCCCGCATCACCAAAGGCTGGCAAGGAAGACGACCGGCAATTTTGGCGGCGACAGGCTTTGTGGTCGTCTGGATTTGCTATCTTGGGGTCAATTTACTAGGAAAAGGACTCCACAGCTACGGTTGGTTCTTTTGAACTTTTAGTCAATTTGCGAACGGCTTTTAACAATTCGCTATTCGCCATCACTGATGACCAATAACGAATAACTCTTTAAACTATCAATTCAACCGGGGGAGATGGTTGTGGATAATCAGTTCGACTCGCTAGCCAAAGGTGAAGTTCTCTCTGTCGATGAGTCTTCCCAAATCTTAATTGGGCACCGCACATTCAGAGTCGGTGAATTCGCAGAAGCAATCAAAACGCAATTGGAATATGGTTTAGGTGGATGGACAGAAGAAAAGGATGGTTGGTTTAGCGACCAAGGTATTCCTTGCGAAGTTCTGAAATTTGGCTCAAACGGCTGGCAAAAAGGGAAAGTCAGATTTAGCTTGGAATTTTGCCCGGAAGATCCACAAACCCAGCAGTCATCAACGATTGAAGATACTGAGCCACAAAGGCAACAAAGGGCACCGATGCCAGCCGCTTCGGAGGAGGAAGTGTTAGTTGGAGTCGAGGCACCGTTAATCTATGAGGAAGAGCTAATTCTAATAGAGGTACCAGACTCCACTTTAGATGAACTGGAAATGGCACCAGAAGCAGCCTTTGGTGCGGATGATTTGGATCTCACCGGAGAATCAGCCTTTGGTGCGGATGATTTGGAAATGGCACCAGAATCAGCTTTCGGTGCGGATGATTTGGATCTCACCGGAGAATCAGCCTTCGGCGCGGATGATTTGGAAATCTCACCAGAATCA
This sequence comes from Coleofasciculus sp. FACHB-1120, assembly GCF_014698845.1. NCBI lineage: Bacteria > Bacillati > Cyanobacteriota > Cyanophyceae > Coleofasciculales > Coleofasciculaceae > Coleofasciculus > Coleofasciculus sp. FACHB-1120. The sequence continues at coordinate 288,347 of NZ_JACJTV010000004.1, read as the reverse complement.
GGCTTCGGTGCGGATGATTTGGATCTTACTGGAGAATCAGGTTTCGCCGTGGAAGAACTGGATCTCACAGGGGAATCAGCCTTTGGTGCGGACGATCTGGATCTCACTGGTGAATCAGGCTTTGGTGCGGATGATTTGGAATTTCCAGAACTGTCTGAAAAGGAAGAAAATCCATCAGAGTCGCTACTTGATGATGTCTGGCAAGACATGAATGAAGCTAGCTGGCGTAACAATCAGTAGGGAAGCGAAAATTGGGTGAGTCATCATCGCTCAAAAGCCAACTGATATCATACTGACGAAGAAGGGGTGCTGTTATATACAACACCCCTTCGTTCTCTTTCACAAAAGGATCGTAAAAGAAGCGATCGCATTTTTATCGCATTATTTGACGCTCTTTTAGCTTGAAAATCCATCTACATTGAGCGATTCAACAATACGTTGAGGCAACGGGTATCTCGGCTAGTCCGAAAAACCTTGTCCTTTTCAAAATCGTTGGAGAACCACATTGGTGCTATCTGGTATTTTATCCATCACTACAATGCATTATTACTTGTTTAGCACTACCAATTCTTGACTTTATTGCCTACTACAATCGCATCTTTGCCCAACCCTTTCAATGGAAGTTTGAGGATTTTTTAGATGAAACCTAGACTGGTGGGTTATTTCTGCCGAGCTTATCTAGTGTGGGCAAGGATAGTGGTCAAACAAGTTTAATTGAGCGCTTCAATTGCACCTTACGGTAGCGAGTATCCCGGTTAGTGAGAAAGACGTTATCGTTTTCCAAGAAGTTAGAGAATCATGTTGGTGCAGTGTGGTACTTTGTCCACTACTACAATGCATCCTTACGTATTTAGGACTACCAATTTTTCGTTATAAATCTATGAGTTCGTCTATTTCCTCCCAAACACCTCGCCCGCCACTGCTACCAACACAAGCTTTGGCGGCAAAATCATTTCACTGGATTAACATTATTAGCTTGCTTTTAATGATTACCAGTGGACTACAGATTTACAATGCCAATCCAGTTTTTGGCGGACGCGGTGGTTGGCATTTTCCACCCTTGTTTTTGCTGGGCGGCTGGCTTGCTGGAGGTAGACATTGGCATTTTGCTGCCATGTGGCTATTTTCTCTAAATTTAGTTTGGTACGGGATTTATATTTTGATTACGCGGCGCTGGAAGCATCGATTTGTAGGTGAGAAGGATGTGAAGGCACTGCAATTGAGCCACAACCCAAAGCGCATTGCTTATGCTTGGCATCGAATTGCTTATACCGCAATTATCCCAATTTTACTGCTAGCTTTGCTCAGCGGACTGGGAATGTATAAACCAGCTCAGTTTCACTGGATTGTTGATTTATTTGGCGATTGGCAAGCATTGCGAATTGTTCACTTTATGAGTGTGCCAACTGTCATACTCTTTGCAATGGTTCACTCTTGGCTAGCTCTTAGAGTAGGAGGTTCTCGGTTAATTGATTCTATGTTTTGGTAGCGGTATTTTATAATGAGCCGTAGGTTGGCTTGAGCGATCGCAAAATTCACCTTATTCTAGGTTTCATCTCTCAAGAGGAGCCTACTAAATTTTTTATAGTTTTCTGTTGATTGATTTTGTATTTTGGTATAGCAATCTTATTTGCTTAGGAAGGTTTTAGAGAGATTTTATGGGTTTAATTCAAGTTCCCCGTCGCAGATTTCTACAATTATCAGGACTTTCCAGTATCAGTTTACTTCTGGGGGGTTGTGCGTTCAGCGTGTTTGAGGGGATTGCTGGCAAAGCTTTTGAACCCCTCAACCAAAGCGTTGAAGAGTTACTGCTAAATCCTCAAAAACCTGTACCTGAATTTCCTGCTAGTCAGATTGAGCCAGATGCTTTAATTATTAATACATTTGACTTTACACCACAAATAGACCCTGTTGCGTTTCGCCTAAATGTGAATGGCGAGGTTAATAACCCTATCAGCCTTAGTATGGCGGATATTCAGCGAATGCCTTCATCCTCAATGACAATTCGCCATGTCTGCGTTGAAGGTTGGGCGGCAATTGTGCAATGGGGGGGAATCCAACTGCGAGAAATTGTATCTCTCGCTCAACCGAAAGAGAATGTCCGCTATGCTTACTTTAAATCAGCGGATGGTTATTACGAAAGCTGGGATATCGCTTCTGTTTTGCATCCCCAAACTCTCATGGCGTATCAAAAAAATGGTCAGCCTTTATCGGTTGAGAATGGTGCCCCTCTACGTCTAGCTTCCCCGATTAAACTTGGATACAAGCAAAGCAAATGGGTGACAAGCATTACGCTAGTTAGCGATTTGTTACCTTATAAAGGCTATTGGGAAGATCAAGGTTATGAATGGTTCGCAGGGCTATAGTTGCAGCCTGTCTGTTTCAACCTTCAATTTTTATCTTGATTTTTATCTGGAACTTTTATACGAAGGGTAGATGCAGGCTCTGGCAGTTATTTCAAAGCTATTTTCAAAGCTATTTTCAAAGCCATAAAATAACTTTGTACGGCAAGATTGAAAAATCCTGAAGTTTCATACTTCACTCAAAAAATATCAATCTTGAGCCAAGCGATCGCGTTCTTTGCTCTCATTGCATTGAAAGTGTAGGGGAGTATCAGAGACTCCCCTACTGACGAGGCGGATACTACTTACCTGTCGTCTATTACAACGCAATTTTCACTTCCTTGAAAATTAATCAGTTGCCCAAGACTTGCCCAAGAGCTGCGATCGCAGATTGAGCATTTTGAATCTGCCGAACGAAGTGGCAGATGTCGCGCTACTTAAGCGGCGCGGCGAGTGAGTAAGTTCCACAGGAAGACTGCAACAATTGCGCCTAAAACAGCGACAATAACTCCAGGGATACTCAAGCTAGAAGCTGCTAATGTTAGAGTTCCCGTACTCAGGAAAGTACCGATACTACCGCCTACGAAAGCTCCAATGATACCTAGTACGATGGTTCCGAGAATCCCGCCGCCTTGATGACCCGGATAAATAGCTTTAGCAATTGCACCAGCAATCAGACCTAAAACGATCCAAGCAATAATATTCATGGTTCTGATTCCTTAATAGTCTCTTATTTACATTTACAGATTAACAGTTCAAATAGAGCAATCCTATCTGCCACACGATATAAGTGTCTTTACCCCAAAAGATAGGCAAGCGGCATTTTTTTTCACGAGCGAGTTCCCACAAAGCTAATTCCTCATTGATTGCGCCGAAATCTCAAGTCAATTAATAATATTTAACATCGGGGAAAGGGAAAACGGGCTCTTGGTTTCAAGCTCTAGAATCGCCTTTGTACAGTAGGAACATTTAACGAAGTAGCCCTCAGACTGATGTGAAATTATCGGGCAGTATGATACCCTTCGGACGAATAAATCGGGAGAATAAGCAGTGAGAGCGCTGATCCGGCTGGGAATTGCACTGTTACTTATGCTATTTGGGTTAGTTAGTTACTGCACTACGACGGTGGAGAACCCGGTAACTGGGGAAAAGCAGCGGGTGCAACTTTCGCCCAAGGAGGAAGTCGTCTTGGGACTGCAAGCGCGATCGCAAATGGCGGCAAAATTTGGCGGTCTGTACCCAGATCCGGCGCTACAAAACTATATTGACAAAGTAGGCAATGAGGTGGTGCAGGAGTCAAAGGCGAAGACTTCTGGCTATCCTTTTGAATTTCACCTGCTGCGCGACCCTCAAACGATTAATGCCTTCGCGTTGCCGGGAGGACAAATTTTCATTACTGCGGGTTTATTGCGTCGTCTTTCTTCTGAAGCGCAACTGGCGTCTGTGCTGGGGCACGAGGTTGGGCACGTTGTGGGGCGACACGGGGCGGAACGCTTGGCAAAGCAGCAACTCGGTACAGCGCTGGTGACAGCGGTTGGAGTCGCAGCGAGTGATGACCAAGGTGGCGGTCGGCAGGCACAAGTGATTGCCCAAGCAGTGAACCAGATTGTCAATCTGCGCTACGGAAGAGAGGACGAACTAGAAAGCGATCGCCTTGGCGTTCAGTTTATGGCGCAAGCTGGCTACAACCCTAAAGCCAGCCTCGAAGTGATGCAGATTCTGGCGAGTGCCAGGAGTGGCGGTGCATCTCCGGAGTTTTTCAGCACTCACCCTAACCCTGAGAACCGAATTCAAAAACTACAAGCTTTAATCACTCAAACCTATCCCAACGGCGTTCCACCACAATTAGAGATTGGACGCGAGGACTTTGCTCAGTCTGTGCGATCGCGTTTGCCACCCGCAACTCAGTAGCAGCCGTGAAACCCCGCCCTTACAGCCCTCAGTTCTTCAAGACAGCACGTTCCGAATGTAGCCCCATTTCCCGCCGCTGAAAGACCATTCGCCATTCTCACCGCTTGAACGCCACGATCCACCAATATTAACCAGCGCCAACCCTTGAGAAAAGGGTTGAGCGTTGTCAAATTCTGTGGGAATGACCAGTTTCCCTGCCTTGTTAATATAGCCCCACTTGCCAGCAATTTTGACTGCCGCTAGCCCTTCTGAAAAAGACTCAGCATCCTGAAATTGCGGCAATATTACGACCTTCCCAGTTCTATCGATATACCGCCATTTTCCAGCAAGTTTTACCGCTGCTAATTTTTCTGAAAAAGATTTAGCGTCCTCAAATTGTGGCAATATTACCAGCTTTCCGGTCGTGTCGATATAACCATATTTTCCGCCAACACTAATGCGTGCCATTCCTCCCGAAAATGCATCAGCGCTATCAAATTGCGGAGGAATTTTGAGGGTGTTTGGATTAAGAATAGTTTGGAAGCGAACCAAAAAGTTGTTTATCCAGCCCTGAGGCGGATTTAGCGCTTCAGGATTCGTCTTATCAATATAGCCCCACTTGTTCTCTATCTTGACTGCTGCTAAACCTCCTGAAAAAGACTTAGCTTCATCAAATTGCAACCCTATAATCAGTTTCCCCGTATTATCGATATAACTATATTTGCTACCAATTTTTATCACTGCTAGCCCTTCTTGGAAATGCTCGGCGCTATCAAATTGGAATCGGCTAATCAGTTTTCCGTTTTTATCAATAAAGCTCCATTTATAGCCCATTTTGACCCGCGCCAGCCCGCTATAAAAGGAATCCACCCAGTCAAATTGCGGCTGGCTGACGCTTTTTCCGGTCGAGTCGATATAGCTATATTTTCCGCCAATTCTCCGACTGGTAAAGCCAAGCTGTTTTAATTGTGAGGGATTAAAGGGTGCAGGCTGGGAGTAGGGGCCAGAACGCAAGGCTTTGGCTAAGGCGTCGTTGTCTTCTCGCAGCCCTTCGTAGAAGAAGAAAACTTCGCCTTGGATGCCACAAAAGCGATTGTAAGCGATCGCTTGCAACAAGTAGTCGGCGCTGATGCGATATCCCCCGACTTTGAGTAAAATACCGGGCATCAGGGTGGGTAGCTGTTCCGGGGTAAATTGCTTGGCGACAAGAGTATCAACCAGTTGTTTGTAACTTAAGAAATCGCGGCGATACAACTGTGGATGCATCATATCAACCAACCCGCGATCGCTCCAAGCTTTGGGATCTTGCAGATATTCCTGAAGTGCCCAACCGTGGAGGCTTGGTGCCAGTGAAATCAGTAATTCTGGCTTAATATTAATGACTTCTTGATAGAGGCGAGTTAAGAAATCGGTAAGAATATCCGCACGCCACTGAAGCCATTGCGGATCTTTCGGGTTTTGCGGAGGATTTTGGAAGAACTGCTGAAAGTAGCGATCGCTTGTTCGTCGATCGTAGCCCCCTTCACTTGGAAGTGCAGGCAGTCGATCATCCCCTTGAATGCCGCTGATATCGTAATTTTTGACAACTTCTAGCACTAAATTGAGTAAGAATTCCTGCACTTCAACATCAAGGGCATTCATCCACTCGAAACTGTTCTTTTTAACTAAATTGCCGCTGCTGTCGCGGGCACCCCAATCAGGTTTTTTCGCGAGAATATGTCCACCATTTTGATTGTAAGAAGCGGCAAATCCATATTCAAACCAGGGAATCACCGCAAGTCCAACTCGACGCGCCTCAGTTACCATTTCAGCTAAGGGATCGCGATCGCGATATCGCGGATCAATTTCGACTCCAAAATTGTCCTGCATCACTTTACTGGGATATAGCGTAAAGGCGCTATTCCAAATAACAGGAAAAACTACATTGAACCCAGTTTGAGCGAGGAAATCCATCGCCGCCGCAATGTTTTGCCGAGAATTCAGGACTTTGCTATCTGTAGTGGTAATCCAGACACCGCGAGTTTCCATTACTGCCTCTTTGGCGCGTATTGTCTAATTAGCGCCACTCCTTCAGAAAAAGCCTCTGCTTCATCAAATTGTGGCGAGATTACGAATTTACCTGTTTTATCGATATAACCCCACTTATCAGCAATTTTGACTCGTGCCAATCCTTCCGAAAAAGCTTCAGCTTCATCAAATTGCAACCCAATGACCACAAATTCCATCCCCGGAATATACTGCAACGGCACCCCAGAAATGCTCAAAGCGCGACAAATCAAAGCCGCAATCTCGCCTCTAGTGGCATTCTGATTGGGGTTAAAGCGTCGGACATTCGGATAATTGACGACCAGATATTTTTCGGTTGCAGATGCGACCGCGCCAATTGCATAATTGGGAATCTGCGCCGCATCCTCAAAATACTTTTTTAATATCTCGTTGGGATTTGTGGTAGCGCCATACTTCAACCCCGATGCCAAAGCTACAAAAGCTTGCACTCGCGGAATCGCCTGACTGGGCTTAAATGTACGATCCGGATAGCCAGACAAAAAACCCGCCCGATAAACAACTTGAATCGCCTGATAAGCCCAATGACTTGAAGGCACATCCACAAAGTTAATTGCATTCCGAATCGGGACAGCATTAGGAAACGCTTTTCGCACCAGCGCCGCAAACTCTGCCCGCGTCACCTGTGCATTGGGACGAAAGGTACCATCTGGGTAGCCGCTGATCAGATTTCGCTCTTGCAGTTGTTGGATACACTCTTGTGCCCAATGGTTTTGAATATCAGAAAAAATGGAATCGTTCAACCTGACTAACTCCTGAATTCTAATTTCTCTATTAATACAATTTTTATATTTAAAGACAACATATTTTATCCACCCTATATTCTTTATAGAAAGGTAAATTTTATCCTAACCCGCCTTAAAAAAGGGGGTTAGGGGAATCTCTAATAATCAAGCGTCAATAATGATCGTCTTGATTAACAATTTTAATCTTGCTAGCGGCTTTAGTCGCTTTATCTCGCGCCTCTTGGACATTACTTGCTTTCGCCAAAGCGACTCCCATTCTGCGGTTAGGACGAGAATTGGGCTTACCAAATAACCGGATGTCTACATCTGGTTCAGACAAAGCCTCTTGCAGCTCCATAAAAGCGATCGAATTTGAATGCTTACTTGCCAGAATTACCGCACTTGCTGAAGCCCCTAATAGTTCTATTTTAGGAATTGGCAAGCCTAAAACCGCTCTTAGATGCAATTCAAATTCATTCAAATTTTGAGAAATTAATGTCACCATTCCCGTATCATGAGGTCGGGGAGAAAGTTCGGAGAAAATTACGGAATCTCTTGTAATAAAGAACTCTACCCCGAAGATACCAGCGCCTCCCAAAGCATCGGTAACTTTTTGCGCGATCGCCTGGGCTTCCAAAAGCAATTTTTCTGGCATGGCTGCTGGTTGCCAGGATTCTTGATAATCCCCCCTTTCTTGACGATGACCGATAGGAGGGCAGAAAATGGTTGGAGCATCCCACTGCTTAATCGTTAGCAATGTTATTTCTAATTCAAAGGGAATGAACTCTTCAACAATAATTTTTTGAGTATCTCCTCTAGAACCTTCGATCGCATACTTCCATGCCGCTTCAACCTCATCGCTCGAATTGACAACCGATTGACCTTTTCCAGAGGATGACATCACAGGTTTTACGACATTTGGAAATCCAATTTTGTCGCAAGCATCAATAAATTCCTCTAACTTTGTTGCATAAGCATATTTTGCGGTTCTAATTCCTAACTGCTGATGGGCGAGTTCCCTAATTCGGTCTCGATTCATCGTGTAATGGGTAGCAGTAGCAGTCGGAATGACTGTAAACCCTCTCTTTTCAAATTCAATCAGTTTCTCCGTCCTAATCGCTTCGATTTCCGGAATAATTAAATTTGGCTGATGTTTTTGCACGACGGCTTCTAGGTCATCAGCACTGAGCATAGAAATTACTTCAAATTCATCAGCTACTTGCATTGCTGGAGCATTATGATAGCGATCCACTGCAATGATATGGTTGCCAAGACGTTGAGCAGCGATGACAAATTCTTTGCCGAGTTCTCCCGAACCAAGCAGCATGATTTTTTGAGGAAGCTTGAGAGAAGGTCCCATTGATTTGTTGACTTTGAGCTATCAGATTTCGCCAATTCATTGTAAAACTAAGCAGCACTCTTTCGATCGGCGATCGCCTAGAATTGCTACATTCTCCTTTCCTAGGCGACGGAGGGCGGGTTTATCCCAATTTTAGGCAGGAATTAGGTATCTGCTTATCAAGCCTACCTCTACAAGAATGAAACCGTATATCAACCGAAATATAATACTTGCAATCTTTCATAAGTAATCTCAGGATTTTCTCAGGATTTATGGTTAAGCTGGAAGCCAGTAGAGTCTCTAGATGGCTAAAACTTTTAATTCATGTCATTCATAAGGAGCTATCAACAGGTAATTAGCAAAATCAAACAGAAAATCGATCCGTTTTCACTTCAGTTTCGCCTAACAGTCGGAATTACGGCTGTTTCAATCTTCGGAATCAGTAGCATTGCCATTTGGACGAGTTGGAAAATGCAGCAGCTTCTGATTAGTTCCCCTAAGCAAAATATTCAGCATATTACAAAGCGTTTTCCACAGGATGTCGAACTCTACAGTGAAATGATGTCTGTAGAGACTGGGCTGAAAAAGGCAATTGATAACCGCACCACGCCAAATTTACTTATCTGGGTGGCTTATCCTAATAAAGTGATCGCTGCTAAATCCATAACGCTGGTTGCGCCACCTTGGCAAGGTAACGACACTTCTACCCAATTGCTGTCCCTGTCGGGAATGACAATCGAACCCGAAATTTATCAAATTAACCAACGTTACTTACTGATTTGTGGTATTCCTTTAATCGTAAAGGGTACAAAAATCGGCAATCTCTATGTGGCGCAGGATATCACTAGCGAACAAACCATGTTTGAAGCGGTGATTCGTAGCATGGGAATTGCTTATATCGTAGCAATTGTAACAAGTACGGTAGCAATTGCTATCTATATCAAGCGATCGCTTCAACCATTGCGACAAATGAGCCAAATGACTCAAGTCATCTCCGTAGAAGATTTAGGACAAGCACAACTGCATCTTGAGCAGGCTCCGAGTGAAGTTAAAGAATTAGCCAATACATTTAACATGATGTTGTCTCGCCTGTCGCAAGCTTGGGAACAGCAGAGGCAATTTGTCAGTAATGTTTCCCATGAATTGCGGACACCTTTAACGATTGTTTATGGCTATCTCCAAAGTACCTTGCGACGAAGTACAAATTTAACAGAAGCCCAGCAAGAAGCCCTGGAAATTGCTGCTTCTGAGACAGATAGCACGATTCACTTATTGCAAGATTTACTCGATTTGGCACGAGCGGATAGTGGTTATATGCATTTCCATTTGGAAAGCTTTTTTATAAACGATTTGGTGGCAGAGGTGGTAGGAATGGCACAGCAATTTAGCAGTCGAGAAATAGTGATTGAGACAAGTTCCTACCCAATTGAAATTAGAAGCGATCGCAACCGTCTTAAACAAGTATTACTCAACTTAATCGATAATGCCTTAAAATATTCTGAACCCAACGAACCTGTCACAATAAAATTAGCTCAAACTCACGACAATGTGACCATCCAAATTTGTGACAAGGGTTGTGGTATTCCTCTGCAAAAACAAGCCCATATCTTTGAGCGCTTCTACCGCGTGGATGAAGCTAGGGGACGTTCAACGGGTGGTGCCGGTTTGGGTTTATCTATCGTTAAAACCCTGATTGAAGGCATGGATGGGAGTGTCACGGTGAGATCAAAACTCGGTGAAGGTAGCGTTTTTACAGTCATCTTACCCGCACCTTAATTAAGCAAAGAGTCCGTTGTTAGACCTGTAATGGCTAAGGATTAACATCTGATGGCAGCACATATCTTGTTGGTAGAAGATGAAGTCAAACTGGCTCGATTTCTCGAACTAGAATTAACCTATGAAGGATACCAAGTTAGCGTAGCTCACGACGGTTTATCGGGGCTGACAACAGCGCGAGAATCCAATCCGGAGCTAGTGATTTTAGACTGGATGCTGCCAGGATTATCGGGGTTAGAACTCTGTCGCCGCCTGCGAACAACCGGAAATAAAGTGCCAATTATTTTATTAACTGCAAAAGATGAAATCAGCGATCGCGTGGCTGGTTTAGATGCCGGGGCAGATGACTATGTTGTTAAACCCTTCAGTATTGAAGAATTATTAGCGAGAGTCCGCGCTCACTTGCGAAGAAATCAAAAAGAAAATTCTGATTTATTACAGTTTGAAGACTTAAGTTTAAATCGACAGACACGAGAAATTTATCGAGGCGATCGCGCGATTGAGTTAACAGCAAAAGAATTCGATCTACTAGAACATTTACTCGCCCATCCTCGGCAAGTGATTACGCGCGATCGCATTCTGGAGCAAGTCTGGGGCTACGACTTTATGGGCGACTCTAATATCATCGAAGTTTATATTCGTTACCTCCGTTTAAAACTAGAAGAAAATAACGAAAAGCGTTTGATTCAAACCGTGCGTGGTGTTGGTTATGTATTGCGGACTTGATGATTCAGAGAAGATAAACCTGTCTCATTGTTTGCGGGAGAATCCAGCCATGCCCACAACTGCGAAGAGGTAAAATCAGGCACTGCAAAAATTGCCCCGCAGTCGCAGAGAATTTGGGGATCGTAGGTGGAAGCAATGCCAATTGTCAAAATGCCTGCGCCTACCGATGAACGAATACCGGAGGGGGAGTCTTCAAACGCGATCGCTTGTTCTGCTTTAATCCCAAAATAATCCAACGCCAGCTGATAGGGAGCGGGGTCGGGCTTGCCTGCGATCGCTTCTTCCGCTAAAACAACGGTGGCGAAGGTATCTGCTAAACCCAACGCTTTTAGCATAAAGTAGACATTTTTACGCGGTGCATTGGTGACAACTGCTCGTTGCAACTTTAATTCTTCTGTCCATGCCAAAATTTTAGAAAGTCCAGCCAAGGGTTTAAGTTCTGGCGATAATTCTCGGAAATAAGCTTCTTTCGCTTCAGCGAGTTGTTCGCCTTCTGCTAAGGATAACTGAGGGAGAATATCTTGGATAATGACTGGATTGAGGCGTCCGCTAATCCGGTTTTGGTAAAAATTCTCGTCAATATCAATATCGTATTGTTTTAAAATATCCTGCCAAGATTTGTAATGGATTCGGTCAGTATTTACCAGAGTCCCGTCCAAGTCAAATAAAATTGCAGCCAACATAGTTTCAGGGGCGAGACGATTGAATCAGTGATGTAGCTATCCTAGGGGAGGAAGCAAAGTCAAGCAAACATTCTGTCATCTTACCTGTACCTTTTGCCGTATTGAAGAAAACACTCCCAAGCGGACAATAGAAGTATGCAGTCGCTCAACTGTTATACCCTCGATTGACAAAGCGGGATAAAAAGAGCGATCACTTCCTATCTCTGGTGTGTCGTAACTCCTGTACTGATGTCCTCAAACTTTTTGTTATACGGTGCGAATGGCTATACCGGAACCCTGATTGCGCGATTGGCAGTGCAGCAAGGGTTACGCCCGATTCTGGCAGGACGCAATTCCGACAAGTTGCAGCCGTTAGCGACATCGCTTGGTTTAGAACACCGCGCCTTTAGCCTAGAAAATGAGTCCGCCGTGGATGCGGCACTGAAGGATGTCACAGCGGTACTCCACTGTGCAGGGCCATTCTCCCGCACCTCCAAGCCAATGGTTGAAGGGTGCCTGCGGACAAAAACGCATTACTTGGATATTACCGGAGAAGTCCCAGTATTCGAGGCGATCGCTGCCAAAGATGCTGAGGGAAGAAAAGCAGGCGTGATGCTGCTTCCTGGCGTCGGTTTTGATGTCGTCCCCTCTGACTGTCTTGCGGCTCATCTCAAGCGACAGTTACCTTCAGCAACAAGTCTTACTCTGGCTTTCACCGCCGGTCAGACATCGCGGGGAACTGCCACAACCATCGTGGAAGCTCAGAAGCAAGGAGGCTTAGTGCGGCGGGGTGGGGTTCTGACTCCGGTTCCGACCGCCTGGAAAACTCGAACCATCGACTTTGGAGAAGGTCCCGTTTTAGGCACGACAATTCCTTGGGGAGATGTGTCTACCGCTTTCTACAGCACAGGGATTCCCAATATTGAGGTTTATATGGCAACCTCTCCACCCACTTACTGGACGCTGGTAGCCAGTAGATATTTGGGTTGGTTATTGGGGTCGCCACCCATACAAAGCTTACAGAAACGTCTAATCCAAGCTCAACCACCAGGCCCAACCGATGCACAGAGGCAACAGGGGAAAACTAAATTGTGGGGAGAGGTGTCAGATGATGGCGCAACTAAGGTATCCCGACTGCAATGCCCCGAAGGCTATACGCTCACAGCAATGACAGCGCTGGCAATTGTTACCAAGGTGCTTGCCGGACAGGTGAGTGTTGGTTTCCAGACGCCGTCTAAAGTCTATGGTGCCGATTTGATTTTGGAAATTGAGGGGGTTGAGCGGTTAGATATTAATAATGGGTAATGAGTAATGGGATACTCATTACCCATTCCCTGCTTTATCTACCCAGATGGCGAGCTGCTAACTGCATCGCATCAGCAATATCAACATCGCCATCGCGGTCGGCATCTAAGAAAGTATTCAGAACTGGATTCGACCCGTGCGGATTTTGAGCGCTGGAGCCAGTTTTTAGAAGATTTAACACCAGGGGAACGAGAATCGGCAACATCTGTTGAATCATCGCCGGATTCAAGCCGGTTCTTTGAGCAATTACTTGCACGATTTGCGGCACTTGAGAAAAACCAAAAAGCGCATCAACAGCTTGAGGATTGGGAGAAGTGCCGCCATATTGATTGACAAGGGCTTGCGCTTGTTGAGGGCCTTCGGTAGCTTGCTTCTGTTGTAGAGCAGAGCGCACGTAGTTACCTACAAGGGACATTGTAGATTGCACTGCTGACGGGTCGGCACCATAATTATTGCTGACCTGCTGCACGGTGCCAAAAATATTATCCATCTGTCCGGGAGTCGCTGCGCGATCTGGACTGTCTAAGGCATTGATAATTTGGTCAAAAAGTCCCATAACTCTTTTTACTCCGATAACTTGAACAAAATGTCCCACTTTTGGGCTGTCGTTCGCCTCTAGCTATTAGCAGAGAATTTTGGTTGTTGATGTTGATGCGACACTGACCTGATGTTTGATAGGGAGGGCGATCGCTAACTCTGTCCCTTTCCCAACTTCTGAGTTGCAGCTAAATTTACCGCCATGTTTTTCTACGATAATCTCACGGCTGATCGCTAGACCTAAGCCTGTTCCAATGCCTCTCGGTTTAGTAGTAAAAAAGGCATCAAAGATTTTCTCCTGATGTTCGGGCGCAATGCCAGAACCATTGTCAGCAATCCGCACCCCCACTGTGTCCTTGTTGAGACGTTCTGTAGAAATAACGATTTCTCCAAACTCTTTTGTCTCTTCCAAAGCATCAATTGCATTGCTGAGTAGATTCATAAATACCTGATAAAGCAACCCGGTATAACCTTCAATGGTTGGGATATCGCCGTAGTTTTTAATAATTTTTATATTGTTTTTAATCCGATTATTCAGAATCAGCAAGGTACTCTCAAGACAGGCGTGCAAATCTACAGAATTCGGTTTTGGATCGTCCAGGCGAGAGAAATCTTTTAAACTTAGAACAATTTGTCGAACTCGATCAGAGCCAACTTTCATCGATTGCAGAACTTTGGGTAGGTCTTGTTTAAGAAAATCAATATCGATTTCTTCGGCTTGAATTTGAATCGCTTTAGGAGGGTTGGGAATTTCAGCTTGGTAAGTTTCTAGTAATGCAAGAAGTTCTTTAACGTAGTCACCCGCATAACCCAAGTTGCCATAGATGAAGTTAACCGGATTATTGATTTCATGGGCGACTCCGGCAAGCATTCGTCCCAAGCTAGACATTTTCTCACTCTGGATCAGGCGCAACTCGCTGTCTGCTTTTTGTTCTTGCAAAAGGTGTCCCACTTGGTGGATGAGCTGATTGAGGGAGGTTGCCAACATTCCCACTTCATCTTCAGTTGTAATCGGCACTTGCAAGTCAAAATTAGATTCTTGAGTTGTCTGCTGCGCTACATCGGTTGCCGCTTTCAGGGGACGGACAATGGCGCGAGAAGTGTAGATGGCTAAAAGGATAGCGATCGCAATTGACAACAAAATGCTTGCAACAATGATTTGAAATCGAATTGTTTCCGCAGCAATCAAGGCAAATTCTGCTTGCTTAACATCCTGATAAGAGCGATTAATGACTTCAGTTAAGTCGTCTGATAAATCATCAAACTTCAGTGCTTCAGAACCATTCGTAAAATTTATCAGGATTTTTTGTGCTTCCTGAATTTTCTCTGGCTTTAAATGAGACAGCTCAAGTTGCTGTACTAATTCATCAAGCTGCCGAAAATAGATTTCTGGTACGTTTTCGTAAATTTGTAGAAACCTGGGGATTCCATCAGCGTGTACATGAGCCGCTGCCTCGCGTTGATAAATGGCACTATTTGTATAAGATTTGATTTGAGACAATACCCGCTTAATTTCAGCAGTATGCTCCAGAAAATGGGAGTATTCGTTCCAAAACAATTCCGGTTTCTCTGCTAACGGAATCAACTGTTGTTGGTGCGTACGTGCCTGTAGTACGCCATTTTGCAAGCGATGGAGAAGGTTTAGTTCTTGGTTACTATATTCACGTAACTTCGTAGCCCGTTGCTGATAGTAATCTCCAATCATAAATCCGGCAGCCGTTCCCAAAATGGCAATGCCAAGGGTCAGCCCATATCCATAACTAATCTTTTGGCTAACGCTGAAACGACCAGTGACCCGGCTGAGCCAGCCTGAGATACTGGCTGCGTGAGGGAACGCACTATCTAAGCGTATCTGAGGCTTCCTGATGTTTGGCTCAGGGTTCATTGATCTATCCGGTGGAGGATAATTTGAAAATCTAGCTTGTATTATAATTTTTGATTCTTTAGAATCACGCAGAAAGACGCTTTATTTTAATCATCCAGTCGGAGAAAAATCACAGCAATCGGCTCTACTTTGTTTCTGGACGCATCTCTTGCCTGTTGCTGATAGCAGACAATGATAGGGAGATTAAGATTAGAAGCATCTCCTTACCACAATCCCGTTCATGCCCCTGTCGCGCTTATTAACGCTGATCGTTGGCCTCAGTGTAATTCTGGGGCTGATGCTGTGGCTGATTAATTCTCTCTATCGGCTGTATATCCAGATTTCTTTTACGGCACCTTTGTTGGGAAATCTGCTGCTTTTGTTGCTGATTGTCCTACTGGGGGTGCTAATCGGTGGGTTTATCTACTATGTGATGATTCTTCAGGGGACTGCAAAAGGTTCGCGGCAACGCCGCAGATTGCCGAAAGTCCCGGAAGCGAAGACAGAGGCGGCTTCAGAAACCCTCAAAGCAGTGCGGCAGCAAGTAGCACAGATTCAGGATGAGGTGTCGCGGCAGGCATTGCTGGAGCGATCGCGCGAAATCGAAGCAAATCTAGCGCGTGGGGAACTGTTAGTCGTTGTATTTGGGACGGGTTCCGCTGGCAAGACTTCTCTGGTAAATGCGCTAATTGGGCGCATGGTGGGACGGGTAGACTCGCCAATGGGAACGACGGAGGTGGGGGAAACTTACGTTCTCAAGTTGAAAGGATTAAATCGGCAAATTTTGATTACCGATACGCCCGGAATTTTAGAAGCAGGGGTGGCGGGAACTCAGCGAGAGCAACTAGCACGGCAATTGGCGACTGAAGCAGATTTGTTGTTATTTGTCGTAGATAATGACTTGCGGCAGTCAGAGTATAACCCGTTGCGAACCTTGGCAGAGATTGGCAAGCGATCGCTGCTGATCCTCAACAAAACCGATCTTTATACAGACACCGATAAGGAAACGATTCTGGCACGTCTGCGGGAACGAGTGCGGGGATTTATCGCCACTGCTGATGTGGTTGCGATCGCTGCGAATCCCCAGCCAGCTGAGTTGGAAAGTGGCGAAACCTTCCAACCCGAACCCGATGTAATGCCGTTAATTCGCCGCATGGCGGTAGTTCTCAGAGCCGAAGGGGAAGACTTAGTCGCTGACAACATCCTACTCCAATCTCAGCGGCTGGGAGACGAAGCGCGACGCCTGCTAGATGGTCAGCGCAGACGCCAAGCGGAGAAGGTGGTAGAACGTTTTCAGTGGATTGGTGCAGGTGTCATCACCGTGACGCCCCTGCCAGTAGTGGATTTGCTAGCAACCGCTGCTGTAAATGCCCAAATGGTTGTAGAAATTGGCAGAATTTACGGTTGCGAACTGAATATGGATCGAGGGCGCGAATTAGCGCTTTCCTTAGGGAAAACTCTTGCTAGCTTGGGGATTGTCCAAGGAGCAATTGAGTTGCTTTCTAGAGTCCTCCAACTGAGTGTCGCCGCCTATCCCATTGGTAAGGTGATTCAAGGCGTTACCGCCGCTTATTTGACTCGAATCGCCGGGAAGAGTTTTATTGAATACTTCCGTCACGATCAAGATTGGGGCGATGGTGGAATTACTGAAGTCGTACAGCGACAGTTTCAGCTAAATCGCCGGGATGAGTTTATCAAGACATTTGTGCAAGAAGCGATCGCGCGAGTCGTCAAACCTTTAGCAGAAGCGAAAGAACCAGAAGCTACACCTGAACCTGAATCCGATCGCCGTCATCAATCGTCTTGAAAGTTGAAATCGGAACTGGGGAGTTGGAAGTCTGGGAAATACACAGTTTGCACTAAACAACCCGAACCCTCCAGCTCCTTTCCCGGAATCGGCTATGCGTTCCCTATAATTCCTAGCCTAATTCCTAGCTTGGATTCTCAGGTTGAGGTGAAGCATTTACGCCTTGTAAATTTAATATGCAAACTTCAAATTTATCCGGATAAAGCAATCCTTGAGGTGATTAATAAGCTCAATGGGACAGTTCGCTCTACCTGGAGAAATTTGTATGGAATTAACAATTGCAGCAATCGCCTTCACCTGGATCTTTTTCGCTTTTAGTGGCAGAACTTTGTCAGACAACAAGGGATCTGATAAAAAACCAGAATATATCGCCAAAATCTACAAGAACGATTGAAAAAAGGAGAACCTCACTTCTAACTCTCTTTCATGACTCATAAAATGACAAATTTTGAGATGCTCAAAAACCTTTAAATCCCTCTTTTTAGCTTCTCGCTATCAAAATAGGAGATTGGGAATTCTTATGTTCCCAATCTCCCATTTCTATTTCTTTACCCTAAGCTGAACAACCTATATTTCCCTATCCCAAGTAGTATTCCAAACTTGTAAATTTATAAAAACTATTTTTTTATCTAGAGGGCGTTGTAGATACGGGATTCTGTATTCTGGGTCGTGTAGAGCGATCGCCCATTTTCAAAAGTCAACTTTCCTCGATTTCTCTTTTCTCGCATACGTATACATCACGTCTGAGCGCACTACATACTTTCGACCCTGGAGAACAGATACGCCTTCGTGTTTGAGTTCATGCATGAACAACAGCGCCATACCGCTCTTAGGAACGATACAAACGTCAGGTGAGTAAAACCGAGTTTCGCCTCCCTCAAAGTCTTCGTTCAAGTAAATCATAAAAGTCAATCGGCTATGATCGCGGTTTGTTCGCCAATAACTACTATCGCAGTGCGGTGCGAAACGCTGACCCGGATCGTATCGGTAGAATCGCAAGCGCTCATTAAGCCCAATGGCACGCCAGTTATCGATTCTGGGAACAAAAGTCTCCACACGACGCCACAGACTTGCTGCAAGCTCTGGATTATCCATAATCACCCGATCGTTATTTCGGAGTGATGGAGCCATTATGTATTCATCCTGGCCTACAGCGAGACCAGCAGCCGTATAGCCAATGTTCTCGGTCAAAGCGATGTACTCATTACACTCTGCTTTTGACAGAACGTTTGGGATGGTAAAAATCGGATTTTCTATAGGCATTGATTTCATAATTAAGGGTTATTGATATGGGTTTCCGAAATTTTAAGTGTATTTAGATAATCGGAACCCCTGAGCCAAAAAACTCCCTATTTTTGGCGATTTCTTGCATCCAAAAACTTTAGCTGCTGGTAAAGCATCGCAATTCTCGGCAAATCAACATCGGCTGCTTGTGCAGTTCGGAGCGGATTGCCAAACATGGTTTCCACCTCTAGAGGACGCCCTTCGTCATAGTCGATTTTCATACTGGTGCGGTACGGCTTCATCTTTGCCGTGTGATCGAGCATCTTTTCGACAAAGCTATCAGGAATCCTCCGACCAAAGGCAGATGCACCTGCCAGCACTTCACCCATTAACTGCTCAACTAATAATCGAGTGTGAAGGTCGCTCATTAACTCATCTGTTGTCGCATCAAGAACCACAGAAAGTCCGTTATATGGGATATTCCACACCAGTTTCTGCCAACGAGCAAACAGCAAGTCTTCAGCAAGTTGGATGGGAATGTCAGCACTTTCAAAGTCACTGGCAATCTGACGCATTCGCTCGGTAATCCCGGCGGGTTGATAATCGGGGGTATATTCGCCGAGCGTAATCGCTTTATAGTCTAGGTGGCGGATGTGTCCCGGTCCCACTTTATTAGAGCAAAGAAAGCACAAGCCTCCCATCACCCGTTCCGAACCCACAATTTTGGCGACTTTCTCTTCAACGCCTAGACCATTTTGCAGCACCAAAACAACGCCGTCATCCTTAACCATAAATGGCAGCATTTTAGGAAGCAGGTGGTTTTGCGTCGTTTTCAGCGCCACAACGACCACATCGCAAGGCGGCATCTTGTCAGCGTCAGGGTAAGCGTTAACGTGGGGTAGGGTAAAATCCCCGTCTGGGGACTCAATGACTAAACCCTGTTGCCAGACTTGTTCGTAATCGCTGTGCAACAGGAAGTAGACATTCAGCCCCGCTCTTTGTAATTTAGCTCCGTAGTAGCCGCCCAGCGCCCCGGTTCCGAGGATGGCGTAACTCCGATTAGACATTGCTCTCTATAAAAGCTGAATCGCGGATATTTGGGCAACTTGCACGACTGGCGGCAGTTGACTTGTGGGCGCGGGAAGCATTTCACCCCGGAAGTCTAGTAACTGAACCAGTAGTAAATAGGCGATCGCTAGAATTATAGAAATTGCCCCAGTGATAATTGCAACTATTTTGGATCTATCCATTCGTTTCTCTTCTGTTGAAAGCTCCTAAATCCAGTCTAAGTTAATGGAAGTTCAGAACTGTATTTTCGCCAGATAGACTTTAAACCTGCTTCTCGCAGCATGGTTTTTGCTGTTTCTCGCCCGTAAATCTGCGTTAATAATCCCGGTAGCCAAGTTACATCAGCACTCTTACCTTGGCTATACCAGTATTTCCAATAATCTAGGAACCCATACACCTGGCGATCGAGGTCTGGTATTAGCCGACGAATTTCTTCCATAAACTCGTGCGTACCCGCCAGTAAACCGTGATGCTCGTGAGACATCATCACTCCCCATTTTCCTTGCGGCGAATAGAGGACATTCTCCGAAGTCAAAGCATGGTTAAATACTTTGTCATCGGCTGTTATGTAAGCTGAAATCTCAGAAAAAGGGATATACCAGTGATTGGGGCGTTCGTTTTGTTCTTTGTTACGCCATAGATTTGAGAGGTAACAACCAGTGTCTCCTACACGGCAAGCAGCTGCAACTATGGCATCTATGAGCGGCGGCTCTATGTGGTAGAAATACTCGTAGATTATCCTTCTCGCCGGGACATCCGGTGCAAAACGCTGGTTAAACGGGTCGTCGTTCAGAAAAACCCGACGCAATGAGGATTCTGCCGATTCTCGAAACTCGGCTTCAGTTAAGACAAGCATCCGCCCAGTTTATCCCTAAGAAATAGAACAGATATCGGACTCATATCATCCATGATTCCAAACTGATACGAAAGTCCGCAAAATAGGGAATCAATAATATTGTAGAGAATGCGATCGCTTGCCGAACTAATATGAATTCTGTTGAAGATAAGTCAGGGGAACCGATTACCGTTTACCGTCAATCGGTAGTACAGACTTTTGAACTGCGAAAGGTTTACCGCACCGGATTTTGGCTAAATCAAAAAATCGAATCTCTCAAAAGCTGCACGCTGTCAGTGCTTGAGGGGGAAACGTTTGGGCTGCTAGGCCCGAATGGGGCTGGGAAAACGACGCTGTTAAAGACGCTTTTGGGAATAGTACGCCCTACAGGTGGACGAGGGGCACTGCTGGGAAGACCTTTGGGCAATCGCGAAGTGAAACAACGCATCGGTTATTTACCGGAAAACGCCTATTTCTACGACTTTCTCACCGGCTGGGAGTTTTTGCAATTTACGGCTGGATTATTTCAAATCCCGAAATCCATACAGCGTCAACGCATTCCCCAACTACTGGAATTAGTCGGATTGGCTCAATCTGCTGCCCGTAAAAAGCAGATGCGTCAGTATTCTAAAGGGATGCTGCAACGGGTAGGCATGGCTCAAGCGCTGATTAACGATCCAGAACTGGTATTTTTGGATGAGCCGATGTCGGGTCTTGACCCAATGGGGCGTTACCAGATGCGAGAGATTATTCTATCCCTTAAGAAGCAGGGAAAGACTATTTTCTTTAATAGTCATATTCTGGCGGAAGTGGAGCAGATATGCGATCGCGTCGCTATCCTCGCCCAAGGCGATCTGATTTGCGTCGGCTCCCTTGATGAACTCTTAGGTACCGCCGAATCCTACCACGTCAGAGGCAAAGGCGGGAACCTGGAGGTTCTCAAACGCTGGATACCCGATTTGGCATTTGAGCATAATGGTTGGCATGGTCATTTGCAAGGCGAACCCCAAGAGTTTCTGGCTAGTCTCCGTCTGATGGATGCCCATCTGACAACAATGAACCTATCCCGTCCTTCTCTGGAAGACTTTTTTATTCAGCAGCTACAAGAGCGTGGCATTCGTTCCAGTAGTTGAGTTGTTTAAGGGGGTTGGAGGATCTGATGAGTGGCTGCACGCTAGCGAAATGAAGTGAAATGGGTAGCGGTGCTAACCTATTAGCGATCGCGCCTTCAATACTTTTGCCTTCAATACTTTTGAAGGATGCACTGCAAGTCTTCTAGCGAGTATCTCTAAACAGGACACTCACTTAAAATCATCAAAACGCATGGCTGACCTTGTAGAAACTGCCGCCAACGAAGGATCTTTCAAAACTCTGGTTACTGCTCTTGAGGCTGCTGGTCTGTTAGAGATTCTCAAGAGTCCAGGACCCTATACTGTCTTTGCTCCAACCGACGAAGCATTTGCCAAAATTCCAGAGGATACACTGGCTTCTTGGATGGACAACATCCCCAAGCTGAAGCAAATTTTAATGTATCACGTCCTGTTTGGGGATGTTAGAACCGATAACTTCGTCGAGATAGATTCCGCTGAGACAGTTGAGGGCGGCATTATGGGGATTGATAGCACCGATGACGGCTTCAAAGTGAATGACGCGAAGGTGCTGAAAACAGATATCCTTACCGATAACGGCGTCATCCATGTCATTGATTCCGTACTTACACCGGCGATAATGTCTAAATAAGCACTGATTTCTGCTGTAGCCTCCTGTCTAAAGACAGAATTTATTGGTCAAAAACCTGGTAACGGTAAGATAAAAGCAAATTTGGAGTTAGTGCGATCTAAATGACATCGTAAAAATTTAAAATTCGATTTGCTGAACATAAAAAAGGAGGCACCTTTGCAAAGGTGCCTCCTTTTGATTTGGGCGATCGCGAAGGAATGTGGATTAAATAACTGGTAAAATTCACATTCTGTCGGGGGATGGCACAAACACGCCCCTATGTAGGCGTAGGCAATTAGAGGATAATAAATCTACCCTTCTTCGCAAACCTTCGCGAAATTCGTTTAACCCAGGATGCATCCACTACGCGGTGGCAAATGCAAGGACAGATGGTTGGATTCTCCCTCACTGCTCCATGACACCTCGGCGGTGCCATACAATAACTGATTCGGCTGGGATTTTAACTCTGCCACCTCAAAACTCACATGATCTGCCGGTGCCGTCCCCACGTTAACGGCAACAATCAATTCCTCATCTCCCAATTTCCGAGCAAAGACATAAACCGTTCCTTCAGCAAACAGAACGTGGTAAGAACCTATACGCAAGGCTGGATATTGGTGACGCAGGGCGATGAGTTGCTTGTGATAATCTAGAACATCACGCTCCCAGCGAGCTTCCATCGGAAAGCCACGGCGCGAGTCTGGATCGAGTTTTCCGGGTAATCCTACTTCATCGCCATAGTAGATGCTGGGCGCACCGGGATAAGTCAACAGCAGCAACGTTGCCAGGTGAACACTCGCCTTATCGTCGCCAGCAATGGAAATCAGTCGCGCTGTATCGTGACTGGCTAGCAAATTCAACTGAGTCAGTTGAATATCCCACGGATAAAATTCCAACAATTGCTGGATTTTTTCAGCATACTCTGGTGCAAAGAGGGGCGGATAAGGATGGTAAGAGCGATCTTTCACTTGGTCAATGTCTACGCGATCGCCTGCGGCAAAAGCAATAGTTGGCGCAGCAAATAAATAGTTCATTACCCCGTCAAACTGAGTCCCATCCAGCCACTCGCGGGAATCTCCCCAGACTTCCCCCACGATGTAGGCTTCCGGGTTAATGGCTTTTACGCGATCGCGAAATTCTTGCCAAAAGCCCTCAGCCTTAATCTCAAACGGTACATCCAAGCGCCAACCATCAATGCCGAATTTAATCCAATATTCGGCAATCTCCATAATATATTCCCGCACTTCAGGATTTTCATGGTTGAACACTGGCAGCGCCCGATTCCCGTCCCAACCTTCATAATTTGCCGGAAAGTCACCGTTATACGCCGATAAAGGCCATCCTTCAATCTTGAACCAATCCACCCAAGGCGAATTGGGGCCATTTTCCAGAACATCGTGGAAAAAGAAAAATCCCCGACTAGAGTGATTAAACACCCCATCCAGTACAACTTTGATATCCCGTTCGTGGGCAGCTTCGAGCAATTCCCGAAAAGCGCCATTCCCCCCCAACATCGGATCGACTTGGTAATAGTCGTGGGTATGATAGCGGTGATTGCTAGCCGATTGAAAGATGGGGGTAAAGTAAATCGCATTAATCCCTACATCTTGCAAGTAATCCAGCTGTTCCATCACCCCCCACAAATCGCCGCCCTTGTACCCTTGAAGTGTCGGTATTTCGTGCCAATCTTCCCACCGGGTATCCTTCAAAAGCCGCTTGTGAGGATGCTTCGTTTTAGCAAAGCGATCCGGAAAAATCTGGTAAAAAACCGCGTGCTTAACCCAATCTGGCGTCTGTATCTGCATGAATAACTCCCTCTCCACAACCAACACGGTACAAAGGCTGGCAGCTTTCGGGTTCTACCCTCTGGGTGAAACTTAGGGATAATTTAGCCCAGATTGGAAGTTTTCAGGAAAAGTGAGGTTTCTATCTTCAGTCGTTGTGCTTTAAGATACTGAATTTTGCGGCGGCGAACCCGGTTTTGATTTATCGGGAAACTTACACTTCACCTCAATTTCTAAGTTGCTTTCAGCCTTGCCTTCAGTAATGTAAGGGATACCCGCTGAACCACCCAGTTTCATGCCAAATTTCAGTGTCACCTCCTCAATCTCAGCAGCACCGAAGTCTTTAAAAGCACTGATGGCATAAGTCGCGTAGCCCCGAATCATCTGCCGCTGGCAGCAATTGAAGAGTGGGTGAACAATACTCAACCTAGGCTACCTGCCTTAGAAGCAGAGTTTTTTCATAAGAGTGTAGAGAAGCGCGATCGCGAACTCCAAGAAAAAATAGAGGCAGCAAAACGTGAAGTCGAAGCTGAAGCTAGAGCCGAAGCCGAAAAAGCCAAGGCAGCCGAAACCATAGCATTAACTGACGTAGAAAAATCGCTGGTAGAAAAAGATAAAGCTGAAGCTGAAGCTAGAGAGGCTGAAGCTTCAGCTAAAGTTTAAAAACAACGAACTAGGTTCGCGATTGCAGGCGGAATCTTTGCAACCTTTACTCTTGGATTCGGATTACTGGCACAACAACGTGAGCTAGTGGTAAAACAACGCGAAGCAGAGGTAGAAAAAGGAAAGGTGATCGCCGTTGGAACCTTAGCTTCCAAATCTCAACAGCTTTTTGAGAAGGTAATCAACTTGAGGCACTAATAGCAAGTTTGCAAGCGCTACAAACTCTCAAAAGCATAGGCGAGGAGGGCTGGTAGAAATCAGGAAAATGTATCGACGGAAGATAGGGTAAAAGTAAATCTAGAGTATTGAAAAAAATCTAAGGAAAAATTGTCAAGGTAGAAGCGGATAGAAAATCAGAACGTAAGCCTGGTGGCTTAGCCTGTCTAAGTCGTTGTAGAAAACGGAGAGAGCGGGTTGTAAATTTCATGATGGCAACTTTATCTAGAGAAGCTTTGAATAATACTGATGTGTCGGAAAAAATTGATAGAGTGCTACAAGAATATGATGAATTTTATAAGCAGGCTGCATTCGCTTCTAATTTTCTTGAGGGTTCTGATATTATTGAAGATGAGCTGACTTCTTAATAAGTTGCTAAAAGAGTTGATGAGTTCAAGATCATTACCTCTGTAGCTCTACTAACTGCAAGAGCGCGATCGCTCTTTTAGCCTATCCCTCTGGGTGGAGAGGACAGACCGAAAAAGTCTTGGTATCCTAGAGAGCGAATGGCTGAAACTCAAGAGCGATCGCGTTAGAAAGTCAAATGCGAAATGAGCGGCTGTTCAATTTGTATAAACACATAAAAACTAAAATCTTGTATTTCTTTATAAATATTTAAACTTTAGAAAATTATCTACATTTAGTTTGGAGGTAAAATGAGTATTTCTTGCAGTAGTTCGCTCGGATGGTAGAGGGACATTTGTATCTTATGCCCCTAAACTAGAACCGTCAGATGATATAGTTATCCTCTTATGTTGTCCTGTCAGCACCCCCTTCTTCGTGTTCTTGTTGTTGATGACCACGAGCTGACTCGTTTTAGCTTGAAATTAGCGTTACAGAGTCAGGCGAACATCGAGTTAGTTGGATTGGCTACTAACGGTCAAGAAGCAATAGAGATGGTCGAGCGTCACCGCCCTGATGTGATTATCCTCGATCTTCAAATGCCAGTATTAGACGGTTTGAGCGCGTCTACCCAAATCAAGCACATCGATCCACACGCTCAGATTATTGCCTATTCCTCAGTCGAAGACCCGCAGATTGAAGTGATGAGCCAAACTGCCAGAATAGATGCTTTTTGTAAAAAAGACACCGCTACTCAAGAGCTGATTGCTCTAGTCAAGCAGCTAGGGCAGCGGGCAGTCAGTCATTAGAAAGGGGCGCAAGCAGTGATTGATGTCCTTGCCGTAGCCTCTTGGCTAGAGTTTAGCTCGGCAAGGCGTTAGTTTCTAGTTGGCATCTGCCTCTGGAAAGGTGCGCCGAAATTCATCAATCAGGTCGTCAATTTCTTCGAGCGCCTGATTAACGTCAATGCGTAGAGTTCCCAGGTTTGGTTCCTCCAGAAGCCGTACCAGCGACTCACGCTTGAGTTCAATCTGGCTAATCCATTGCTTAAGGGTTTGTGGGTCCATTGTTTACTTCCTGGCTTGATTCTTTATTTACAATAATTAATCCTAGCGAAGGAAAGGAGGACGTTTCGGATCGGTAGGCTTATTTTTAATCACTTCAGAAATAAACCGCTTCAGCGCCTTCTCCCGATTTTTCATAAAAGCCGACCAAAATCCTGGTTGAAACTCATCCATTGTTTTGGCTAAAGCCCAAACATCTACAGCCAAGATGTTATAAAGCGTTTCATCTTCCTGCTTCAGCGTTTTGAGCTGCTCTAGGATGGCTTTACTCTTTTTGGTAGCCCCGGAATTGTCTTCTTGAATCATTTTATTATCTCAGTTATGAATTGATGGCAATTGATGACAGGGGACAACAGCAACTTATTTTGATAACACGGGTTCCTTTTGTAACCGCCCTGAGTTACGAGTTGCCGTTGGTTGATGCGCTACTTTACAGAGTCTGCACTCATTCGTCAAGGGCTATCAAATTCGTAAGACTTATTGAGCGATTGGGCTTCCCAAGCTTGACCCAAAGCGCTGCACATCGTTTTAACAAAAGTCCCACCCGTAGTAGAGATGTTACCCAGCGCCAAGGATAATAAAGCTGAAGAGATTGTAAATTGGGTATCCTAATTAAAATGTTACGTCAAACTTCTTTGGGAACGTTGGGTTTAAGTGTGGGTGGCGTTTTATTTCTGGCTGGGCTTGTCGCTTACGTTACTGACAACCCGACGCTGAATCTAGCCGGATTCTTCTATGGGGTTCCCTTGCTGCTGGGAGGACTTGCCCTCAAAGCCTCTGAACTTACGCCTGTACCGTTCACCAAACCGACTTCCAAGGACATCTTGGAACTCCGAGAACAGCAAGCAACCGCAACTCAAAACCAAATTCGTCTAGATGTCACCCGCTATCGCTACGGTCAAGATGCTCATCTCGATAGCTCTTTGAGCAGCTTAGGACTGAGTCCCACTGACGAAGAAAGACCCGTGCTAACAGGATTACACGAAACTGCGATCGCTGGGGCTTACGCTTTAGTATTAGAATTTGAGTCGCCACTGATTCCTCTAGAAATTTGGGAACAGAAGCGGGAGAAAATAGAAGGGTTTTTTGGTCCTGGTGTGCGCGTAACCGTGACTCAACCGGCTGAAGAACGTGTTGATGTGGCGCTAATTGCTACATCCTAAAGATAGGTAGGGACGGAGGCATTCCGCTTTTATTTTTCTAAACGCACGACATACCACTGTAAAAATTGCCCTGGCTCCATATCTAATTCGCAGGACGTTTCTAGTAGGTATTGAGCTTGAGCTTCTACTGAGGGAAATTTTTGCAAATCTGGCGGTAGGTTATCTTGACGATTTGCCAAAATTGCCTTCAGTTTTTCTAACATTTCTACGGGGGTGAGAAATTGCTCTGGTTGGTTGGGTTCCAGAACAACGAAGGCATCTTGCCGATACATCAAAGAATCTGGCATTTTAAGTTCCTAAATAACACATCTTGCACAAGTGTATCGCTCTTAACGATAGCGAATAAGATGGCATTGTCCAATTAGGAGATAGTTTTTGTAGGGAGAATCTAGCGAGGAGATTGTCTCTCAAATAAATCTCTTTTCAAGGTGCAACATCAAAAAAAAAGACCCTGAGTGGAGGATGGGATTCCAGTGAAGACCACTCAGTGGGATAAATATAGAGTTTTTACTATTTGGTTGAATCTCATGGCGGTGTAAGCGTTCGGTAGGGGCATTTTGATTGCCATACCCCTACCGATATCTATCTCTCACTCAATCAAGAATTGCTTGAGATTAGGCTATTTCTCACCCAGGCTCAAGACCTTTCAACAGGGCAAGATTTCGAGGGCAAGATTAGTTAATGTTAGCGTGGTTGGCTTCAGGAGTTGACTGACTGGTCAATTCTGGAGCCGCATTGGTGCCGCCTAAATTGAGTTTGACGACGGTACGCCGCGCTTCCGTGACTTTCGGCAGGGTCAATTTCAGGATGCCATTCTGGAAGTCAGCCTTGGCTTGGTCGTTCTGAATGGGCACTGGTAGAGGAATCACCCGCTGGAAGCTACCATAGCGGAACTCGGAGCGGAAGAAGCCTTTTTCTTCGTTCTTCTTCTCAAAGCGATGTTCGCCGCTAATAGCGATCGCTTCACGAGTGATTTGGACATCAATGTCCTTGCCTTCTACGCCAGGAATTTCAGCCCGCAGGATGAGATTGTCTTCAGTATCTTGCAGTTCAATGGCAGGCTTCCAACTTGTGCTGTACTGACGAGAAGCTGAGCGATCGCTTCCAGCAAGTTCATCAAACATTTGATCCATTTGACGACGCAGAGTTTCCATTTCTTGGAAGGGTTGCCAACGAATCAGTGCCATAAAACAGTTACCTCCAATTTGCAGTGACTAAATGCTTGAATTGAAATTTGTTCAATGGGATGAAGCTTTTAGTTCCCACGTTTTTATAATGTCAAAACAGTTCGGTTACGTCAGTGAGGAAAACCGAATTGTCTTTTGGGGGATTTTCCCGACTTCTGGGAGAAGGCGAAAAAATAACCGCTGAGTTGCTGATACTCAGCGGTTGAGTGGTTAGACTAAGAAGTTTTCGCGGCTACGGATTAACCGAATATTATCTGAATTAATCCCAGACGCTAGCCGGTTCGGCACTCTCAGTCGCTTCGGGCTTCTTCGCGTCAGCAACAGGTGCGTCGGTGACTTCTGGAGTCGCACTGGTGGTATCTGCTAGATTGAGTTTGACCACGCGATCGCGAGTTGCCGTCACTTTGGGCAGCGTCAGCATCAGGACGCCATCCTTAAATTCAGACTCGACGCGATCGTTCTGAATCGCAACAGGCAGAGGAATCACTCGCTGAAAGTTTCCGTAGCGGAACTCAGAACGGACGTAACCGCCTTCTTGTTCTTTCTTTTCGTAGCGGCGTTCGCCTGTAATCACGACCGCTTCACGAGAAATGCGGATATCAAGGTCTTTGGCTTCAATACCAGGAAGCTGTGCCCGCAAGATTAGGCTATCCTCTGTATCTTGCAGCTCAATCGCAGGCTTCCAGGTGATTGGAGCATCCCGATTAACGCTTGCCAGTTCGTCAAACACTCGATCCATTTGACGGCGCAGGGTTTCCATTTCTTGAAAAGGTTGCCAACGAATCAGTGTCATAGTCGATTCCCAAGGATTAAAACTTATCGGTGTCGAACGTTTGAATGAAATTTTGTTCAACTGAGTTAAGTCTTTTGTTCACACTTCTTTATGATGTCGAAGGCAACCCAGCTTTGCCGGTGAGGCAAACCGCATTGAGACAGAGGGATTTCCCCGCCTTGATTGCCAAGTCACAATTAGGGGCAATCTATTACAGAGTTTGAAGTTCTGTAGCCTTTTGCAGAGGCGTCTCTGTGCCTGCGGTAAACTAAGCCTTGATTCTAGTGTCATTAGTAGAGAACACTCAGAAAGGAGCCGTTTTTCGATGTCTCATACCGTTAAAATCTATGACACCTGCATTGGATGCACCCAATGCGTTCGCGCTTGCCCAACGGACGTCCTAGAGATGGTTCCCTGGGATGGCTGCAAAGCCCAACAGATTGCCTCATCTCCTCGGACTGAAGATTGTGTAGGTTGCAAGCGGTGCGAAACTGCCTGTCCTACAGACTTTTTGAGTATCCGAGTTTATTTGAGCAATGCTGAAACTACTCGCAGCATGGGCTTGGCATACTAACAAGCTGGCTTGAAAACACTTTTTATCATTCCGATTCCAAGGCATTGAGGGGGCAAATTGCTCCCTCTTTTTTACGGAACAAGAGCGCGATCGCCCGTAACCAATACAATGTTGTTGACCTTGACGTTCCTGGGATAGCCCAGTAGCTTTTTAGATTAAGTGTGAACAGGAGTGTTGTGATATATGTGCGGAATCGTTGGCTATATTGGCACTCAAGCGGCGACAGAAATTTTGCTGGCAGGCTTGGAAAAACTGGAGTACCGGGGCTACGATTCTGCCGGTATCGCCACAGTCTTGGAAGGTGACATCCACTGCGTGCGGGCAAAGGGCAAACTCTACAACCTGCGCGAAAAGCTACAACGAGAAGTCAATCCGGCGACGATTGGCATCGGACACACCCGCTGGGCGACTCACGGCAAGCCAGAAGAATACAACGCCCATCCCCACACGGATACGGCGAAGCGAATCGCGGTAGTACAAAACGGGATTATTGAAAATTATCGGGAATTGCGAGAAGAACTTAAAGCCAAGGGACACGAGTTTCGCTCAGAGACGGATACCGAGGTGATTCCCCACTTAATCGCCGAATTAATGGCACAGCAAGCGCAGCAAGCAGCGGCGACAGCTCAACCGTTTCCGTTTTTAGAAGCGGTGCGGCTGGCGGTGACGAAAACCGGGACGGATACGGAGTTGATTCCCCAGCTAATCGCCGAACTAATGGCACAGCAAGTACACAACTCAGCTTCTACACCTCAGCAGGCTCCGTTTTTAGAGGCAGTGCGCCAAGCAGTAACGAAGGCGGGGACAGACACGGAGGCAATCCCGCAATTGATGGCTGAAGTGATGTCACAGCAAGTGCAAAACTCAGCGGCGGTAATTCAGAATTCGCCCTTTTTAGAAGTAGTACGGCAGGCGGTAAATAAACTGGAGGGAGCGTTTGCGATCGCGGTTATCTGTGCCGACTATCCCGATGAATTGATTGTGGCACGGCAACAAGCTCCCCTCACCATTGGATTCGGTCAAGGAGAGTTTTTCTGCGCCTCTGATACTCCGGCACTGGTTCCCCACACTCGTGCCGTCCTGACCCTGGAAAATGGTGAACTGGCAAGAATGACCCCGATTGGGGTTGAGGTGTACAATTTTGCTGGCGATAGGCTCAAAAAAAGTCCCCGGACGTTGAGTTGGAATCCCGTACAGGTGGAAAAACAGGGATTCAAGCACTTTATGCTCAAAGAAATTTATGAGCAACCGGGAGTAGTTCGCGCTTGTTTAGAAGCTTATCTGAATGCAGATTGGAATGCCGAGTCTCCTCAATCTCCGATTAAACTGAATTTACCGGCGTCACTGTACGAAAATTTAGAACACATTCAAATTCTTGCCTGCGGCACCAGTTGGCACGCTGGACTGGTGGGTAAATACCTGCTGGAACAGTTAGCGGGAATTCCGACCATCGTGCAGTATGCCTCTGAGTTTCGCTATGCACCCGCGCCTCTAACTGCGAATACGTTGACAATTGGCGTGACTCAATCTGGAGAAACAGCGGATACCCTGGCGGCTTTGGCAATGGAATCCCAGCGTCGTGCCACTCAGCCGCCCCAGTTTCAGACGCGATTGCTAGGGATTACCAATCGCCCAGAAAGCACTTTGGGGACGATGGTGCCGCAGATTATCGAAACTCACGCCGGAATTGAAATCGGAGTAGCGGCGACTAAAACCTTTGTTGCTCAGCTGATGGCGTTTTACTGTTTGGCTCTGGATTTAGCTTATCGGCGTCAGACGGTATCGGCAATTCGGTTAGAGCAAATTTTAATTGGCTTACGACAGTTGCCAGCGCAGATTGAACTAATTTTAGAAAGTCAGGAGCGTTATATTGAGCATCTGACTCACGATTTTGCCGAAACAAAAGATTTTATCTTTTTAGGACGGGGGATTAATTTCCCAATTGCCTTGGAAGGGGCGCTGAAATTGAAAGAAATTAGCTATATCCACGCCGAAGGTTATCCCGCTGGAGAGATGAAACACGGCCCGATTGCATTGTTGGATGCGAAAGTGCCCGTAGTAGCGATCGCAATGCCGGGGACTGTGTACGAAAAAGTCCTCTCGAATGCCCAGGAAGCGAAGGCGCGGGATTCCCGCTTAATTGGCGTGACGCCGATGAATGACCCAGAAGCAGCGGAAACCTTTGATGATTTATTGCCCGTTCCTGCTGTTGAAGAGTTGCTTTCTCCCATCCTCACAGTTATTCCATTACAACTGTTGGCTTATCACATTGCAGCGCTTCGCGGCTTAGATGTAGATCAGCCTCGGAATTTGGCGAAGTCAGTAACAGTGGAATAAGCTGCTATAGCTGTAAAAGGAGAATAAAGTTGGAAACTGAAAAATAAAGTTGGAAACTAACTGGCACATACCCTTTTAGAGCGCGTTGTACTTATCAGCGACCAGTTTTCCAAAGTGGTAATACCTTTGTTTAGGTTTACTAAGATTATTAGGACTTACGCAACTAGCTACGATTGGAACCATAGAGTTTGTGGGCACAGATGGCTAGGTAAGTGATTTCCCACTCTTCAAAGAGTATGGGGATTTTTCCTACAGCTTGGGAGGCATCACAGAGGAAGGGAATACTGTAACGTTGAGCAATAAACGCGATCGCTTCTAGGGAATTGCTGCTCATGTGACAGTTGAGGGTGCGGAATGTGGGTGTAAACATTCCGTAAAAAGAACGAAGTCCAGAATGTGGGAAGACTTTCAGTAGAGCGAAAACTTTGGCGATCGCGCTCTCGGAACAGGCTAAGAGGTCAAACTTGTGTCTAGTTAATTGAGATTAGGGGGACGCCGACTCCAGGCTCGTCCAATTGCCGGAGGGGATGAAAGCTGCCCAATAGAAAGGATGCTGGTACTGTGGGTTCTGGAGCATTTCTAGTTGGGTTTGACGCAGAGCTTGAGAGCGCTCGACATTCGCCATTAAGCGCTTGTAATAGCTCGCCATCAGGTCTTTGGTGCCAAAATCATCGACTTTCCATAGGCTGATTAGCTGACTTTCGGCACCGGCAACGGTCAAGGCACGACGCAAGCCATAAACGCCGTCCCCGTTGGCAACATCTCCCAATCCGGTTTCACAGGCTGAGAGTACCACTAACTTCGTACCTAATAGGTTTAGTCCGGCCGCTTCCATTGCCGTCAGGACTCCATCTTCACTGCCACTTTGACGGGGGTTGAACCCGGCTAGAGCAATTCCCGAACGCAGCAGGGGGTTCTCGGTGTTGCCAGAAATGGGGACGATTTCAATGGCGGCACGGTCTTGAACCAATGAGCCGGAGAAATCGGGCGGTGCAACGAGGGGAACGTCATTGAAGAAGAAGCCGTGAGTCGCAATATGCAGAATTTTGGGACTTTGGAGTTGCTTGAGAGCATTTTCAGTTGCCTGTGAGCCGGTCAGCAGGGTAGCTCTTGGTAGCATGGGGGCAATCGCTTCGGCTTCAGCGGCAGTTCCGGGTAAGGGGCCGAACTGGAGTTGGGCGAGGTCTGTAGAGCGCTGGTTGAGAGTGCTGCGTGTTGTCGCAACCGGCACGGATGGGTTGCCAGGTTTGTCATAATCAGGATTAGCAATCAGCACAGGTTCCGAACTGCTTTTGGAGCGATTTTGGAGGCGCAACAGGTCACGTCCGGAACTCAGGTAGGTGATGGAGTAGTTTTCGACGAGATAGCGATTATTTTCATCAACCAAGGCAGCGAAAGGAATCAGGTTCAGTTGGCTGTCTGGGGAAAGCAGCACGGTTCGCCTGTTGCCCAGAAGCTTACGAACGGGCTGCATGAGGAGTTCATCCAGCGTCCGGGCGACTGGCTTGACATTAGAGGAAAGGGTAGAGCGCAGTGCTTTGCGGAAGTCATTAACCGCTTGGTTGATGAGTGCGGCTTCGCCTAAGTCTACCCATTTGGGTTCACCCGTAGAGTGGAGGACGTAAGCGACGTAGCGAGGGGCACCCAGCCTTTCATCTGGTTTTGTAGCTTTGGCGTTGAAGGGTTGGTACAACATCAGTTCAACTAAGGCAGCATCAGTAGGAATGAGCGGCTGCACCGCTTCAAGGGTGACGGGTTGGGATTCGCTACGAAATTCGGCACTACGACGAGAGAGTGTAGCTTCCAGTTTGTCGGCTTGAGCTTTCAGGGTGGCGACTTGCTGGCGGTACTGGTTGGGGGGGAGATTACCCGTTCCCTTAAACAGTAGTGCTGCCAGTTGAGAGCGGGTGGCAGCGAGTTGGTCAAGTAATTTTTGGTCAGAGGGTTTGAGGTTTTGGCGCAGAGTTTGCAGGCTGTCAGTGAGGGCGTTGAGGACTCTGCCTTTGCGCCGCAGAATAGTAGTAAGAGCGAGGCGGGTAGCTTGGGAGTTGTTGGATGTGTCCTGGGTTTGCAGGGAGACTGTATAGTTGGTTGTACCCCAGAGTGTGGCGATGTAGGCACTTTTCTGAGCCTCGGAGCCAGTGGTGAAGATGAGGGCGAGGTTGCGTTCTTCGATATTAGTGCCACGGTTCAGGAGTTCAAGGGCACGGACGATGTTCCCCTGTGCTTGGTACAGAGATGCCAGATAGTTGAGGCTTTTTGCAACATGGGGATGCTCTGGTCCCAGCACTTTCTCTAAGATTGCCAAGGAGCGTTGGTGGAGAAGTTCGGCAGAGCTGTACTTCCCCTGTTCTTGGTACAGCGCTGCCAGATTGCTAAGACTGTGAGCAACATCGGGATGCTCTGGTCCCAGCACCTTCTGAGAGATTGCCAAAGAGCGTTGAAAGAGAGGTTCGGCAGAGCTGTAGTTCCCCTGTGCTTGGTACAGCGCTGCCAGATTGATGAGGCTGGTGGCAACATCGGGATGTTCTTTACCCAGCACCTTCTCCCGGATTACCAAAGAGCGTTGAAAGAGAGGTTCGGCAGAGCTGTAGTTCCCCTGTGCTCGGTACAGGGCTGCCAAATTGTTGAGACTTTGAGCAACATCGGGATGTTCTGGTCCCAGCACCTTCTCCCGGATTACCAAGGAGCTTTGGTGGAGGGGTTCAGCTTGGCTGTAGTTCCCCTGTGCTTCGTACAGCGCTGCGAGATTGTTGAGGCTGTTGGCAACATCGGGATGCTCTGGTCCCAGCACTTTCTCATAAATTGCCAAGGAGCGTTGGAAGAGAGGTTCAGCAGAGCTGTAATTCCCCTGTGCTTGGTACAGCATTGCTAGATTGTTGAGGCTTTTTGCAACAGAGGGATGCTCTGATCCCAGCACCTTCTCATAAATTGCCAAGGAGCGTTGGTGGAGGGGTTCGGCAGAGCTGTACTTCCCCTGTTCTCGGTACAGAGATGCTAGATTGTGGAGGCTGGAGGCAACATCGGGATGCTCTGATCCCAGCACCTTCTCAGAGATTGCCAAAGAGCGTTGGTGGAGAGGTTCGGCAGAGCTGTACTTCCCCTGTTCTCGGTACAGAGATGCTAGATTGTGGAGGCTGGAGGCAACATCGGGATGCTCTGGTCCCAGCACTTTCTCATAAATTGCCAAGGAGCGTTGGTAGAGAGGTTCGGCAGAGCTGTACTTCCCCTGTGTCTGGTACAGCCCTGCCAGACTGTTGAGACTGTGAGCAACATCGGGATGCTCTGGTCCCAGCACTTTTTCTCGGATTTCCAAGGAACGTTGGTAGAGAGGTTCAGCAGAGCTGTAGTTCCCCTGTGCTTGGTACAGCTCTGCCAGACCGTTGAGACTGTTGGCAACATAGGGATGCTCTTTGCCCACCACTTTCTCAGAGATTGCCAAAGAGCGTTGGTAGAGAGGTTCAGCAGAGCTGTAGTTCCCCTGTGCTTGGTACAGCTCTGCCAGATTGTAGAGACTGAGGGCAACATCGGGATGCTCTAGTCCCAACACATTCTCCCGGATTGCCAAGGAGCGTTGATAGAGAGGTTCGGCAGAGCTGTAGTTCCCCTGTAAGCGGTACAGCACTGCCAGACTGTTGAGACTGAGGGCAACAGCGGGATGCTCTTTGCCCAGCACTTTTTCCCGAATAGCGAGGGCGCGTTTGGCTAGGGGAATCGCTATAGCATATTGCCCTTGCTGGTAAAGCTGGTCTACCTGTTTGTTCAGCTGCTTGGCTGACTCCAGTTCCGCTGACTGTTGGG
Organism: Coleofasciculus sp. FACHB-1120; assembly: GCF_014698845.1. Lineage (NCBI taxonomy): Bacteria > Bacillati > Cyanobacteriota > Cyanophyceae > Coleofasciculales > Coleofasciculaceae > Coleofasciculus > Coleofasciculus sp. FACHB-1120. Next base: position 252,561 of record NZ_JACJTV010000004.1, on the reverse strand, counting down.
TTGCCTGGGGAGGATTAGCTTGTCCTACCACTGGCGTTGGTACTCCAGTCAGAAACCCCATGACTCCGATTAGCGTAGAAGCCCAGGGTAGCGTACTCCTGACTCGTGCTTTTCTCCTCTTCATGGCAATGCCCCTATTCTCAAGTCATTATTTACTTATCTCTCGGAGAAAGCAATTTTATGCAGATTAAAGAATTTTCAACAAAGTTACCCAGTCTTGTGGAGCAGGCGACAAAGTAACCTGATAACCATTCCGTAAAAGGACTCTTTTCCAGAATGTTTTCTGCAAGCTCTAACAAGCTGGGACGGACAAGGAACTGATTCATCCGCCCCAGTTTGTGAATTTTCCACTCCTTCTGGAGGAAATAGACTTCCTTCTACTCTCCTCCTAAAACTTGATAAGTTACCCCTAACAGCACAAGTTCTGGCGGAGGTAGTAGAGCACCGAGAACAGTTTGCCGTACGTCGAGTGAAGTATGCTGCTGAGCATTTTCTTGACGAAAATGCTCAGCAGTGGAAGTTAGTGCGTCGAGCAGGTTTACGTCCGGATATAGAAGCGGCGCAGCAGATGAAAGAATCTTTAGACCCGTTAGGTAAAAATAGTATTGTGTAACTTTACTTAACTATGGCAAGAAAAACTGTTTTTCCTCTGAAAGATCCTTTGCGAGTATTTCTTACAGTGTGACAGTTTCCAAGTTTATTGTTGGTTTATTGTTTATAATTTAGCTGCCCTCAAAGACAAACATTTCTCTAGTTTCTAACTTTATTTTCGGGTTGCTGCAAAATCAGGACTTTCAGGCTGCATAAGTTTCCAATTTTATTCTCCTTGAATATTACGAACCACGTTTGCGGATTCGTAAGTTTCTCTAATCTCCCTCTCTGCGGTCGTTTTTTTTTCCAAATCAAGTAGGACTACTATAGTCGCATAAATTACCAACTCATTGAATTATGAATAGTTACAAGCAACAGGTAATTGAATTTTATAATTCTAGAACTACCTACGATTGTGAGGAAGGAACTCGCCATCCACTTGAAGCCAATCTCCTACTTGAATTTGTCCCCATTCAGAAGGGAGATAAAATCCTTGATGTGGCTACTGGAACAGGTTTATTGGCGATTCCTGCCGCTCAGAAAGTGGGTTTGGAAGGCCATATCATTGGCATAGATATGTCTCCGGGAATGCTCCATCAAGCTAGAGTTAAAGTTGAAGCAGCTTCCTTAAAAAACATCGAATTGATTGAGGCAGATGCAGAATCCATCACCTTTAATGATGGTTGTTTTGATGCTGTTTTCTGCTGTGAGGCAATTGTACTTTTTACTGATATTCCTGCTAGTTTACAAAAGTGGTATCGCTTCCTGAAAACAGGAGGATTTGTAGCATTTACCTGTCCTCCGGAAACAGCTTATCTGGGAGATGTTTACAGGAATATCTGCGCTAGAGTATTGGGGATATCGCTACCACACATCCTCGAAACACTCGGTACTCCAGAAAAGTGTCGTAATTTGCTACAAAAAGCAGGTTTTAGAGATATCGAAATCAAAATTGAGCCGTCTGGACGGTATCGCCATCTAAGGGATGACGACTTATCCTGGAAGGGGATTAATTTAAGTTTTAAAGGAAATCCGCTGCTGGCGAAACTATCACCGGAACAATTAGAGCAGTTCCAAGTTGAGTACAGAGCAGAAATTGATAAACTAACAACCGAGCGAGGAGTCTGGGAAGATACTACAAAATTCTTTGTTCGGGGTAGAAAATGAGTTGGTGAGTTATTAAAGGAAGACTAGAAAATTCCCTAACGCACGACTGTGGCGCTACTACCTTTGTGCAACTGCTGACTGACCTCAAGTGCTTCCTGTCTTGCCCATTTGTCTGCGGCAATGATGTCATCGAGAGTAGGAGTTGAGCGGTTTTGGGAAGTAAAGCGATCGCAAACTGATTCGATGCAACGAGGAATATCCAAAAATTGAATTTTTTCTTCTAAAAATAGCGCCACTGCCTGTTCGTTCGCCGCATTCAAGACCGCAGGCATCGAACCCCCGGCACGACCTGCTGCATACGCCAATTGCATACAGGGATACTTCTCGTGATCGGGTTCCTTGAAAGTGAGATTTCCAGCTTTCACCAAATCTAGCGGTTCCCAGTCGGTATAGATTCGCTCAGGCCAGGATAGGGCATAAAGTAGCGGCAAACGCATATCAGGCCAACCCAACTGAGCTAAGACTGACGTATCTTGCAATTCAATGAGCGAGTGAATAATGCTTTGGGGATGGATGACAATCTCGATGCCATCGTAATCCATGCCAAAGAGGAAGTGCGCCTCAATCACTTCCAGCCCCTTATTCATCAATGTAGCGGAGTCAATGGTAATTTTGCGACCCATCGACCAATTGGGATGCTTCAGGGCGTCTGCAACCGTGACAGAGGCTAATTTCTCGACAGGCAAATCGCGGAAAGAACCACCAGAAGCCGTGAGCAGAATCCGTCGCAAGCCGCCTTTGGGGACGCCTTGGAGACACTGAAAAATTGCAGAATGCTCAGAGTCCGCTGGCAACAGCTTCACACCGTGTTTCTCTACCAGCGGCAGAACCACGGGGGCACCCGCAATTAAAGTTTCCTTATTCGCCAAAGCAATATCTTTCCCGGCTTCAATCGCGGCAATGGTCGGTAATAACCCCGCACAGCCCACAATTCCGGTGACGACCGTTTCTGCATTGCCGTAGCGGGCGACTTCAACGACCCCAGTTTCCCCACTTAACAGGATTGGTTGGGGGTCGAGGTCTGCGATCGCTTCTTTCAGTTCAGACAATTTGTCTTCTTGACAGATAGCGGCAATTTTCGGTCGGAACTGCCGAATCTGTGCGGCAAGCATCGGCACGTTGCGCCCTGCTGCCAACCCCACGATTCTGAACTTTTCCGGGTTTTGAGCCACAATATCTAGCGTCTGAGTCCCGATAGAGCCAGTGGAGCCAAGGAGAGTAATCGCTTTCACAATCATTTAAGGATTCAGGGGCAATTCCACTATAAATTGCTTGGGGTTCATCCTTCACATCTCATCTGAGCGGATTGATAAAGATCGGGGTATTATTACTCACCATAAGCGCTCAATCGTGGGCCAGATGAGTGTCAATGAGTAAGATTGGGAAGAGCAACTGAGTGGGGCATCTATGGAAAAATATGCTGCAACTGTGGAAGCTGCTGCTGTTGAAAAAAAAGACATAAGCACGAATGGGTTCGTCTTTGCAACAGCAATGTGGCTATGCAGCCGACTCATCATTGCGATCGCAATGATGGTGGTTGCGCCTGCACTTCCAAGTCCCTCAAACATGATGCCTACATCTGGTTGGGGAGTTTTTGAGGGCTGGGATAGCATTCATTATCGAGCGATCGCTGTCTCTGGTTACGAATACGCGAATGACGGACAAGGACATAATGTTGCCTTTTTCCCCGTTTTCCCTTTACTCATCCGGGGAGTAATGACCCTCGGCTTGCCGTTTGAAGTTGCGGGCACGCTAGTAAATAATTTGGCATTATTAGGAGCGATCGCCCTTGTATACTTTTGGGTCGAAGAACGTCATGGTAGAAGTGCTGCACGGTGGGCAAGTGCGGTATTGGCTTGGTGTCCGTTTTCCCTATTTGGAACCGTAATTTACACGGAAGGGCTATTTTTATTCTTCAGCACTGCGGCTTTACGAGCCTTTGATAAACGTCAATATGCCTGGTTATCCCTGTGCGGTGCATTAGCAACTGCCACCCGTCCCACCGGAATCGCCCTCATCCCCGCCTTTCTGATTGCCGCCTGGAAAGAACGCAGACCCCTCATCGCCTACGTTGCCAGTCTAGCGACTGCTGGAGGGTTACTTCTATTTAGTTTGTATTGCTGGATTCGATTTGCAGACCCTTTAGCGTTTATTCACGCACAGCGAGGATGGCGACCTTCAGTCGGATTTGATTGGCAGGGTTGGTGGAAAATGCTAATGCAAATTTCGATTGGCACTGCCAATTGGAAGTATGGCGGGATTAAAGATCCTTGGCATCCGCTGCTATTTTTAATCCTTGTCGGCTGTGGCTATTTACTGTGGCGATTCCGGCAAAAATTAGGTTCGGTTAAAGTTGGATACGGCTTTTGTGTTTTATGGTTAATTTTGTGGTTACAAGCAGGCGATCCATTAATTAATACGGTTTCGTTAGTGGGGGGTGGCTACTTGTTATGGCACTTCCGGAATCAACTCAGTTTAGTAACCGTAATTTATGGATTTTGCGGCTTGGGTTTAATTTTGTCCTCTGGAGGAACTTGGTCGATTGGGCGGATTGCTTACGGCATTGTGTCACTTGCGATCGCGCTTGGCTTATTACTTTCCCGTCACCCGCGTTGGGGATATGCCACAATCGGCTTTTTTACCGTCTTACTTGTTCCGCTATCCATTCGATTTGCCCAACACCTTTGGGCAGGATAAGAAAAATAGCAAAAGGTAAAAGCAGGGTCGAAACCTTCGCCCTTACAAATGCGATCGCCCAGCTATTAAGTTACCCTAAAATGCTGTGCTTTTTGCACTATCAAAATAAAATCAACATTCACTAAACCAAGTTTTACAAGAACTCTGACAATTATGCTAAATTCACAATAAACTAATCCGATGACTTGATATAGCCCTAATTTGAACCTGAATTGTTTTTGATTAATATTTAATTAAAATATGCAAAATTCATTACAAAACAAAAAGCTTCTAGCTTTTAAAGTTTTTAGATATTTAATATTTTATCCCTTCGACTTACTTTTAATTTCAAGCTTCTTAACAATTAATTCCTTCTATCAGCTAACCAAGATTCAAACGAATAATGAAACCTATATAATTAATCTTTATAAATATTTAATTAATTCACCTCCTTTAGAAGAAGAAGTTCAATTTTATTTAAAGAAACTAGATTCTGGTGAAATAACACGAACATCATTAATTTTTTCGTTTTTGATGATTCCTGCTGAAACTGAAAGAAAGTTATTCAAAACGAATGGAATCCTTTCCCACCATTTAGCGCGTTTAACCCTTGTCCAAGAACATCTCCCTCCTGCTAAGGTAATCTTGGATCTTGGGGGCGCTGCTGGTCATCTCGTAGAAGGAAGCTTACTGGCGATGGGGTATCCTTCTATTCCCGATCGAGTCCATATTATTGATTTGCCTCCTGAACAAAGAATGTTCGGTTCCGCTATCCTGCCTACGAATGAAGTAACAACGCCTCAAGGCACTAAAGTAACCTATTATTATCAATCCATGACGGATTTATCTAATTTTGAGAATGAAATAATTGATTTGGTTTGGTCAGGACAGAGTATTGAACACATTACAGAAAACGAAGCTGAAAAAGTATATATGGAGGTTCATCGTGTCCTAAAACCGGGAGGCTATTTTTGTTTGGATACTCCCAATCGAAAACTTACTCGTTTACAAGTTAAAATGGGCTTTGTTCATCCGGAACATAAAATTGAATACTGCCCAGAAGATTTAATTAACAACATAGAAAAATTTGGGTTTAAAGTCGTAGATAAAAAGGCTGTCTCCCCGATGCCTTTTAGTTTAAGAACAGGAAGATTTAGCCGCCTAGAACTGATTGATTCAGTGGGACTGAGCGAATACCCTGATGAAGGATATTCTTTCTATTTAAAATGCAAAAAGATTTAGCAATCGACTTTTAGGCTGGGTTGGGATTAGGACGTAAAGTATCCAGCAATAGCTAATTCTCTGCGTTCTCTGCGGGAAAAACATCTTATGAAAAAAAAACGAATCAAGCCGAGTGCCCTGTCATTGATGATTGGCGCAAGTACCGTAATACTATTTGCGTGCAGTAGTCTACGACACTCTATGTTTCAATCGGGGGCTTATGACCTAGGAATTTATGACCAAGTAGTTTATTTAATGAGCCAAGGACAGCCGCCAATTTCTTCGATTCTTGGCTTTCATCACATGGGGAACCATGCTGCTTGGGCGGTTTATCTACTGTCTTTCCTGTACAAAATTTATCCCAATGTTCATTGGTTGTTAGTAGTACAAGCCGTCGCTTTATCTTTAGGTGCTTTACCAATGTGGCACCTAGCGCGTCAAGCGGGGTTGAAAGAATCGCAAGCAATCGTAATATCAGCAGTCTACTTACTTTACCCGCTAATTTTTAATGCAAATTTGTTTGAATTCCACCCGGAAGTGATGGCTGTTCCTGCCTTCTTAGCAGCGGTATGGTGTGCTAGGCAAAATCGAATTGGGTGGTTTTGTACCAGTATTATTTTTATTTTGGGGTGTAAAGCTGTTTTATCTCTGACTGTATCGGCGATGGGAATTTGGTTGCTGGTGTTTGAGAAGCGGCGTTTATATGGTGCATTTGCCCTTTGTGCTGGTATCGCTTGGTTCCTAATTGCAACTCAGCTAATTATTCCATCTTTCAGTGGTAGCGAAGTAGCCGCTGTGTCACGTTACAGCTATCTCGGTGACTCAGTTCTAGATATTGCTAGAAATCTGCTGTTTAAGCCTGGGTTGATATTGGGAAGAATTTTTTCATTCAAGACACTTGAATATTTGGCGCTATTGGTTTTGCCGGTAATTTGGGGACTTTCTCCCCGCCACATGACGCCTCTAATCAGTGCGATTCCTGCGTTGGCGTTAAACATTCTTTCCGACAAACCACACCAACGGGATTTACTCCACCAATATTCTTTGCCAATTCTGCCTTTTTTGATGCTCGTTGTCATTTCCAGCCTTGCCGCAAATCGAAGTTGGCTGCGAAACAAACGGGCAATAATTGTGTGGTCGCTAGTAGCTTTCTTAGCGTTAGGAAAGTATGGCTATTTTTGGTCGAAATATCAAAATTCCGTTGATACGTGGCAAGCAGCGCGAGAAGCGATCGCTCAAGTGCAAACGAAAGGCGGTGTGTTAACCACCAATCGGATTACACCCCATTTAACCCACCGCCAGACAATCAATCTAGTGGACGATCTGAGTCCGCTCCCTGCCGATCTGTCTCCTTTTGAGTATATATTGCTCAATGTGCGTTACCCAGGCGGTGCTGGCGGAACTGTTAGCCAAGAATTTGCTGCTAAGCTGGCAAATCAACTAAAAAATACCCCAGAATTTCAATTAACCTATCAACGTGATGATGTTTATTTGTTTAAGAAAAAGTCTTAATAAAAATGAATAGGATTGTAGGAGTTGAAAATGTCATATCCACAAGCACCTTGGACGCTCCAGGGTTACGCGCTACAAACCCTGCACTTGATAGATGTTGAGCGATCGCGTCCATTCATCCCTCCAGAGTTAGAAATCGTCTCAGTTTTCCCTGGAAAAACCCTAGGCGGGGTTTATCTTTCCTATTACGGATCGGGTTCCGTGCTGGAGTATAGCGAGTTAATTGTTATCCCAGCGATGGTCAAATATGAAGACAAATTCGGCGGTTGGGTGTCCCACATCTATGTAGATAATGCAGATTCTGTTGCTGGTGGGAGAAGAATCTGGGGTTTACCGAAGGAACTTGCTGAGTTTACCTGGGAAAAAGGCGATCGCGCTGGTGTCACCGTCCGCCAAGGCGATCAATTACTATGCAGTCTCAGCTACACAGATGCCTTATTACCTATCTCTACATGGTGGCGACAGCCATTAATGGGGACTGCGTTTAGTAGCCAAAATTACAATTTGCTTTTCTTCAAAAGTCAGTTTGAATCTCAACTGAAGGCAATGAGCGGCAAGCTAGAAATCCCAGCAGCAAGCCCTTTTTCCCAGTTAAACTTAGGTCAGCCTTTGCTAACTGTTTATTGCGACCAGATGAATTTAGTAGTCGGTGCGCCAGAAGCAGTAGGCACAACAGTAACAGCTAGGGAAGTTGAATTTAGCTACCCTTAAAAACTAAACTTCTTGCGAAACTTTGTATAGCTCCAGGTTTTCACCTGTGAGCTATACAAACCAAATCCGTCTACTCAGACTTTATCGGGGCTAAAATTCCAATATATCAAGGCTTTTAGCCCATTTCAATGGACTTGAGTGATTAGCCCGGAATTTGAATTCTGGGCTAGCTATCCGGTTGGTGCAAACGATTAGTGATTCAAAAAACCCGCTAATTGCTTAACAATATAGCGGGGCATATAGAGGAGGAATTCAACAAAAAGTTAATATGCTTTCTAGATGTCAGAACCAGGAGCTGCCTCGGCACCCATCGGTAGCACCGCACCGCGTAGAAAATCGATTTGGTGCTGAAAGTCCATTCCTTCAATTCGTCCTAATAAGTCTTTCCCAGCTTGGGAAAGTTCATAGTTCGGAGGCATCGGAATGATAGTGCCATTGTCCATTCCCTGCGCTAAAAAGTACCAAAATGCTAGTTTGGTTTCTGGACTCAGAGAACCATATTCACGACTAATTTGTGTATTCGCTTTAGAAGCAATGTCACGCTGAACTTGTAGTTGTTCTTCTTGAGATAGTTCTTTTACTTGATTGAACAATCCTTGAGCAATATCAGAACCAGAAGCACCTGGAGCGGCTGGTGTAATAGATTTGCCCATCTTGGTGTATACAAACCACAGCACGGCAAGCTGCTGGTCTACGTCCATGCCTTGAAAAGCTTGTTTACCTTGATCGTAGGCATTCATGGTGCTAGATGTCATAATTAACCCTCCGGAAAACTAATAATTGCTTTGTTTCCTCAGTTCTTCAGGAAACTGCTTTTCACTTACTTAAAGAAAATTAACGAATAAACGATGTAAGTTTAACCCTGCTGAAGACAGATATGATCCCCATTACAAATCCATCAATAAGATGGCAAAAATGTCACAAGATTTCTAACTAAAGGAAGACGTAATCGGGGAAGTCGTTATTCGCTATTAAATAGCCGGATGTAATAAACTTGGAGATTTTCGCAGGTTTGGAAAACACGAGGAAAATCAATACTGAAACCCTTGTTCAGTATCCATTTGGGAAATTAATTGCATTTGTTCTGAGTACAGCAATCATGAATAATCTGGATGAAATTGTTACTCGTAATCCGCAAGATTTTATCAGTGTCATCCTGCGGATTTTCACGAGCCAACCACGAGCTAACTTATTCAGGAACTTGGGATTTCATCCAGCCGAAGCAATCAAACCTTCCATCGCGTGTTGCAAATCTTTAGTTAAATCAGCCACCGCAAGTCTCGCACCGTGCCGATTTGCCTGATAGACCGGGTAGCGTTCTGAAACCGAGATGGGTTGCCCTACACTCATCTCTACTCGTTGCCTACCTAATCGAGGACGCTGGAAGGGATTGCTGCCTTTGATTCGAGTTACCATATCCCATAAAAGTAAGGTCGTCTCGGCAAACCGCTCTACGGTTGGTTTCTCCAGAACATATTGTCCAGTTACGGCTACAAAAGTTTCGACCAACCGCATATGCCATATCCGAAGGCTGGCTTCCTCAGCAATTCGATTCGCCAATCCGCGTTCTAGAGGAGACAGCGCTTTAATATTCTTCAGGTCTTCCCGATAGATGTAATTCCAGCCAGCCGCCTCTAGACGACGGCAACGGTCAATCACACTTCCCTTGGATGGTAGGTTAAAATACTCCTCTGCTACCTGTAGTGCCACGTTCAGTAGTGCTTGAAGTCGAATCGCCAAAGCTTCATTCGCATTGCTGGGGGATGCTTCTACAGTCGGCAAAGTTTGATGATAAAACCGGGTGTAAAACTCCTCCATCAAAGAGAGTAAATGTTCGCCTAAACGACACAGCCGCTGATAGAGAGAAGCTTGGAAAGGTTGCAGGTTAGCAGATGGATTTAAATTTTCACCCTGTAATTCGCCTTTCAATTCACCCTTTAACTTTCCTTCTGGCAAACCGCTCGCTACTTCCAATTCGCCTAAAAGCTTTTCTATCTCTTTCCAGGGAGCTTCGACGTAACGGTATTTAATTCCCACTGGCAAAATTAAAACTTGCTCCCCTCGTCCAGCCTTCTGCAAATCTTCAGCACACCAAAAGCCTAATTGTGCAATTCCTGGTTCTAGGGGGCTGATAATCTCGTTGTGACCATTGGTGGCTCCTTCTGGGGAAGCGGTTATCGGAAACCGAGCATTGGCAAACAGGTCACGAGCCGAACGCAATCCCGTCCAGTCTGCCTTACCGCGATGGATAGGGGTACCACCTAAGCGAGAATAGAGCCAGCCCATGTGCGCTCCCGCCCATAAAGGAATCCCTCGGTCATAAAGAAAGTGGGCATGAATCGGGTGCTGTAGTGAGATACCCTTTTCTCGTGCCAGCCGCGGTACTAATTTCCAAAGCAGATAGCTCATGCACAGCGGATCTTCAACTCTGGGATGGCGAAATGCCATCATAAAGCGGATCTTCCCATCCTGAAATTGGCGATATAAATCGACTAAAATCTCAACGTTTTCTGCTTGAATTTGGGTAATCGCTGTTTGGGAACGTATGCAGCCAGGTAGCACTTGTTGGGCGGCTCGTAAAACCAGGGGGTTGAGCGCCGGTGGAATAAATTCTAGAGGAGGCTGAGCCGGACTCATTAAATCGGGCAAAGTGGTTTTCTTGTGAACTTGTGGACATTCTAGACTTAACTGAGATATCGATTATCCAATCTGTAGAGGGAACCAGCGATGCGACTGTCACAAATGTTTTTTGTCACTCTGCGGGAAGAACCGGCGGAAGCGGAAATCCCCAGCCATAAATTACTGCTCCGTGCAGGCTACATTCGTCGCATCGGGAGCGGTATCTACGCCTATTTACCCTTCATGTGGCGGGTGCTGCAAAAAATCTCTCATATTGTGCGGGAAGAGATGAATGCAACCGGCGCACAAGAGTGTCTACTCCCGCAACTACAACCCGCTGAATTGTGGCAGCAGTCGGGGCGCTGGGATACTTATACCAAAGCGGAAGGGATCATGTTTGCCCTGACAGACCGCCGAGAGCAGGAACTGGGGCTGGGGCCAACGCATGAGGAAGTAATTACAGCGATCGCTCGTGATACGATTCGCTCCTACCGCCAGTTGCCTCTGCACCTCTACCAAATTCAAACGAAGTTTCGGGATGAAATTCGCCCCCGGTTTGGTTTAATGCGAGGACGGGAATTCATCATGAAGGATGGCTATTCGTTCCACGTCAATGAAGAAAGCTTGAAAAAAACTTATCAGGATATGCACCATGCTTACAGCAAGATGTTAAGCCGGACTGGTTTAGCCTTCCGTGCTGTAGAAGCTGACTCTGGCGCGATTGGGGGGTCTGGTTCTCAAGAATTTATGGTGCTGGCTGAAGCTGGGGAAGATGAGGTTCTTTACACCGAAGATGGCAAGTACGCCGCTAATGTAGAAAAAGCGGTTTCTTTACCTGCTGACATCGAACCCTCTCCGTTTAAGACTTATGAGAAGCGGAAGACGCCGGACGCCGATACCATTGATAAACTCTGTAGATTCCTCAAGTGTTCGCCGACTCAAGTGGTGAAAAACGTTCTCTACCAGGCAGTTTATGACAATGGCTTGACGGTGCTGGTACTGATTAGTATCCGGGGCGACCAAGAAGTTAATGAGGTAAAGTTACACAACGCTCTGGCAAAACTGGCACCAGAATACCAAGCTAAAACGGTGCTATCTGTAGAGGTGCCAGCGGCGGCGCTTCAGCAACTATGGGCGACCAGACCCCTACCTTTGGGCTATATCGCTCCCGATATCGCAGACGATTACATCTGTTCGGCTAAAAATTTGGCTCCCCGGTTTTTGCGATTGGTCGATAACACTGCGGTCGAGCTAAAAAACTTCGTCACAGGTTCTAACGACTTGGAATACCACGTTGTGGGTGCTAATTGGGGCGAGCAATTTAAGTTACCAGAAGGGGTTGTAGATATCCGCAAGGCACGACCGGGCGATCGCGCGATGCACGATCCCGCTCAAACGCTCCGAACTGCCCGAGGTATTGAAGTAGGACACATTTTCCAGCTAGGTAATAAGTATTCTCAAGCGATGGGAGCCACTTACACTAGCGAACAAGGGGAGGAAATTCCTCTGGTGATGGGTTGTTATGGTCTTGGGGTTTCGCGGTTAGCGCAGGCAGCAGTAGAACAATCTTATGACAAAGATGGAATTATCTGGCCTGTTGCGATCGCGCCCTATCACGTCATCATCTCAGTTCCCAACACTAGCGATGCCCAACAAGTGGAAGTTGCCGAAAAACTATACACCCAGTTGAATCAAGCGGGAATCGAAACCCTTTTGGATGACCGCGATGAACGAGCGGGCGTAAAGTTCAAAGATGCCGATTTAATTGGGATACCCTATCGAATCGTAACCGGGCGATCGCTCAATAGTGGCAAAGTGGAAGTCGTTGAACGGGCGACTCGCAAATCCCAGGAAATTCCTGTGGAGGAAGTTGTGACTACCTTAAAGCAGCAGATTGATGCTGCTTTAAATCAATAACAATTCACCCCAAAGGCACAAAGATACAAGATTCTCATTCTGTGTCTTTGTGCCTTTGTGTTTCAAAAAAACACTTAGATGATATTTGATGCCAAGGCGCTTTTATCACTCCTAAAAACTATGCGTCTGTGCGCGAGATTTCAGAAAATCGTGTCATTGTGCAAATCCAGAAAATTCAAGCGAGAACTATGGAATTTATAGCAATTTTTCTATCTGGTTTGCTTACTCTAGTTTCCCCTGTTAATTTCGCCATCGACCGTATCGCTGCGAATGCCATTCGTTCACGGTTTGATAAAGTGGAGCAGTTGCAAGTCCGCGTTGACAATGCTCCAAATTTCCAAATCGTGCGAGGAAAAGTCCAACGAGTGCGGATTGGTGGGCGAGGGTTGTGGGTGACGCCAGAATTTCGGATTGCAGCGCTGGAAATGGAAACCGACCCCATTAACCTGGATGTGGCGCGTCTCCGGCAGAAGAGAGTGCGACCGACTGAATTGTTGAAGCAACCTTTACAAGCTGGGGTGCGTTTGGTGATTACCCAGCAAGATATCAATCAAGCTTTACAGTCACCCGCCGTCAGCGCTCAATTGCGTAAACTGGGAAGCCGCATTCTTGGCAGCAACGCTGATATGCTGGTTCAGCGCTATGAGTTTGTCAATCCTCAAGTGGAATTTCTGGGAGATAACCGGCTGCGTTTCCAGTTGGAATTGCAGGAGCCGGGAAATGCAGATAAACTGGTTGTCTCGGTGGAATCAGGGCTAGGTATCGTGTCTGAGCATCAGTTGCAATTGATCGAGCCAAATGTCTTGGTCAATGGGATGCCAGTGCCACCCCTCCTGGTTGCCTCTTTCGTGTCCGGTCTCAATAGCCGCTTGGATCTCCGCACCTTGGAGGATAGAGGGATTGCTGCCCGACTCCTAAAATTAGATTTAAATAAGGAACAACTAGAGTTAGCTGCATTTGTAAGAGTAGAAAAGCTAGACACTGCTTCCGCATCTACTCAACGTTAGAATTATCCGGAGCAGCGCTCATCTTCACTGTATTCCTCAACAAAACCTCCTCACCAGCATCCAAATAAATTTTAAGGAGGGAAATTGATATGAAAGTTCAACAATCAGGCCGTCGAATCGGTATTGGCATCGCCGTTAGTGTTTTGGCGATGGCTTTGGCGGCTTGTAGCCCAGGGGAGCAACAGGCAGCAAATACAGACTCTTCTCCAACACCGTCAGTTTCTACGGCTATCCAACCGACTACTGCGCCTCAGGCATCTGTGCAGCCATCTGTACAGCCATCTGTGCAACCCTCTGTGAAGCCGTCCGCTCAGCAACTATCTAGTCAGAAGACGGTTCAAGTCTACTGGCTCAAGAGTAGTGGTAGCAAGATTGAGGTGGTGCCCGCTCCGGTCAAAATACAGGCAGGAGTCAAGTCTGAGAACATTCTAGAAGGTGCGTTCAATCGCTTGTTAGCAGGCCCGAACGATCCGGCTTACAGCAGCACGATTCCCAAGGGAACGCAGCTACGAAATCTGGATGTTCGGGAGGATGGTATTCATGTAGATTTGTCCGAAGAATTTACTGCTGGTGGCGGTAGTGCCTCGATGACAGGTCGCGTGGCGCAAATCCTCTATACGGCCACCAGTATCAATCCCAATACCAATGTTTGGATTGATGTAGAGGGAAAACGGTTGGAAGTTTTGGGCGGTGAAGGGTTGGAACTCAATCAACCTCTGACTCGCCAAAACTTTGAGAAAAATTTTGATTTGTAGGGCTTTGTTTACTTTCTGGCGCTTAAGCTAAAGTCACGGAAGTGGCGGGCTTGCTGTTCAATCCGAGCGGCAAGGCGATCGCAAACTAAGTTGCATAATTCAAAAATCAACTCATCTTCCACTTTGTAATAAGCCGATGTCCCTTCGCTGCGGCGACTCAGGATACCGGCTTGCATCATCACTTTTAGATGTTTAGAAACGTTAGCCTGACTGGTTTGTGTTGCCTCAACCAATTCTTGTACGCATTTCTCGTCGTCGCGTAGGAAGTTCAAAATCCGCAACCGCATTGGTTCGCTCAAGATGCTGAAGTATTCTGCAAGTTGTTGTACAACTTCTGACGGTACAGATTCTGGTGGTACAGACAAAGCTTGTCGCATGAGACTAACCAGAAATGATAGTTCAACCTGATTATATATGATGTTTTTTGCTTAATAGCTATTAAGTCATTATAACTATGAATAATTATTAAATTTGTCAGACCTATTAGGGTAGAAACCTGGGCAGCTTTAGAGATGATTTGCTAAAGTAAATTCTGGAGAATTAAATAATGGAAATATGCGTAATTAGAAAACCTAATCGATATTTCCATTATTAAGAGGCAATTTTTAGAGAATTAAATTATACAAAAAAGTTTACTCCAAAAATAGTAAATTTTGGAAATAAACTTTTTGAAGGATTCATCACAGATGCCTCCGTACAACGGCGACAAATGCTAAAGTTATTCGGGATTAATCCGCATTAGCGGTTGACCATACTCAACCGGTTCGCCGTTTTGAACCAAAACTTCTATCACTGTACCGGACACCTCGGCTTCAATTTCATTCATCAGCTTCATTGCCTCAATGATGCAGACGGTTTGTCCGGTACGGATGCGATCGCCCACTTCCACAAATGGAGAATCATCCGGTGAGGGAGCGCGATAAAACGTCCCCACCATCGGTGATTTGACATCTTCGAGTCTTCTATCAATGGGAGAACCAGCAGTGGTCGGCGGGGCAGTTCGTGGCACCGCCTCTAAGTTCGGGCTGGACGGCATGGACGGAGATGCCTGGGAGGGGGGAGCCGAGACTTCGGGACTCCCACTCCCTGCCAGGGCGGGTGGCAAGACCGGCAAACCTCCGCGCGGATCTTTCCGCACGGTGAGTTCAAAATCAGCGCTTTTGAGTGTCAACTCTGTAATATCGGTTTGCGCGATCGCTGCCAGCAGTTCACGGAGATCGTTGAAGTCTATGGACATGAGAAAAAGGATGTCAGTAGTCAGGGATTAATTGTTGCTTGGTAGAGACAAGGGTAAATCTCGTCTCAAGGTCAGTGTCAGTTGTTGGTTGTTGGTTGTTTCTTCTGTACCGCTGACCCCTGACCACTGACTAAAAACTTTTGCATTATTCTCGACCCAGATAGGTATCGCTACGGGTATCAATCTTGATCCGCTCTCCGACCGTGATAAACAGGGGAACCATCACCTGGGCACCTGTTTCCACGATTGCGGGTTTCGAGCCGCCAGTGGCGGTATCGCCTTTGAGACCGGGATCGGTTTGCGTCACTTCCAGCACTACGGAGTTGGGCAGTTCCACTTCCATGATCTGCTCGCCCCAGCTGATGACGTTCACTTCCATGCCTTCCTTAAGGTACTTTACGCGATCGCCAATCTGAACCGCATTCAGGCTTGCTTCTTCATAGGTTTCCATGTCCATAAACACGAACTGGTCGCCTTCTTTGTAGGTATGCTGCATCGTGCGCTTTTCCAGATTTGCCTGGGGCACCGTTTCTGCGGCTCGGAAGGTTCGTTCCACAACGGAGCCTGACTGCACATTTTTTAGCTTAGTGCGGACAAACGCAGCTCCTTTCCCTGGCTTAACGTGGAGAAATTCTACTACCCGCCACACAGCTCCATCTAATTCAATGGTGACGCCAGTTCTAAAGTCGTTACTCGAAATCATGAATCTTTATCTAGGGGAGAACAATCGGCACCTCATTTTACCGCGAGCGGAGGTTCTTCCTATTACTCGTAGATCGATCGGCTGCGTCTAATGTCGCTGGGTCGGGACACCCGTGTGGCAAGATTAAAAATGGAGTTTTTGGTAAGCGTGAAAGCTTCAACCGCAGTCGGGAAAGCAGCATGCAGGAATTAATTTATGCTTGATTCAAACCGTTCCACGCTCGATTGGTTCAAACGCTTGGCTTTAACAGGCGTCTTAGTAGTGCTGATGATGACACTCTCAGCAGGACTCAGCGCTGCTTGGTGGGATTCTGGCAAAACTGCCCGTGATAGTGGATTGCCATCGGGAAATGCCATCACAGATGGTAAAGCTTTGTTACGGTATGCCCTACCCATTGACAATCAAGCAGTGCGGGAAATGCAAGCCGATTTAGAAGATATTTCCATACAACTGCGAAGTAAGCGTTGGAGTGCGATCGCCAGCGATGTTAGCAAGGCATCTCGAATTTTAAGCGATCGCTCCTCCGACTTGCTCGCGGGCGTCTCTCCGTCGCAAAAATCTCAAGCAGAAGCCCTAATTGCGAAGATAGAAGACCAATTCGGGAAGCTTCGAGAAACCGTGGAAGCCAAAGATAAAGAACAAACTCAGGCGGAACGGGGCAACGTTCTCGATCTCGTGGGTCAGCTAGAAGAGCTAATGGTGCCGGGATTCCCCTTCGAGGTGCCCTCAGCCTACAGTAATCTGCCTCAACTCAAGGGACGCGCCACCATAGAAATGACAACAGAGAAAGGCCCCCTGACCCTAGTAGTAGACGGTTACAGTGCGCCCGTGACTGCGGGTAACTTTGTGGATTTAGTCCAGCGTGGTTTCTATAACGGGCTAGAATTTGTCCGCGCCGAAGACTCCTACGTGCTGCAAGTGGGAGATCCTCCTGGCCCAGATCAAGGGTTTATTGACCCAGAAACTGGTAAATACCGGGCAGTTCCTTTAGAAGTGCTAGCGAGAGGCGACAAAGAACCCACCTATGGCATCACCTTAGAAGACGCAGGACGTTACCTTGACCTGCCCGTGCTTCCCTTCTCAGCTTATGGTGCCTTAGCAATGGCTCGTCCGGAAACAGAACCCAACGGAGGTTCTTCTCAGTTCTTTTTCTTCCTGTTTGAGCCAGAATTGACCCCAGCGGGTCGCAACCTGTTGGATGGGAGATATTCAGTTTTTGGCTATTTAACCAAGGGTAAAGAAGTGCTGGAAAAACTCGATGCAGGTGACAAGATTGTCTCGGCTAAGGTAATCCAGGGGACGGAGAATTTAATTCCGCCACAAACTGCATAAACATCCAGCTCCAATAAAGAGCTATTAATAGGGTGGGTGGGACAGCAATGCCAGCATTGCGCGATCGCTCACCCTCTGTGCTATAAAATCGGGAAATTTATGGCGATTTTTGAGGTAATCTTTATCATCACCGCCAGTGTGATGGCGGGTTTGTTGTTTTACAATGCCTCCCAGCAACGACAGCAGCAGATGCAGCTAGAAAATGCTTTTTATCAATTGCTAGAAGCTCAAGATAGTTGTATTTCGCTCATTCAACTAACAGCAGCGGCAAGAGTAGATGTCCCGTTGGCAAAGGAATACCTGGATCGTCAGGTGCAGATGTTTGGAGTGCTGCCAGAAGTAGATGCTGATGGAGATACCTTTTACCGCTTTCCTAAGCTGAAGCGGGATTCTGCTTCAGACAGAAATTAGCGTGAAGTGAGGAAAGAGAGCGCTCGCATTTTTGTAGTGAGGATGCGATCTTTCATACTCTACTTTCCATTGTCCCTAGCATTTATCAACTTGCTTCGGTATTACTTGTTATTTAACTTGCATTTAGGATCTAAACAAAGACATCTATAGAGAATTTTATCATATTTAAACTTTTTGTAAAAATTGTATTTTATTTTGTAATATAACTTTAAGAAAATTTTGTATATAAAAGCCAGTACAAAAACTATACCACCTAACTCCTGAAATTCCTTTGATATAAAGATATCCCAAACCACTTTCAGCGCTAAATGAATTTTTAGATTCTTCATATAGAGCGAAAGCAGTTGTACAAGTGCCATTAGGTAGCCACGATGATAACCAGTTTTTAATGCTTTTTCCGCAGCATCTTTTATTTGTTTTTCCTGTTTATGAGAATTTTGTTTAGCAGAATATGAATTATCAGATTTATTTTCAACTAGATTGGCTAGGGCTAGGTTTAGATGAACTAAACTAGATGGTGCGCCATTATGCTCAATGAAGAGTTGTAGACTTTTATCGTAATGGTATTTTGCACTGTCTTTAATTTGAGCAGCCTCAAGAAGCTGACCTAGTCGCAAGTGATAGAAGGCAGTTGCTCCAATATCTAGCGTCAAACTATTTTTCTCACAGCCTTCTTCTAAAACTTTTTGGGATTTAACATAAAAGTTAATAGATTTGATGAATTCATATTCCTCAAAATATATTCTGCCGAGGAAATGTAAACATTCGCTTAATGTTCGGAGGAGCCATTTATATTTTTGTTGTTTGCATAATAACTCTAGTTTTAATTGGGCTTGAATGAAATACTTTTTTGATTTAGCAAATTTAAATCTACGAAAATTGTAGCGACCCAGTAAAACCAAAGTACGAGCTAAATATTCCTCAGGAATTGAGTATTTTTCACAAAAAGCTTCACATTTAATAATTACATCTTTCATCTTCTTGTATTCACTAATATCGTCATAGTACAGGACAAGCACCAAGTAGGCTTTAATTTTATCTTCATTATTGTTAGACAGCGTAATTGCTCTATGTAAGCAATTTTCAGCTTCCAGATCAAAGTTTTTGAAGTTTTTTAAGCAAAGATATTTTGAAATATACAACTCGGCTGGTATAACTTTTCCAACCTTCTGATTGTCTTGGAGTAATTGCTCAATTGCTTGAAGCCAGTCAAAAGCTTGATTTGTTTGGAGCGCTTTGTTAGTAAATTTAACTATTACCTTACAACGTATTGGCAACTGTTCAGAATCTTTTCGATTGTCCTGTAGTGACTGTAAAACGTGAGCGAGATCGGTGCTAGACTCAGTTTCAGAAAGCCAAGTGTTCAGAAGTTTAGCAGTATCTCCTGTCTTTTTCTGGGATTTTAGTCTTTCCCTAAGAAGTTGGCGCTTATTAATTTTCTCATCAAGTTTGGTCACTGGATTGCAATTCCCTCAAAAACTCGTATAGTAAGTTGTGTATTGAATAACGTGGCTCATCTGAAAGTCTAGAAATACTTATAAGCAGCGAATGCTGAATGCACTCACCTACAGATTCTTTGAATTCATCATCACTAAGCTCAGCTTGTTGCTTTAGTAGACGACGTGGAACTGGAATACTCTCACTGAAGCGAGTCATTGACTTCAAAACTTTTAGAGCATTATCTGAAATTGAAAATAGAGCTTCCTCATACAAATATTTGTAAAGCTCATCTTGATTAATGAGTGACTGAATAATTTCATCTAACGGTGAGTCATCGATTGCTATCAGACTAACGACAAGTAATATTATCAGTGGAATACCATTGGTAGCATGAAATATTGGTAACAGTTCATCATCTTTTGCATCATAAATACGTTGAATGTGTCCTCCCTTGTATCGAATTAACTTTAAAGTTGGATTGACACTTATACCTTTAAGTTCTACTTCCCTCACCTCCATCGTTAGCTTCTGGATTTTTTGCCTGGAAGTAAAGATAATCTTGCTAGGTCGTAAATTATTTCTTTTGCTATAAGGGTCAAATCTGGTTAGTAGCTCAGTGTAGTCTTGCAGAGTTTCTAGATTATCTATAATAATTAGATAAGGAGCAGACTTTAGCTGACTTTGTAAATATGAAAAATGTTCGTCTATGGTTGGTGGTAAGTTTATCTGTAGCTGCTCTGCTATTTCAGAAACTAAAGCATCAACATTTAAAGCCGTACCTATATCTCTAATTGAGCGCTCTTCGACTCTAAAATAAGTTCTTTTAGCTGTTACCCAAGCCAGATCAATAAACCCTGACTGTACTGTATGTTCTCTAACTAACTTCTCTACAATAGATGTCTTACCAACTCCTCCCGTTCCGACGACACTAATAAACCAACTACCTTCTTTATCTTGTAAATATTCTTTCAACGTTGTTATATATTCTTCTACACCAAATAATAATGATTGGGAGATATTAGCTTTATCTTCTAATCTTCTTTTAATTTTTGTTTGAATTTCTAATTCACTAGCTGGAAGTTGAATATCACTTTCCTGAATGTCTAAATCAGCGATCGCTTGCCAGTCCAAATCCAAGAGATTGCAAAGTTCCAAAAAATTCCTACGCTCAACAGGTTTCCCATTGAAGAATTTGCGAACTGTATCTGGTGATACTCCGATATCTACTGCAATATCCTTGTGGCTTTCATACCTACTCCGCTGATAAGCAGATTTAGCTTGCTGGATACACTCCGAACGCACCATAAGGGAGCGTTGCGACATGACTACCCCTTGGAAAACAACTTATACCCTAATGAGCTTTGTTAAAAATATTACTTTAATTGTAAGTCCGTGACAAGTTATTGATTTCTCAGTGCCAATTTCAGCAAAAGTCAGGGTTATCTCAGTGAGTGGCTTGCTTTTATAGATATAGACACGCAAAAACACCAGTAACGTAGTGTCCCAATCAACTGTGTTTGTTGTCAAAAAAGCGATTCCGATCGCGCTAGTTAACTTGTTCTCATGGCTACACCTACAGACTCTAAAAGGAGTATTTGAATGAAAATTAAGCTTTTTATTTTGACGGTTGTTGCTACCTTGTTTTCTACCACCGCACCTGCCTCAGCTTATGACATCAAAAACATTAACTCTGACACGACTGGCTTTAAAAAATTGATTGATGAGTTTAAGCCATTCGTTCAGCAAGAAGGTATTGCAATTCCTAACCCAAACGCAAGTAAGTTAGATCCCACTAAGTTGAAGCTAGCAATTGACCATGAGATTCGTATTTTCCTTCTCAATGAAGGTGCCGGAAAACTAAGTAATCAGTTAAAATATATAGCAAATGGCTATAATACTCAGCCTTCCGCATCGATTTTTGGAAATATCTCTTGTATTGACACTGAGTGTCAACTACCGGAGACACAGGGAACACTCCATATAGGCGACTGGGTGAATTTAGGCTCTTTTAAAGCTGGTACCTTGTTCGACTTTCTACTGGAAACTACAAATGACACTGATGGTCAAATAGACACTTATGGTGCAAATCCAGCTTCTAATCCAGATGGACTAGATCACCTTATTGCCTACGAATATAAAGGCTATGTTGTACTTGGTATTGAGGATTGGTTTGGAGAAAAAGGTGCAACCGGAGGTAGAAATGAAGGGTCTGACCGGGATTTCAACGATGTTGTCTTTGTAGTTGATTTTCCTGTAGTTGAAGAAGCTAAGGAAACAGTACCCGTACCTGAACCTTCTTCTGTATTCAGTATCTTAGCGGTTGGTGCTTTCGGTGTCGGTTCGGTACTGAAGCGCAAACAGCAACAGAAAGCTCTAGATTCCAGCCTCAGCTGATTGATACAAGAATAAACGCGATCGCACTTGTTTCCTCTGCTGAAGCGAGTCCGATCGCCCTCCAGAATATTTATCACTACCAGTTTCAGAGGTTGATATGGTTTTGATCCGCGAAGTAGTCCAAAAGGCTTTGGCAACAGGTTATTTAACGTTAGCATCAGAGTCTCAACTACGCCAGCTTTTACAGACAACAAAATATAGCTGGGAAGACCTAAATGCCTTTATGAGTTTGCAGCAAGCAGCAATGGCTGGTCGTGTGCAGCAAGAATCTCGCGAATTGATACGCTCTTAGTATCTTTTTACCAATAGCTGAAAACTTGCGCGATCGCACCTAGACGCACAATCGTTAATGCGATCGCATTTCCTGAAATTATCAAGCGCGATCGCTATCTGGCCTTCTCTACTTAAACTAGATTTTTCGCTCATTCATAGAACAAAACCTGTGCCCGCCCACAACTGTATACAAGTTCATTCGGTTAATAAACCCTTTTTATGACAAAGTGATAAAAATAACCGATAAACATAAGGATAAAATCTATTGTTGATGGGTAATGTGATAAATTCCAAACTGATAGAAATATCAAAATGAAGCTAAATTGATAAATCCCAGCAGTGCAATTATTTTATATTTAAATATGATGAGATGAAAAAGAAAGTTAGATCCGAAGAAATAAAAAATGAGGGCTAGAGCGTTATCCACTTTAGCAGTCCTCATTTTCATTTCCACTCAGTCTTTATGAACGTAAATCGTCTCTAAAAACTAGCTAGCTTTGCTGCTTCGACGCCGACGAACTGTCATCAACGCTCCGGCTACCAAACCCAAGCCAGCAAGCGTGGCTGGTTCAGGAACTGCTTCGTTTTGTCCTCTAGCGACTACTTTAAAGTCAGGTCCATTGTAACTAGGATCTGCTGTCACTCGGATACCCGCTAAAGAAGTAATTCCTAATTCCTCTAAGCTAACCCCCCAGGAACCAACTCGCTGATTTCTACTAAGTTCCATTGTGTCAATGTTGTAGCCTGCGGCAAACTGATCGTTTCGGTTTAGTTTGAGGAAATTACCAATCAGGTTACCAGCTTTGTCAATTGCTTGAATACCTAAATCGCTGTTCTTGCCTCGTTCCCAGAAAAAGAGGTTGTCTAATCCTGTATTATCGGCCTTAACTAGGTTGTCGAAGAAAAGGTTGATACTAAAGGAAGCCTCATCCTCATCCTCAGTATCAATAATGTTGTTGAGGTTTTGGTTGCCTAAATAAGCGGCAATTTCAGCGTCGGTGGGGTCTTCCAGTCCAGATACTTCAACACCGTCTGGCGTACTCGCTTCATCGCCTTTGTCCGTGCTAGCGGCACCCGTGTTATTGATGGAGCCACCGGCTTCTGGATCAGACGTTTCTCCATTCTTACCCGTGAGACTAATGGGAGTATTAAAGAGGATTTCAGCCTCTTTTACAAGATTAAAACTATCAAATGTGATGTCATTCTGAGTAATAGACTCAAGAAAAATATCTGCCTCAGGGTCGCCTTTTTGGCTAACGTTAGTTTGGAAGGTTGCGGCTTGCGCTGAACTAGAAATCGTTAAAACTGTTCCAGCAGCTAAGCATAGAAAAGTTGATGTACGCTGAAAATTCATTCTTTTAATCCTCATGGGTAGTTACCTATCTAGAAACGTTGATGAAAGGTATTAGTCGAAGGTTTTCACTGACGGATGCTCCTAAGATATAGCAAAGGGTTAAGCTACAACTTTAGTTATCCAGCTTTAAGTTCAAACTTGAGTTAGATGACTAAAGCTCCATACTTAATGCCATTTCATCCCCGTCAAGTTGCCAATTTTCAGACAAATAATTCAGCACTTTTCGGTTGAATCTTTAGAACAATTTTACACCATCGCATCTTAATAGTAAAGATTAATTAAGTTCATCGTTAAAATTACGGAAATAAAATTAGGATGCTTCTCGACGTGCGTAAAATTTCGGGATAATTGGCAAATGTCGTGAAGGATACAAAAGTTTGATTTGAATCAATTATGTAATCTATGAAAGTAAAACTTTTAAAACTTTAGATAGATACCGCTCGCATTTTTAAAAGCTATGTTTGACTACTCATACTTAAAACTTTCCTATAAATAACGTTTGAGGAAAAATGACTGAGACGCATGGGAGGAAAGCCATTATTCAAATAAAATTTGGCTGAATCACCATTGTAGTTACAGGATTTCCCCTAAAAACGCACACTTATCGGCTATTTTAAGTTGGGTGAGGTATGCAGACCAAACTTAACCTCCGAACCCCCTTCCTACATCTCTCTAAAGGAATAATCTAATATTCCCCCAAAGAGGCTTGAAAAGAGGTCAAAACTGTAGGGTAACTGCTTGAGAACTGCTCATATTTGTGAGAGTTCAGAGATTTAAAGCGATCGCACTTTTCCCACCCGGCAATCTTGCAACCAATTCCGAATTGCCTGACCAACGATGCCATTACTGCTATCGCGCGGCGGCGTCGGGGGTCGTCCTCCCGGATAAGGGCCAGTACGAGAAAACATAAGCGATAGGCCCCAACCGCTGTCAGTTTGAGTCAGAAATAGCCAGTGATACTGCTGTAATTCAATCAGCTTGCCAGCCGTATATTGTCGCTCCAAGGTGGTAATGAAGACCTGTTTGGAGGGTGGGGCAAGTTCCGCTGGAGTCGTTGGGGTATATTGACCGGGCCCCAGGCTAAGCGGCTCAAATTCTGGGCGTCCAGCGACAATCACAGAACTCGAAGAAATGTCAACTTTTCTGCTGCGCCGTCGGGCACGTTGATTGACCCGGTTCGCATAACTGGGTAAATCTCGAAGAAGTAGAAGTGTGAGGCTTTCTACATTATTGGGGCAAGCAGAACGCTGTAGGGACAGGGTTTCCCTGCCCCTGTTGAGTGCTAGGGCGGAGTTTCCTTGACCTTGTTGAGGGCTGAGTGCAGCGAACAGAGAACAGCTAGAAACCAGAAGTAACCGCCTAACTCCTGACAACTGACGCTTTCGACCTAAGTTCATCAAACCCCTGTAAGCTCATCGCAAATTCTTGCCCAAGCCGCAACGGGGTCAGAGGCGGCGGTAATCGGACGCCCAATCACTAGGTAATCAGCGCCTGCTTGGAAGGCTTGGGCGGGGGTAAGCGATCGCTTCTGATCTCCCGCTTCTGCCCAAGAGGGACGCACACCCGGACACACTAGCAGAAAATCATCGCCACAAGTCTGCCGCAGCTGTTCTGCCTCTTGGGGGGAACAAACCGCCCCAGCCAGCCCCGCTTCTTTGGCTAGCAGCGCCATCTGTAAGGCATACTCTGGCAGTTCTAGCGGTATTTTTAGCTCAAAGGCTAGCTGACGCGAGGTGAGACTGGTCAATAACGTAATCGCAATTAAATTGGGGGGTGTCACCCCTCCCTCCTCTGCGCCCTCCTGTGCCCCTGCTACTGCCCCCTGCAAGGCACCGCGACCGGCTGTTGCATGAATGGTGACTAAATCCACTCCGTAGCGGGCAGCGGCGCGACAAGCCCCAGCAACGGTGTTAGGGATATCGTGAAACTTCAGATCCAAAAAAATTCGCTTTTTCCGGTCTTTGAGCGCCGTCAAGATTTCCGGGCCGGTGCTGACAAATAGCTCTAGCCCCACCTTCCAGAATGATACTTGGGGCAATTGATCGAGCAGCGCGATCGCGGCTTCCTTTGTCGGCACATCCAGTGGCACGATGATGCGCTCTGTGACTGACTTAGGGGATTTTAGGCGAGTAGGATTTGGGTTCACGGGTAGGAGTAAGGCTGGAAGAATCGACTAGATAACCGAGTGATTTCAATTCACTCGCTCACATTAGCTTACAAGGCGGACAAATCGCTTTTTACCGACACTCAGGATGCGTCCGGCTAGTTGTTCGGGCGTATCAAAGACGAGATCGATCGTGTCAACGCGATCGCCATCTAGTCGCACGCCACCCTCTTGTATTCGCTGCCGTGCTTCCGAACTACTTTTACACAGACCGCTAGCACCGACAATGTAGAAAAACTTAGCCGGAAATTGCACGCTCGAAAGCGAAAATTCCGGTACATCGTCAGTTTTTCCCTTCCTCGCTTCCTCCGCTGCTTGCTGACCGTGGTATTGCCTCACAATCTCGAAGGCAAGTTCTTGCTGGCGATCGCGCGGAGTTTCTGGCAGCCGATCCAAAGGCAGATCCGTCAGGAGTTCAAAATACTGCTCCAACAGCTCATCTGGAATCTTTTCCAGCTTCTGATACATCGGAGTCGAGCGTTCTGATAGCCCCACATAATTGCCCAGAGACTTCGACATTTTCTGAACGCCATCTGTCCCGATCAAAATCGGCATCAACACCCCAAACTGAGGTTTCTGACCAAAATGCCGCTGTAAATCTCGCCCCACGGCAATATTAAATTTCTGATCGGTTCCTCCCAACTCCACATCCGCTTCTACCGCCACAGAATCATAACCCTGCATTAATGGGTAGAGAAACTCATGCAGATAAATCGGATTTTCTTGTTCAAAGCGGAGAGCAAACCCCTCCTTCGCCAGCATCTGTCCCACCGTCATCGTGGCGAGTAACTCCTGAATCTTTGCCAAATCCAGTTTGCCAAGCCACTCGGAGTTGTAACGAATTTCTAACCGTCCCGGCGTATCAAAATCTAGGATTGGACGCACCTGATCTAGATACGTCTGGGCATTTTGAGCCACTTCCTCCGCTGTCAGCTGGCGGCGTACCTCAGACTTCCCCGTCGGATCGCCAATCCGAGCCGTAAAATCCCCCAGAATTAGAACAGCCGTGTGACCAGCATCCTGAAGCGATCGCAACTTTCGCATCGGGATAGTATGACCGAGATGAATCTCTGCACCCGTCGGATCGATCCCATACTTCACCCGCAAAGGTCGGTCAGTCTGCGCTAACCGTTGAGCCAAATTCTCCGCCGGGTCAGAAGAATCAGGCTGATTGGGAAAAATTTCGCTGACGCCGCGATAGAGCCAACTGAGGGCTTCTGAAGGCGTTTTTGCCGATGATACACTAGCGGTCATGCTTTGCCAAAACTCAATCGGGTATGGTAACTAATCACTATATTTGTATGTAATGCAAGTCCAAGGCAAATCAGATTAGTATAATTTGCAAAAATTGTTAAAATCTCCATGCCCGATTAAAAAATTCCAGGAACAGGCTGCACTTATGCTGCTATAGCAGATCAGTTTCCTCCCCGGTCTGACCTCCCGACCGCATTCCCGGACAGATTTTAAAATCGTCCGCCCTCCGGCTGCCCCTGGAAAGCCTTTGTAATTTCAATCAGCAAAGCCCTATCCAGTTGCCCAACACCCAAGTCCCACATTTTTTAGTGAGGAAGTGAAATCCCCGTGTCGTCTAGCACTATTCAAGACAAACACCCGCGAGAGCCAGTCCCACCGCTTTTTAAGTTCATGCAGGGAGTCGGGAAAGCAACGGGCGGAACCCTCCTCGGCATCACCATGCTTACCAGTTCGGTAGTCGCTGGTGGACTGGTTGGATTAGCAATTAGCTTCCGTAATTTGCCAGATGTGCGCGTTCTCCGCAGCTATACACCCACGGAAACGTCTTACATTTACGATGTTAAAGGCAAGCACCTTGCCAGTCTCCACGGCGAAGCCAACCGCGAAATTGTCCCCCTTGACGCAATTTCTCCCGAACTAAAGCGGGCGGTTCTCGCAATTGAAGATAGTCACTTTTACTTCCACCAAGGCATCAACCCTAACAGCGTGGGTCGTGCTGTCCGAGCAAACTGGCAGAAGGGCGCGGTTGTAGAGGGCGGTTCGACAATCACCATGCAGTTGGTGAAAAATCTATTTCTTTCTCGCAAGCGTACCTTTAGCCGCAAAATTGCTGAAGCTGTACTCGCAATTCGTTTGGAGCAAATCTTTAAAAAAGACCAAATTTTAGAAATGTACCTCAATCAGGTGTATTGGGGTCACAACAATTATGGTGTCCAAACTGCATCTGAAAGCTACTTTGGCAAAAAAGCTGCTGACCTCAACTTGGCAGAGGCGTCAATGTTGGCAGGGATGATTCAGGCTCCAGAAGATTACAGTCCTTTCACCAATATCAAGCTCGCCAAACAGCGGCAAGCGCAAGTGTTGGGTCGGATGCGGGAGTTGGGGTGGATTACAGCTCAAGAGGAAGCAGCCGCCCGCAAACTAACGATTAAAAAGGGTCAGCTGACTTCTTGGCAAACCAGCGAACTGCCTTACATAACAGATGCAGTCGTGGCTGAGTTGAAAGAGCGCTTTGGTTCAGATGCAGTGGAAAAAGGGGGAATGCGAGTCCAAACTACCATCGACTACAAATTCCAGCGGATGGCGGAACAAAAGGTTAGTCGTTGGCATAGAAGACTTCAGGGTTGGGGAGTTTATAACAACCAAATCGCTCTGGTGGCAGTCGATCCTCGGACGCATTTTGTGAAAGCTTTGGTTGGCGGGGTTGATTACAAAAAAAGTAAGTTTAATCGGGCAACCCAATCGCTACGTCAGCCAGGATCTGCCTTTAAACCATTTGTTTACTACACGGCGTTCGCGACTGGCAAATATTCGCCTTATTCTACTGTCTACGATTCGCCAGTCAGCTATCGAGATGGAGGGGGCTATTACTCTCCCAAAAACTATGGCGGCGGCTACTCTGGTGCGATGAGCATTCGCCAAGCGCTCGTCGTCTCTGCTAACGTGCCTGCGGTGAAAATTGGACGGTCTGTGGGGCTGGACAAGGTGATTGAAACCTTACGGACGCTTGGTTTTAAGAGTCCGATTGAGCCAGTGATTTCCTTACCTCTGGGAGCGATTGGTGTAACGCCTTTAGAAATGGCTGGCGGCTATGCCACGTTTGCCAGTAATGGCTGGCATTCCGACACCACGATGATTGTTCGGGTAACAGACAGCCAAGGCAATGTGTTGCTTGATAACACTCCGAAACGCCGTTTGGTTTTAGACCAGTGGGCGACTGCATCTCTGACTCAAGTGCTGCAAGGGGTAATCACTGGCGGTACGGGGAAAGCTGCACAAATAGGTCGTCCAGCTGCTGGTAAGACGGGTACGACTTCTTTAGAGAAAGATGTTTGGTTTGTGGGCTATGTCCCGCAGATGTCAACGGCTGTTTGGATTGGCAAGGATAACAACCGCAGCTTAGGCGGTGGTGTCACAGGGGGTCAGTACGCCGCTCCAATTTGGCGCGATTTTATGTCAACGGCGATGTCTGGTGAACCCGTGCAATACTTCCACTCGCCTTCCAAATTTGAGCGACCCCGCTAACTTGAGACTTTGGATTTTGGATTAAATCCAAAATCCAAAATCTTTAGGGTTGGCTGGACAGTTCGGATTTCATCCGCTCTAAAGTGAGGTTCATTTGGTCAAACATTTGAGCCGGAGTGATGCCAAATTGACCAAGCTGGGTATGTAGCTGCTGTACTGTCATTTGAGCCATGAAATCATCAGATAGCTCGAATCGCTTCATAAAGACGCGATAGCGATCCATCATGGCTTCCATTTGCTCAATGAAAATCTTTTTTCCTTCCAGATCAAATTTGCCGTAGTGGCTTCCCAGTTGGATCAGGGATTGATAATCTTCAAACAGCTGCTTGGCTTCTTGCTGAACAATTTCTGAATCAAAAAATCCCATAGCCTTTTATTTTTCCCGTTAATGGGCTTCCCCGCCAAGGAGAAGTTTACTGCTTTGAGTATCATTTTAGTGCAGCCCAATGTTTCCGTTATATTCGGTTTTCCGTATTAACGGCGATCGCGCTCTAAATCCTCGATCGCTTTTTCCCAATACCATTCCTCCGATTTACCCGGATGCCTCTGTTTTACCCGCTCCACTAGCCGCATCGCAGCTGCCCTATCCCCACTCAACAGTCTCAGCAGCTTGTTTTGTAGCTTAATGGTGGGTTGGCGACGCTGATGCTTACTTTGCTTAACGGATGATTGTTTAGCTGAAGATTGTAAGTTGCGAAACTGCCAGAAAAAAATAGCTAGCAGCAAAATCAAGCCGAGTAAGATAGCAATACCGATTGTCCAAGATGGCATCTTATCACCTGCCTACCATTGACAAGCTTTTAGTAAAGCATATCCAGTTTTTGACTAATCATCAGCGCCCAGCATCTGCAAGCCTTCTCAAGGGAGAAAATCAATATTATGGAAGAAGACAATTGCTTCCATCGCAAGTATGGTCTCGATAGGAAAATTCTCTGCTTTCCCTAAGCTTTTTTGCGGAAAATTTGGCAGTAAAATTTGGCAGCAGCTTCAGGAAGCAGGAAATCAGTCTGCAAGCAAGAGCCAAGGGGTCATGGAGTGGTGCGGTTCATGTTAACAAAGGCAAAAAATCGAAAAGTTGCAGCTATCTTGGCGTTGGTGGGGGCAGTGATACCCGTTGCTGGATTCCACAAGTTTTATA
This sequence comes from Coleofasciculus sp. FACHB-1120, assembly GCF_014698845.1. NCBI lineage: Bacteria > Bacillati > Cyanobacteriota > Cyanophyceae > Coleofasciculales > Coleofasciculaceae > Coleofasciculus > Coleofasciculus sp. FACHB-1120. The sequence continues at coordinate 222,441 of NZ_JACJTV010000004.1, read as the reverse complement.
TGGGACAGCCGGTATGGGGTCTGGCTTATTTGCTCTTGTCGTGGGGGACACCGATTCCTCGGATTGCTAGCGCGATTGAAGGGTTTTGGTATTTAGTGCAAGATGGGGATGAGTTTGACCGGAATTTTAATCTGGGCGTGGAACCGGCTGCCTCCTCCGTCGGCGTCGATCCCGATCGGGTGGGTGCGATCGCAGATGCCTTGCGCCAACTGGACAGCCTGCGGGAAGAGGGACTGATCTCAGAATATGAATTTGAGCAAAAGCGCCGTCAATGGCTCGATCGCATCGCTTGACATTTATGGGAATGTTTGAATGGCTACCACCCGCAGCTCGATTAAATCCAAATTTGCAGTCAATTCGGGGCAGGATTTTGAACGATCCCTACTACCGCCTGCAATCCACTCAAGAAATTGCGATCGCAGCGGAACTTGGTATCAAGATTGATGCAAATCAGGCAAGTGTAGACGATTGGCTGAGATTACCAGGGTTATCAATTCATCAAGCGCGATCGCTCGTTTCCCTTGCTCGATCTGGCGTTCAATTTTTCTGCATAGAGGATATTGCAGCAGCACTAGGAATGCCACCCGCTCGGCTAAAACCTCTAGAGGCAGTGATTAGATTTTGTTACTACGACGACTCTAGTTTGGCAACGCCGCAACTCATCAACCCGAATACAGCGTCTGTCGAAGAACTGATGCAGATTCCATTGATTGACGCGGTTCTCGCCGTCACAGTAGTGCAAAATCGTCTCGTTGCGGGGTCGTACCGCAACCTAGTTGATTTCCAGCAACGGCTATCGCTTCCTGGAAATCTAACTGCCCAATTAATGCATTATTTGCGATTTTGAATAACTTATTGGGAAAAGTGATGAGTTTTCAGTTTTGAATTGAACACACATAAAACTCATCACTCAAAACTTTGACTTAAGTGCGGCTAATCCGGCTAAGAGGCCAGAAGCGGAAGAAGGCGCGACCAATGATATTTTCTTGGGGTAAGAAGCCCCAAACGTGGGAGTCGTTGCTGTTATTACGGTTATCTCCCATAACTAATACCTGGTCTTCAGGCACCAGCGCTGGTCCCCACTGATATTCTGGGGGTTCTGCGATGTAGTCTTCCTGGAGAGGCGAGTCATCCACGTAAACCTTGCCATTTTGAACTTTAACGACGTGACCCGGTGTGCCAATCACCCGTTTAATAAAGGCTTGGTCTTTCGCGTAGCCTTGAATTTGCAATTTCTGGGGAGGGTCAAAAACTACGATATCGCCTAGGTGGGGTGCCTGAAAGCGATAAGAGACTTTTTCCACTACCAAGCGATCGCCCACTTGCAAGGTCGGCAGCATAGAGTCAGAGGGGATATAGCGGGGTTCTGCAACAAATGTTCGGATAAAAAGAGCTAAACATAGCGCAATCAACAGAATTTGCAGGTTTTCTCTTAATTGTTCCCATATTCCCCCTCCTGCTGCATTTTTTTCTTTGTGTCCGCCGGAATCTACCCGTTTGGGTTGCTCTTGGTTTGTCTTCTCAGCAACAACTGCCTCAGTTTGATTGACTACATCCTGGGAAGAAACATCTGCCTGAAGCTCAGGCGGAAGTCCCAGTTGGGTCGAGTTTGAGGTAGCAAATTGTGGAGATTCGTTGACGGCGGCTAAATCCTTTTCCTCAGATGCCATAAAAGTTTCAACTAAAAATATCTGGCGTTGTTAGCCACAGAGACAGTCTTGGCTTGTTTCAGCTCTCAGCCAAGATACCACGCGACCTCTGGTTTAGATCCATTGGATTTAAGCAGACTGTAATACTTCTCAATTTTTAAAGATTCTTCTTGTGCTTATTTAAATGGATTTACTGAGTCTATAAACTAAGCTTTATGTTTTTACAAAAAAATACTGACTTAATATATACACTTTTATAAAATCTTTGCGTTTTTGAGGTTTTGCCAAAAACAAAAATTTCCGAGAAATTATCTAGAGACAATCAACAAAGTTACTGTTACAAATTAAGAAATGACATAAACTTAGGGCAAACGAAAGGAGTTTTCATAATATGAAATTGCGTAATATTGCAACCTTAATGGCTGGTGCTACGGCGACTCTCTGCTTTATTTCTATGACTGGACAGCAGGCTAACGCGGGAACAATACACAAAGATTGGAACTATAGCATTGATGCCTTTAATGATGGCTCTGGTGGGTCAGCTTATGAAATTAAAGGGATGGCAATCAAGGAAACCAGTGACAGCATTTTTGTCGCTCTGACTGGTGGTACGCCCTTGACAGGAACTTACGCGAGTGGCGCTGCTGACAAAAACATTGGTTGGGGAGATTTATTCTTCAATTTCACTGATAAAACTTTTAAAGCTGCCAGTGATGCAAACAGTTTGTTTGGGATTCGCTTTGCTGGGACTAACGACTCAATAGTTTCCAGCACTGGCGTCTACAAAAATGTCCAAGCTGCTAGCGTCACTGCAACGAACGACGGATATAGCAGTTTGAAGCAATACTATGATTCTGGATGGAATAAACAGAATACTCAAGGGACGGACTTGGCTACTAAAACTGATGCTTATGCATACTTCGGGGAAGGTTCTATTCTCAATGTAATTGGCTCAGGTACAAAAGTGGGTGACATTACCATGCTCACCGCCTCTGCATTGAGTGCCGCTGGGCTTGATTTTAGTCACTTTTTGGCAAGTGGAGATCAAACCATTGGGTTCCAGTTGAACAAGTCTCTTCTTGGCTTTGGAGACTACGTTGCTAACATGTTTCTTGAGTGTGGCAATGATGGCGTTGCACTGGCTGGAGCAATTTTGCCACCAGCGCCAGTTGTTGCAGTAACTCACCAGGTACCAGAGCCTACTGGAATTGCGGGTATGGCTTTAGTTGCTCTAGCGTTTGTAGGCAGTCAACTGCATAAGCGTTTTCACGAGAAAGTGACGCTAGAGTTAGACTCTTAGAAAAAGATTATGGCTTTTGAAAGCAACTAACAGGAACTTAACCAAGAACTGGAAACTGTCTTCACTATCTGCGCTAGCGTAGGAAGGAAGATGTGTTCTCCAGTTTTTGCTGTGTTATTTTCTAAACGTCCTGTTATACTTACCGGATTTATTGGTTGCTTGCTGATTTCCTTAAGTGCTTGCGCCAATAGTACCAACAGTGAAGCACTAGAGCGATCGCTCGCAGCAGACCCTAAACTTAAGGACAATCCGGCTGCGTTTGGGTTGCCATCTCAAAATAACTCTCCGAACGAAACGCTTGTTGCACTTCCCTCTGATTTCCCATCGGAGATTCCCGTCTATCCAGAGGCTCAGCTGCAAGAAGTCACTCCATCAACATCCGATCCCAATCAAGGACAGACCCTTCGTTGGACGACTACTGACCCCAGCAACTCTGTCCAAAGCTTTTACCAGAAGGAATTTCAATCGAATAACTGGGAAATTGTGAGTCAGCCAACTGAGACTGAGGAGGGTGCTGTTCCTCCAACAGATACCTTAGTAGCTCGCCAGAATAACCTGAAAGTTACCGTTTCCATCCAGTCAGGTTCGGGTAGTAATAGTTTTATCTCAACACCCTCACCGACTCCAGCGGCTGCTGCTAATAGTCCAGCGAGTAGTGCAGCTAGTACCACACAATTTACGATTCAGTATGTCCGCGACGGCAGCGCAGCAGCAGCACCGTCATCGAGTAACTCAGAGGTCGCCAGTCAGCCAACGGCTGAGGCAACAACAGACAAGCCGGGGTCTCCTTCTCAACCCTCTGTATTTACAGATATCAACAAAGCACCCCAAGAATTACGTCAGTACGTAGAAAACCTGGCAGTGTTGGGGGTACTTTCGCTCAACTCTGGTGGTTCCAAGAGTAATTCAGCCGCAGGCGAACAGTTTGAGCCAAATAAAACCATCACCCGCCGCCAGTATGCGCGTTGGTTGGTAGCTGCGAATAATCAGATTTATAGCAATAGTCCGGGCAAGCAAATCCGTTTAGCATCAACAGATGTCCAACCGGCTTTCCAGGATATTCCCCGCAGCGACCCTGATTTTCCTGCAATTCAAGGTTTAGCGGAGGCAGGTTTAATTCCCAGTCGGTTGACGGGTGATGCTACCGCTGTGTTGTTTCGCCCCGATGCACCGCTTACCCGCGAAAACTTGATTCTCTGGAAAGTGCCCCTAGATACCCGCCAGACCTTGCCCACGGCTTCGGTTGACGCGGTGAAGCAAACGTGGGGATTTCAGGATGCAGGTAAAACTGAGCCGAAGGCGTTGCGGGCAGTATTGGCAGATTTTCAAAATGGGGAATTGGCAAATATCCGGCGGGTTTTTGGGTATACGACGCTGTTCCAGCCGAAAAAACCCGTGACGAGGGCTGAGGCTGCGGCGGCTGTCTGGTACTTTGGCGCTGAAGGTGAAGGGGTATCTGCTCAAGATGCTTTGCAGAGCCAGCGTCAACAGAGCCAGCCATCAGCAACATCTACGCCGGAGCCTACACCGTCAAGTTCTGCTAATCAATAGCTTGACAATTAAAAGCAGTCAATGAAGCGATCGCAATTAGGCAAAGCCCTTACTGGAGGTAAGCGATCGCTTCGTGCTTTCTTTGGAATACAACAGCTCCCCTTTGAGAAGCGTAGGTGGAGGCAGTGTCAGAATCTATTAAAAAATCTGAAAGAATAAATTATAATACTGCCCCTGTGGGTTTTCACTGAAACTAGCCTTAAATTCACATAAACTTTATATTATTTGGCGAGAGGTTTGCAAGAACTTCATCCAAAACTCTATAGAGTTGGAGAAAATACGGAGAAAAAGATAACTATGAAAAAACAAATTCTAGCCACAGGATTTGTGCTTTTTTCTTTCCTATTGCCACTTAAAGCAGTAGCGGCGTCCTTTGATAAAATGTACGTCTTTGGTGACAGCCTCTCAGATCCTGGCAATGTGTTCAATCTTACAAAAGGATTCTTTCCCCAAACTCCACCCTACTATCAGGGACGTTTTTCTAATGGCCCAGTCTGGGTGGAGGCTTTAGCCGATAAGTTGGGATTAGCTCCGGCTCTGTTTACCAACCTTGCGGGAGGTGCTAGCTCTAGCGATGGCATTAACTTCGCTTCCGGTGGTGCTACCTCAGGAACCAGTAACATCATTATTAATTCGCTTTTGCCGGGATTGCAGACGGAAATCGACTTCTTTAAGAGTGTTTTGGCGCAAACCAATCAATCTGCTGACTCAGAAGCTCTATATATAGTCTGGGCGGGTGGCAATGATTACGTCGGTGGCGTTACAAATCCGGCTGAGCCAGTCCAGAATATATCGGCGGCGGTGACATCGCTTTTCAACCTTGGCGCTCGAAATTTCCTCGTGGCTAATTTACCAGATTTGGGAAAGGCACCCATCGGTCTTAGTGGTGGTAGTAATGTGTCCAACGGTCTCAACCAGTTGACCGAATTGCATAACTTGGGCTTGAGCGGGACTCTTGCTGGTTTGAGCAAGTCATTAACGGGAATCAACCTCAAATCCCTCGATGTCAATTCTTTATTTAACAATGCCATCACAAATAAAGAGAAATTTGGTTTCACAAATGTGACTGACTCTTGCCTAAAAAACTACGCTCCTCCCTTGGATTTAAACTACGAGGTATGCGATAACCCAGACAGTTTTTTGTTCTGGGATGCAATCCATCCTACAGCCGCTGGTCATAAGCTAGTGGCAGACTTAGCATTTGCAGCGCTGACACCCGCATCCGAACCTCAAAAAAGCGTTCCGGAACCGGCTTCGGCATTAGGGATATTAGCCTTCGGGGCTTTAGGAGCAGGTTCGCTGCGGCGACACAAACCGAAAAAAGCCAGCTCAATAAAAACTGAAGGATAAAGGATGAAGACTCAAGGATGAAGGCGTTCCTGTTAAAGCCAAATTCACCGTTCATCCTTGATGTTTTACACTTGATAATTTTTAGATTTTAGGGACTCCTGACCTCAAATAATATATTTTCTAAATTAAATAAGCTTATCAATAATTTACGTAATTAGTATTAGTTTTAAGCGAGTGCTGATATGTCTTTAACTCACGACAAATATTATATCCTTGAACAGGAAAACTTTTAAGTAAAGATAATTTGCAGGGAAAGGAAATAATGAAATGTTTCTCATTCTCCTAGCAGTTAGAGCAGTTGAGGTATCAAGGGTTTAAATTAATTTAGCAAGTTTTAAATGGGCGAGAAATCATCCTAATAATTGATAAAACAAGCGACCGCAAAAAAAGAGATGAGATGGATGATGTCAAACCAGTCTTAGATTAGAAACCTAGGCAAGATTGAGAATGGGATTGTAGCGATCGCATCTGATGGAGTAATGGACATAATTCTCCTACCGTTGACCTTTGAAGCCTATAAAAATTGAAGAATTTCTCCAAGCTGGATATAGCTGGAGATAGATAGTTGAACTAACTGAAAATTGCCACTCATATAATTTAATTAAAAATTACAAGTTTTGGGCGTTCCTACACCTCTACAAATGTAAAAATTCCTATTGTCTGCTACCTAGAATGGCAGAAGAGCGATGGTAGAGAAAATGTATCTTTAGAGAGAAAAGTTTTTAGCTGTCAAATAGCAATTTAGTAAAAGACTAATTGACAAATAAACTTATTCACTAGCCTAACTACAGAAAAAACACAATGTCCTTCCAAAAAGTGTTTTCTAGCCTGAGGGTAGTATTTCTTGTGAGTGCGTTACCCCTCAGCGCGATCGCTGGGTTGCCAACAGCAGTAAAAGCAGCAAGCTTATCGCCTCAGAATTTTAATGAAATTTATGTTTTCGGTGACAGCCTTTCAGATGATGGAAATCTGTTTGATACTACGAAAGGATATATTCCTACAAGCCCGGTTTACTCGGATGGACGTTTTTCCAATGGCCCAGTTTGGGTAGACTATCTCGCCCAATATTTAGGATTAACCTCAAATTCCAATATTAATCTCGCTTACGGTGGTGCAACTACGGGAGACAGTAACGTTTTGAACAATATCGTTCCTCGTGTAGTGTTGAATTTACCGGGCTTGCAGCAGCAGATTAATAACTTCAAAAACGCCAATTTACCGGCTAATCCGGATGCGTTATATATCGTATGGGCGGGTGGCAATGACTACATCGGTGGTGGCGTAACTAATGCTGCCATACCAGTCGGAAATTTATCGACGGCAGTAACGTCACTTGCTACATTCGGCGCTAAAAATATCATGGTGGTCAACTTGCCAGATTTGGGGAAACTCCCGGACACCCGGACAAACTCGAATTCAGCCAATCTCAGCGCCTTGACAGCAACTCATAACTCCGGGTTAGCCGCAACTCTCAATGGTTTGAGCCAGAACCTAGGTGACAGCATCAATATTATCTCCCTTGATGCTAATTTTCTATTCGATCGGGTCATCGCTAATCCGAGCGAATTCGGTTTGAGAAATGTTACTGAGGCTTGTTTAGACAAATTATTTGCCTGTGCTGTTAATGCAGACAAGTTTTTGTTCTGGGACAACATCCATCCGACGACGACTGCTCATAAGATATTAGGAAAATATGCCTTTTCAGTGCTAGGGCAACAGACTGAGGCATCTGCGATCGCTAGTAATAATCAGCTATTAAGACAATCCGCCTCTGCAACGCTGACGCCTGCACTGGTTTCCGACTCCCAGAAAAGCGTTCCTGAACCGGCTTCTACGTTCGGTATATTAGCGTTTGGTGCTTTAGGCGCGGGTTTGGTGCTGAAACGCCAACAGACAAAAGCCAGCTCAATCAAGACTGAAGTATAAAGGATGAAGACTCAAGGATGAAAAGGTTCGTGTTAAGGCTAAATTTCACCTTTCGTCCTTGATATTTCACACTTCATACTTTTAGGCATGGCTTTGTTGGATTACGACAATCTATTTAACACCATTGAAGAATTAGTGCTGCACCATTCTCCCAGCGGTGCGGAAGAAGAAATTGACCAATTGTTGATGAGTCGATTTAAAGCGCTGGGAGTCGAAGTTTGGCAGGATAATGCCGGGAATATCATTGCGAAAATTGCCGGTCAAAAGCAAGACAGAGGCATCGCTATCACCGCCCACAAAGACGAAATTGGCGGAATTGTCAAACAAGTCGGCGACGAGGGACGGGTAGAAGTCCGCAGGCTGGGAGGCGCGTTTCCGTGGGTTTATGGTGAGGGCGCTGTAGATTTACTGGGAGATGAACAAACGATTACCGGGATTCTGTCTTTTGGATCGCGCCACATTTCCCACGAATCTCCCCAAAAATCCCAGCAGGAAGACAAACCAGTGCGCTGGGAAGACGCTTGGGTGGAAACCAAATGCACCTCCGAAGAATTAGAAATAGCTGGAATTCGACCGGGAACCCGAATGGTAGTCGGGAAGCATCGTAAGCGTCCGGTGCGGTTGAATGATTGGATTGCCAGTTACACGCTGGATAATAAAGCGTCCGTCGCAATTTTGTTAGCGCTGGCTGAAACGGTAAAACAGCCACCAGTTGATATTTATCTGGTGGCATCTGCGAAGGAGGAAGTCGGCGCAATTGGCGCAATGTACTTTACTCAGAAGCAGCGTGTAGATGCTTTGATTGCGCTGGAAATCTGCCCTTTGGCTCCGGAATACCCAATCGCCGATGGGAACGCGCCGGTGCTGCTTTCCCAAGATGGTTACGGGATCTACGATGAAGCTTTAAATTATCAGTTGCGGCAAGTTGCCAAGAATCTGAAGATCCCCGTGCAATTGGCGACGTTGAGCGGTTTTGGCAGCGATGGCTCAATTGCAATGAAGTTCGGTCATGTTGCCCGTGCTGCGTGTCTGGCGTTTCCGACGCAAAACACACATGGCTACGAGATTGCCCATTTAGGCGCGATCGCAAACTGTACACATATCCTTCGCGCCTACTGCGAAACCGACTTTAGCCCTTCGTCAACAGCAACTGATAACTGACAAAAGACAATTGATCCCTGCAATTCCTTACAATTAAGCCAGTTATCCTGTGACAGCAGTTAAGCCTTGTATGCCCAAAACTGTAGCCGATGTTATGAGTCGTGACCCAATCGTGGTACGGCCTGAAACGCCTCTCAAGGAGGCAATCCAAATCTTGGCAGAACGACACATCAGCGGTCTGCCAGTAGTCGAACAAACTGGCAAATTAGTCGGCGTTATCTCGGAAACTGACTTGATGTGGCAAGAAAAAGGGGTAACTCCTCCGGCTTACATCATGTTTCTAGATAGCGTGATTTACCTGCAAAATCCAGCCACTTTTGAACGAGACCTGCACAAGTCTCTGGGGCAAACGGTTGGGGAAGTAATGACCCAAGATGCCATTACCATTACCGAGGAAAAACCTTTACGGGAAGCCGCTGCGCTGATGCACGAGCGAAATGTTCGCCGCTTGCCGGTGATTGATAAAAATGCTCAGGTGATTGGTATCCTCACCCGTGGGGATATTGTGCGAGCAATGGCATCTGAGGTGGATTAATCCTGGTCATTAGTCATTGGGAGTTTGCCGCAAAGGACTCATGACTAATGACTCATAACAAGTGACAACTGAAAACTAATCAATAATCAAATAATAATGAGCATTACCCCTGAGTCTGTTAGAGAATTGCTGGGTTCAGAAAATTTTGGCGATCGCATTCGTGGCATTAACCAGCTGCGCCAGCTGGAAAGGGCGATCGCGTTTGAGCTGGTGCAACCCGCTGTGACAGACAGCAACACTCGCGTTAGATATGCTGCTGTCAGCCAGATGGATACTCTGGGACAAGAAGATTTACAAACATCTTTGAGTGTTTTGCGCGATCGCTTATTCAATGACTCGGAAGCAGATGTCCAAGCTGCTGCCGCTGATGCTTTGGGAGCGCTACAGTTAAAAGAAGCTTTCGAGGACTTGCAGCAAGTTTACAATCAAACCCCAGAGTGGCTCGTTAAGTTCAGCATTGTTGCGGCTTTGGGAGAAATGGGCGACAGCAGAGGGTTTGAACTCCTAGAAGAAGCCCTCACCTCTGGTAACGAATTAGTCCAAACTGCTGCTATCTCTTCACTGGGAGAACTCGGAGATCCGCGTGCAGTTCCCCTGATTGCTCCCTACTCTACCCATTCGGATTGGCAGATCCGCTACCGGGTGGTACAGGCGCTCAATCGCCTAGGTGGCGCAGAAGCACGCTCGATATTAGAAGCTCTAGCGAAAGATGAAGTCGAGCAAGTAGCTCAGGAAGCACAAACTTGTTTAAAATCTGCTTAAATAGCCGGTTAAAGTCACTCTAAAATTACCCTAAGCTGATATAATCTGCTTTTTTCTGGAAGTTAAACGGGCGAAGCCTTCCTCATCGTTAACTAGAGATTTACCTCCAACAGGGGAAAAGCTTCGCCCGTTCCCGCATCTCTTTTCTAAGTATTTTTTCTTACTAACTGTTAGCTTTAGTGTTTGTTTTAAGCCATTTCCTGCGTATTCCCCGCAGTTAGAGTATTGGGTTTTCAGTAATTTCCCGCAGATTTAGTTTTAATCCATTAAACCAGACTTTAGTAAACCGTATTTCTACGGAAAATATATAGATTTTTTTTATTTGGTTGTTGAAAATCAGGATACATACATAGTCTTGGTTCCAGAACTTGACTTCACCCCAACTTTACACGTTTCTGTAAAAACTACGGGTGATGTTAAAGAGTCAGTAAAGATACGTCCGAATGATTGCTATCTACTCGAAAGATTCCCTATATTTAGGAAGAACAAAGCCAAGCATATTTACTCGGTCTCCTGAGTTTGCTACTAAAAGCTAGAGTCATTTCTTAGATAACCAGTCTTCGTTCATCAGGTGCTTAAGTAGTTTCCAACGCAATCATCCGTAACACTCAAGTAAACTACTAGGTTCAACTAAAAAATAGCAACATGACTCAAACGCTAAATATGCGGACATTTAAAATCTTGAACTTCGGATCAATTAAGGTGAACCAGATGAAACTTCAACAGACTTCAGCTTTTATAAGCTTAGTGGCTGGCAGCCTTCTAGCTTTTTCGGCAACTTCGGCTCAAGCTTTCTCTCCTTTTGATTTTGGCACCACCTTCTCTCCAAAGCCTGCTGACCCCAAGAAGGATATCAAGCTAGAGGCAGTTACTTTTGATGGCGCTACAATCAAAGACTTCTTGCTGGTTACAGATGCCAAAATCATCAAAAATGACCATACAACTGGTCAACAGCAGGGTCCAGCCAGTTCCGACCACGGCGATGGTACAGTCAGCGACCCCTCTCTGCCGCAGGGACCTAAAAAGGAAAACCCCACGGCTGCTGATATCGTTGCTAGCTTAGGCAACTTGAATCTCAACAGCATCATTGATACTGAAGACGATTATGCAACATCTATAATCGAAGTTTTCTTCGGGCAGGCAACAGACACATTCTTCTTCTGGGAACGAGGCAATCCAAAGGCTGGGGATACTCAGACAGCTGGAAACAGCGATTTATTCGTTGAGTCTCTGGATAAATTTGGAAACGTGCTAGAGGCGTTCAAGATTACCAGAGATATGTGGGAGTATGCTGGCTTCGATATCAACACCAAAGAAATCAACGAAAATCAGAAAGTTGGTTCTTTAGGTCTGAAAGCGACACAGAAAGCTGTGGGTCTTCGCCTGTCAAGCTTCAAGGGTCATAATGGTCCTGACTTTAAGGTAGTTGCTCAAAATGTGAGCGTGCCTGAACCAGCAAGCCTTGCGGGTTTAGGAATGGTAGCAGGTGCTTTAGTAGTTTCTCGCCGCCGCCGTCAAGCTGCTAAAGTTTCCTAATTCTTCATTGTTTTAAACAATGCACAGATTAGCCGGGATTAGATGCTGAACAAGGCTTCTAGTCCCGATTTTTTTGCCAATTTAGAGAAAATTGCGGGTGAGGTAGACTGCCGAACCCCAAATAATATCATTTTGAGACTAAGCCTAGACAATTGCTGGTAGCTACGAGAAATATATTGCTGGATGAGTCGATTGTAGCGATCGCGTTTCTTCTAGCCGCTAAACTATCAGACACTGAATAGTTTAGATGCATGAAGATTCGAGATATTGGAGAACAAGGTTTATTAGAACGATTGCAGCGCTTTTGTCCGCCGGAAGTTGTGGGGGATGATGCGGCGGTGATGACCATTCAGCCCGGTCAAGAATTGGTAGTGACGACCGATGTACTGGTAGATGGAACTCATTTTAGCGATCGCACCACTTCCCCAGAAGATGCTGGCTGGCGTGCTGCTGCTGCCAATTTATCCGATCTAGCTGCAATGGGGGCACTGCCTCTAGGCATTACCGTAGGTTTGAGCGTCACGGGTGATACATCTGTCACCTGGGTTGAGCGACTCTATCAGGGACTCACCGAATGCTTGCAACAATACAATACAGCGATCGTCGGCGGCGATATTTGCCGCTCATCGGTGATTACCGTCGCGATTACCGCCTTTGGTCAAGCTTCCCCAACTCAGATCCTTCGGCGCTCAAATGCTCAGGTTGGGGATGCTATTATCGTCACTGGCGTTCACGGAGCCTCACGAGCTGGTCTAGAATTACTGCTTCACCCAGAGTTTGGTCAACATCTCAGTGAAACTGACAAAGCATCTTTAATCGAAACTCACCAGCGTCCCAAACCTAGGCTAGATGTGTTGCCGTTTTTGTGGGAAATTTTAGATTCCCCGCCCAAAATCCAAAATCCAAAATCTAAAATTCCCGTGGCTGGCATGGACAGCAGCGACGGTCTAGCAGATGCCATTGTGCAAATCTGCCGGTGTAGTCGAGTGGGTGCCCATGTCGAACGCAGTGCAATTCCCCGCCCTCATGCCCTTACCCAGCTTGTGCCTGCCGAGCAAGCTCTGAACTGGGCTTTATACGGTGGTGAAGACTTTGAACTGGTGCTGTGCTTACCTCTGGAAAAAGCCCAGGCGTTAATCAAACGACTGGGCAAAGAAGCCGCTGTGGTCGGAAAAATTACTACCGGCTCAACTGTCTTATTAGGAGACTCTACCGGCATCTATCCCGACCAACAACTCACCCTAAGCCAAAGCTTTCAGCATTTTTAAGCTTTCCACTTCTCACCCACCAGTTCAGCCAAGTCTACAACCCGCTGAGAGTAACCCCACTCGTTGTCGTACCAAGAGATAACTTTAACCAAGTCTCCGCCCATAACCATCGTTAGGCTGGCATCCACGATGGAAGAAGCATCGGTACCCCGATAATCGCTAGAGACTAGCTCCAGTTCGTTGTATTCCAGAATGCCTTTCATTGGGCCTTCAGCGGCAGCTTTCAGCGCTTGGTTCACTTCATCAGTGAAGGTCTGCTTCTCGACTTGAATCACCAAATCCACTACGGAAACGTTTGGAGTTGGCACCCGCAAAGCAATCCCATTCAGCTTGCCCTTCAGCTCTGGCAACACCAAAGCAACTGCTTTAGCGGCACCCGTTGAGGTAGGAACAATGTTGAGCGCTGCCGCCCGTGCCCGCCGCAAATCCCGGTGAGAAGCATCCAGTAAACGCTGGTCGCCGGTATAGCTGTGGGTGGTGGTCATCGTGCCTTTGATAATGCCGAACTGTTCGTGCAGCACTTTGGCAACAGGTGCTAGGCAGTTGGTGGTGCAGCTAGCATTGCTGATCACAACATGCTTGTCGTGGTCATATTCTTTCTCGTTGACGCCTACCACAAAGGTGCCGTCATCATTTTTACCGGGAGCGGTAATCAGAACTTTCTTAGCTCCAGCCTTTATATGCTTGGATGCCCCTTCCTTGCTGGTAAAGACGCCTGTTGATTCGATAATCAGGTCAATTTCCCAATCTTTCCAGGGCAAGTTTTCTGGGTTGCGATCCGATGTGCATTTAATCGTTTTGCCGTTAACAGTGATGGAGTTGTCATCGTAACTGATATCAGCGTTAAACTTCCCCATCATTGAATCATATTTCAGCAAGTGGGAGTTGGTTTTTGGGTCAGAAGTGTCGTTGATAGCGACGACTTCTATATGGCTATTTTCCCGACCCAGCCAGCATCGCATAAAGTTACGTCCGATGCGCCCAAAACCGTTGATCGCTACTCTAATCACAGCGTCTTGCCCTCTATCTTGTGACCTACAGTATTTTCCTGTTAATGACCCCAATCATATCGCAAAGGCTGAACAATTCTACCTAGTGGTTTGCAGCGATTCTCCTCAATCGAATTTAGTTGGGATCGAAACGAATCGTCCTTGACTGGGAAAAGGACAAAATCTAGAGGACAAGCGCGATCGCAAACGTACTCGTTGCCACCCTGGCTTAACTTTTACTGCCGGGGGCTATGGGAAGAAGCGTCAGTCGAAGCTGAAGTTCACCTGTTTTGAGGCATTTGCGCGATCAATTTTTACTTAAACAATTATTTTATTAGTATTTTCCCTTATTTAGGCTCTTAAATCGCTAATTTCATCTATTAATTCTTCTTTAGTCCCAATAATAACTTTTAGCTATTGTTTAGTCCGAATAGCGCTTAAAAGCCTAAAATGGAGAATTTCAAATTTTTGCCGGTAGCCGCATTGGGCACTCTAAGAAGTACAGAGATTGTAAGTTCTAAGGTACTCGCTCTTATACGAGTATCTAATCTAACTGGTTGTTCAATCTCTACCCGGACACTGGTTGACTTCAGTTAAAAACACTGCTATGCGCTTAGTAGCTTAGGACAGTATCAAGAAGCGATCGCTTGCTCTGACGAAGCCATTAAACCCCAACCAAATTGCCTGTCAGCGTTGTTTGAGAAGGGGCATGCTTTGCCTGAATCGGGAAGTTATGAGGCATTCAAGAATCATTAAACTAAGGCTGCAAAATTAGAAACGACTCATAATTTTGAATCATTATTTCAATTTCAAATTAAGTTCAAATCTCTCCTCCGTAGAGGTTGTGAGTGGAAATATACACTCTGATAGCTTCTGGGACTAAATAACGAATCGACTGTTCTTGGCGACAATACTGGCGAATCAAACTTGATGAAATGCTCACTTTCGGCATTTTCAACAACTGCCAGCGAATCGTCAAATCTTGGGTGGCAAGCTGTTGAACAATCTGCTGGCAGAGCAAATTTCCTCGGTTATCATCCATCGGGATCGGCAGTTCTTCTGGACGTGGTGCCACCAACCATTCACAAGCAGGGACAAGTTCCTGCCGTCGATGCCAACGGGGTAAGGTTCTGAAGGCGTCCGTGCCAATAATCCAGTGCCAGCGGCTATCAGGGTAGAGAATCTGGAGGTCTAAGAGGGTATGAATGGCATAATCTGAACGGGTGCAATTTGTCTCTAGAGGGGAAAAAACAAAGTTTGGATGGTCTGCGATCGCTTGCTGCACCATTTGAGCGCGATGCTCAAATTCCACTGCCACTTTGTAGGGAGGACGGCGACTCGGTACCCAAATGACTTGGTTCAGAGCCGCCTGAGAGAAGGCAGTTTCCGCCATCAACAGGTGTCCCCAGTGAATGGGATCAAAGGTGCCACCCAAAATTCCCAAGTTTTGCATACAAGATCCGTTGTGGATTGTCTCCTCTTCTCCAGGTTAAGCAGTAAAAATGCGGATGATCTGCTACTGTCTTGGTGTTAGTCTTTGCAAGAAGTTTCCGGACAGAAATGCATTTTGACGTGTAAAGATAAAAACCATCCCATGATAGAAGCCGCTCTTTTTAGGAATGACCTAAAGTGCAGTTATAGCGAACGAAAGTATATTCTGCGATCGCGCTCTGGGATTGTGCTGTAAATCTTGGCAAGGTTGTATCAGGAAAAATCAATTCTTGATATGATAGCGCGTGTTATCCGTGCAGCCTGGTGTGGTGTGGTGTGTAAGGAGCTAAGATGCCGAATACTGTTGATTTTACGGGGAGGCCATTTCATTTCATCGGCATTGGTGGAATTGGAATGTCAGCTCTGGCCTACGTTCTAGCCAAGCGTAAGCTGCCTGTATCTGGATCGGATATTCATTCCAGTCATATTACTAAACGTTTGCAGGCCGTTGGCAGTCATGTTTTTGGAAGTCAAGACGCCGCAAACTTGGAATTTTTTCAACCAGCCGAGGACTCAGCCTACGAGGCATTACCAACGGCAGTCATTGGGATAAGCGATCGCCTGGAACCCTCCAGAGAACCTGTGGAAACTGGAGCAACCCGGTCGAGTAATCGAGGGTCATCTGGGAACTTGAAGGCAATGGCTCTGCCCCAAGTGATTTGTTCAACTGCAATCAATCCGGCAAACTCTGAATATCGGGCAGCCATTGAATTAGGCTGTCCGATTTTTCATCGTTCGGATTTATTAGCAGCTTTGATCCAGGATTACCAAAGTATTGCTGTTGCTGGTACTCATGGGAAAACTACAACCAGCAGTTTAATTGGGTATTTATTACTACAGGGCGGATTAGACCCAACAATTGTGGTAGGCGGTGAAGTGAATGCCTGGGGAGGCAACGCACGGTTGGGAGACGGCCCCTATCTGGTCGCGGAAGCGGATGAATCAGATGGGTCGTTATCAAGACTCTCAGCCGAAATTGGCGTAGTGACAAACATTGAGCTGGATCATCCAGATCACTATGAATCGCTCGAAGAGGTGATTACCACCTTCCAGATATTTGCCAAACGCTGTAAGACTTTGGTGGGGTGCATTGATTGTGCTGTAGTCAGAGATTATCTGCAACCCACGATCGGCTACAGCTTGCAGCGAGATTCTGGGGCTGATTATACGGTCGATCAGGTAGATTATCGGGCGGATGGCACAGAGGCACAAGTTTGGGAACGAGGAGAAATTCTGGGGACGCTCTCCTTAAAGCTGCTAGGAAAGCACAATCTCAGCAATGCCCTAGCAGCCGTGGCTGTAGGTCGTCAGTTGGGAATGGATTTTGAGGTAATTGCAGAGGCGATCGCTACCTTCGAGGGTGCCCGCCGCCGATTTGAGTTGCGGGGCGAACGCAATGGCATCTACTTTGTGGATGATTATGCCCACCATCCCAGCGAACTTCTGGCAACCCTGTCAGCAGCTCGCTTGCAAGTGTTGCCCCCGCGAAGGCTTGTCGCTATTTTCCAACCACACCGCTACAGCCGGACGCTCGCTTTTTTACCGGAATTTGCTCAATCTTTTAAAGATGCCGACATTGTGATTCTCAGCGATATTTATAGCGCCGGAGAACCTAATTTGGGGCAAATTAGCGGTGAACAAGTCGCGGAATTAGTGGCGGGTAATCATCCGAACGTGCATTACCAACCGTCTCTCCCGTCCATCTGTAAGTTACTTACAGATACCCTTCGACCGGGCGACTTGGCTCTGTTTTTGGGGGCGGGCAACCTAAATCAGATTATTCCTGAGGTGATGGCGTTCTATCAAAAAACTGACGAAGCCAGCCTCAAGTAATCGGTGATGACTGAATCCGTTAGCTGCATTGAAGTCGTACTGGTAAGTAAAGAAGTTCCCAGCTAACAGATTCACTCAAAATTACTCAAAACTCATGTTGTGGCCTCAGCTGTCTCGGCATTCAAATTTGTGAATTGATATGACTCTCTCTTATGATCCAGCCAGCGTTGTAAACGCTTCTTCCCCCCAGAAAAAATCCACCAAGTCTTCTTCCCCTCTTTACCTACCAGGAACCGATTGTATTGTGCGATCGCAAGCTCCTCTCTCCAGCTTGACCTCGTTTCGAGTGGGAGGGCCAGCCGAATGGTATGTAGCTCCCCGCCGCACCGAAGAGCTGCAAGCCAGTTTTGAGTGGGCACGGTATCAAGAATTGTCGATCACGCTCTTGGGGGCCGGTTCAAACTTACTGGTGAGTGATAAAGGTCTTCCCGGTTTAGCCATCTGTACTCGCCATCTCCGCCACACCAACTTCGACCCCGAAACGGGTCAGGTGAGTGCAGGTGCCGGAGAACCCATCGCCCGCCTCGCATGGCAGGCAGCAGAACGCGGTTGGAAAGGGTTGGAATGGGCTGTTGGCATCCCCGGTACAGTCGGCGGCGCAGTGGTGATGAATGCAGGCGCTCATACCAGCTGTACCGCTGATATTTTAGTCAATGTCCAAGCCCTCTCACCCAGCGGAAAAGCTGAGATTTTGACACCACAACAACTAGGATTTGCCTACCGCACCTCAATGCTGCAAGGAGGCGATCGCTTGGTGACGCAGGCAACCTTCCAACTCCAACCCGGAGCCGATCCAGCTCAAGTCATGGCAACAACCGCCAAACATCTAGAGCAACGGCGAACCACTCAACCCTACCATTTACCAAGTTGCGGCAGCGTTTTCCGCAATCCCGATTCTCACAAAGCTGCCTGGTTGATCGAGCAAACCGGACTCAAAGGCTACCAGATTGGCGGTGCCCAAGTCGCCCAGCGCCATGCCAACTTTATCCTCAACTGTGGCGGTGCTAAAGCTAGCGATATTTTCCATCTAATTCGCTATGTTCAGCAACAAGTAGAACAGCATTGGTCTCTGTGTTTAGAACCAGAAGTGAAAATCTTAGGTGAGTTTCAGCCTGCTTAAAGGTGTCGCCAGACGCCAAGGATACTAAGATTGAAATTGGCTTGCAAGTCTATCGCATACGGCATTAATAGTTATGACACAGAAAGGATTTGGCTTTGGCTTAGGCAAAATGAAAGAACTAGCCGAAGCTTTTAAAAAAGCCCAGCAGGTTCAAGAAGGTGCAAAAAAACTCCAAGAAGAATTGGAGCAAATGGAGATTGGGGGAGAGAGCAGCGGTGGAAGCGTTAAGGTTTTCCTCAGCGGCAATCAAGAACCTCTGCGGGTGGAAATTTCAGCAGACGCCTACAATCAGGGAGCAGATACTCTGGCTGAACTTGTAACAGCGGCAATGAGAGATGCTTACGAAAAATCCACGGCAACAATGCGATCGCGGATGGAAGACCTCACCAGTGGACTCGACTTGCCACTGTAACCCTTAAGGGATTTCCCAGGCATCAATAATCTGCCGCTCTTCTTAGGCAGGCTTCTCGCCTGCCACCTACTTATCGTAGGGAGACGGCTAGCAGGCAAAACGGCAAGAATATTTCCTAGGTTTAGCAATCTTTTAAGATCAGCGCAAAAACTTCAGGGACAGAGGAGAATTTAGCTCTACACTACTTGTTGTCTCCTCTGCTCCCTAGCTCTCCTGCTTATTGGGGCTGCTTTGCAGGCTGTATCTGTAGCCTTGGTAACTCCAAAAACGTTTTGTAGAGCCGATCCGCCATTACTGTATTGGCTTCATCCGTCAAGTGAATGGCGTCTGAAAAAGCCTGACCTGGGAAATTCTGGTAAAGCTTGTAAAAATTCAGCACTTTCACATTTTGCGGAAAACTTCTCTGTAACTGCCCAGTCTTTGTGTCTAATTGTCCATAACCGACTTGCACTCGCTGAGTGTAAGTTGAACCGAGTTCGCTTAAAAGCTCCCGTTCTCTGAGAGAAAGATTATTCGTTGAGCGCCCCGTGATTTCTGGCTGAACCACCAAAACCAAAGGAATCTGCGCTGCTGCTGTCAGACGAACCATCTGTGTCTGGTGATTTTGATAACGCTTGACCCGACGCTCCAGCTCAGCGGTGTTAGCTGGCAGACGTTGTGCTAAAGGCACGCTTTCCTCACTCACTGCCATCGTCAGCTGCTCCACAGACGGTTGTGGTTTCAACACCCAATACTGTGTTGCTTTCACTAAATAGGTCTGATTGAGCCAGCGATTCATGTCCTGAGTCAGCTCAAACCACAGATGCCCTGCTGCATTGTTTAGAAAGTTTTCTATATAAGGGATATCCGTTTCGTTTTCAGTGCTGGGTAGCATTAAATCTGCATACCCATTCAAAACCACAATCGCATCAGGCTGGTAAGGCAAAATTTGGAGGGCAAGCCCGGCCAGTTCGTTCCCCGAAGTATAGCCGGGAACCGCTGCGTTAATGACACGATACTTGCCTTCCCGAATCCGTAGCGGCAAGGCAAGTGCTTTCACCCGTTCTGGCTTGTAGTAGGGCAAGAAATCCGGGCGAAATTTCTCTGGAGAAGCTTTCTGCTGCTTTACCCGTATATTCAGACTACCTTCGAGCTTATGGGCAAACGTGGTTGCGTTATTGGAACTCATTTGACCAAAAGCTGTGGAACCGCCCAAAATGAAAATCCGAATTTCATCTTTGGGTTTCGCTTGAGAAACCGGCTGGTCATCACGAAAACCCTGTTCGTTAATGCGCCAGAATTTGCTTTGCTGTTTTCCTGCCAGCTGATATCCCACTGATAAACGCCGTTTAGCAACCAGACGCCCAGAATTTGGTAAACCCCCGTAGGTTTGCTGGTTTTGGTCGAGGAATTTGAGACGGTAGGCGGTAACTTCTGCTGGCTCACCTTCATAGGCTGCCAATTCAGCATTTTTGCCCGCAACGCTCACAACAACCCGTGCAAGCAGTTCCAAGAGAATCAAAATCAGGGGCAAAGCCAGGAGTAGGATAAGAATCGAAGGCGGCTGGCGGCGTTTTTGGTAAGGTCTGTAGCGGGACTTTTTAAACATCAAGTAATGAACCTCAAATGACCAACGAACAAAGGAAGTAAAAGGCAAAAAAGGGATGATTAAATGTTTGCCTTTCGCTTTCATGAGTTGCCGGTGGAGTAAGGCGGAATAACAAAGCCAAAGATTAGCTCGATCCCGGCATCCGTTATCCCACTGCGATCCCAGTATGCAGCAATTTCGTTGCTAAACTTAACACCGGGGTAGATGACCACTTATGATGAATGGGTTATACCGATTGGCTTTCCTCTAATGCTGGTGCGGAATTAGGGACTTGTGAATGGGGAAGTGTATCAATCATTAAACGTACAAAACTAGACATCTTAGCATCAAATGTCCTACAAGTTATTATTCGTTTGCTTGGGAAATATTTGTCGGTCGCCTGCGGCAGAGAACATTATGAACCATTTGGTTGAACAAGCAAACTTAGGGGAACGGATTATCTGTGATTCTGCCGGTACAGCCGGTTATCACATTGGTCGTTCTCCCGACCGACGCATGGGAGTAGCCGCAGCCGACAGAGGGATTCAGCTCCAAGGTCAAGCGCGGCAGTTTCAAAAGTCTGACTTTGAGGATTTTGACCTGATTTTGGCAATGGATCGGGAGAATTACCACGATATCCTCTCCCTTGACCCATCAGGGAAATATCGGGACAAGGTGCGGCTGATGTGTGACTTTTGCACCCGCCATACGGCGACTGAGGTGCCTGACCCCTACTACGGTGGGCCGGAGGGGTTTAACCACGTCATCGATTTACTTTTAGATGCTTGTGAGGGTCTGCTACAACACGTGAGTCATGCGAATAGGGAATAGCAATTTGCTAATCGAATTGAACAAATATCGATTAGCAATTGACTATTCCACTAGATGATGCTCTAAGGCAAAACGCACCAGCTCGGCTCGGTTGCTAGTTTCCGTTTTTCTCAGCAGGTTGCTGACGTGCTTTTCCACTGTCCGATGACTGAGGTGTAGCTCGTTGCCGATGTCGGCGTTAGATAAACCCTTGGTGAGTAAATCAAGAACATCCTGTTCTCGCGGAGTCAAGTTGAATGAGTTTGAAGGAGCATGTTGGGGAAGCCCAGGAGCTTCAATTTCCTTCTCTGGTGTGGCAACAGCATGAATGAGCGATCGCCATTCGACTTGAATCATTTGCGATCGCTCTAAAAGATTACGAATCACCGCCCCTAACTCATCCAACTCAAACGGCTTGGGCAGATACAGATCGCAGCCTAATTGGTAGCCCCGAATCCGTTCTGAGGTCGTCGCACGTTCCGTTAAGAAAATCACCGGCAGTAGACGAAACGCTGGGCGTTGACGGAGACGCCGCACCAGTTCATAGCCATCCATCCGGGGCATCATAATGTCTGTTACCAGCAAATGAGGATGATATGACTCAACTAAACTGAGAGCTGCTTGACCATCCTCAGCTGTAATAACTGAGTAGCCAGACATTTCCAGATAATCGCATATAGAAAGCCGAATTCCTGGATCGTCATCGGCAACCACGATGAGCAAAGGCATGGGCACAGAGGAAGAGCGTACATAACCCCTAGAATAGGTCAAGTCCATCCTAAAAGTGGGAACACTGTTCTGCCTCTTAAGGTGAAAATTGACCAATGCGTGAAAATCAACTGAAACGAAAACTCAAGCGAGGTGAGGTTGTCCTCGGCCCGTTCATCAACTGCGCCTATCCGGCATTTATAGAAATCTGCGGACACGCAGGATTTGACTTTGCCGTGATTGACATGGAACACGGTGCCCTCAACACACTGGTTGCCGAAGACCTGTGCCGTGCAGCCGACTGCGTGGGATTGGCACCGATTGTACGCATCCGCAAGAACGACGCACCGCAAATTCAACGGGCACTGGACATCGGCAGTGCCGGTGTTCAAGTGCCTCAGATAGAAACTCAGTCCGACGCAGCGGATGTTGTGCGTGGTGCCAAATATAGCCCTCTTGGTTCGCGCGGACTTTCATTTTACACCCGTGCTGGCGTGTACGCAGCAGCAGGGACGCAAATTACAAATCAGCTCAACGAAGAATCTCTGATTATCGTTCATGTCGAAGGGATTCGCGGCGTCGAAAATATTGAAGAAATTGTCAGCGTCCCTCACATTGATGTCATTTTTCTCGGTCCCTATGACTTGTCGCAGTCTTTGGGCATTCCGGGACAAGTCCAAGACTCGCGCGTGATCGAGCTGATGCAAAAATGCGTCACTACAATTCGCAATGCGGGCAAATCTGCGGGCACATTTGCCGATAATCCTGAAACAGCGAAGCAGTGGATTGATGCCGGAGTTCAGTACATTACTCTCGGTGTAGATGTCGGTATTTTCCTGCGAGCTTGCGAGGCTTTGGTGAAAGCGGTGCGAACTTAAGGTTCCCGATTCAGTAAAATCCCAGAGAAGGAAGAAATATGTAAAACTATATCTAAATTTTTACATTTCACTGAGTCATCGGGAGGAAATTTTTATCAAAAATTTGTATTAATTTTGTATCTTAAACAACCAAATTAAAAATTATAAGTTTATGCTTAAAGAATCACCTTCCTAAAGTAGGAAGGAAGACTGGGGATCGAAGCATACTGGAGAAAAAGCGATGCAAACGCTACCGGGATCGACGGATTTGGCTTATGCCATGATGTTTACCTTACACAAAGTCCATTCCGTAAAAGTAGAAGGGTTTAAGCCATTCTTTAGCGATCTTCCTGTTGACCCTTACATCAAAAGCAATTATCGTTTCAGAAGATTATCGCGGTTCAAGGTATTTGGAAATGAGTTTGTCAAACTACCACATGGTTACTTCTTCCAAAGCAAGCAATACAATCCATTAGTCGGTGATATCAAGCGAGAGTATGCCGAACTAGATGATGCCATTACTAAGCTTGAAGATTTTAAAAAACTTGTTTTGGCATTTATTGATTACTGCCAACTCGACCCAGAAGCCGTTGAAATAGGAGTTCACCAAATTAGAACAACCTGTTCGCCAGATAATTATGGAAACCCAGCCCCGGAAGGGATTCATCGGGATGGAACTGATTTTGTCGGCATATTTTCTGTAGGACGGGAAAATATTCAAGGCGGGGAAACCCATCTCTACAAATCTAAAAAGCATGACCCGGTTTTTTCTAAAGTTCTCCAGCCGGGTGAACTGCTATTAGTCAACGATCGGGAATTTTTTCACTATACAACTCCCATTCAGCCACTATTTCATGGTGAAGGAACAAGGGACGTATTTGTTCTGACTTGCCCCAGCTTATTGACAAATTAAGAGGGAGAAGAATCCCATTTCTCAGTTTTGGCTGGGCTTTTTTAGTTGCTGTTTCTAGCAGCTTGCACAATCATCTTGGCATTGAGAGGTAGAGTCCCTAAACTTTCTTGTTAGCCATAGGGGCACGGCAGTGCCATGCCCCTACTGAAAACGAGAAAGGTTTCAAGCACTGATTGGGCAATCGAGCTTAGCTACTCGCCTCTCCACAGAATGAAGCTAGCGGACGGATCTCAATTCCCTTGACAAGAAATGCATTCAGCACCCTTCAAGTTGAAGCTTTGTCTTCCCTGGAAAATGCTGAATTTATGATATTTTTCAGAACCATCTAAATGGCGGCAACCCTCAAACTGCTGGGTTCGCCCAAATTGCCTTGTAAAACAACACTCCGCTGATTGGCATCAAGATGGCGCAGAATTTTGTAGATTGCCTCAATTTGATCGGAGGCACCCGCTTTCTGAGCCAACTCAGTCAAAGAAAGGGGCGTGCCTTCCTCTTGTACTGCCTGCAAAACTCGTCTTTGCAAGTCGAGAATGGCGGCGGCAGCCTTTTTACCCGCTTCTACCCCTGGCTGGTGATAAGCATTGATATTGACCAGGAAACCATAAAGTCCGACAGCTCGGTCATACAAAGCAATTAACGCACCTACCATGCGGGGATTTACCTGAGGAATCGTCACGGTGACAGAATCTCGCTGGTTTTCATACAGAGCTTGTCGGGTTCCCTGGAGTAAACCAGAGAGATAGTCGCCGGATGTAACTTCCGGCTCGACGAAGGGGGAGTCACCCTGCCGGTCTTCTAAGACTTCTATGAAGGTGAGGAAGAAATTCGGGACACCCTCTCGCAACTGCTGCACGTAAGCGTGTTGGTCGGTTGAGCCTTTGTTGCCATAAACAGCAATCCCTTGATAGACGATATTTCCGTCAAGGTCTTTTTCTTTGCCCAAAGATTCCATGACTAGCTGTTGCAAATAGCGGCTGAATAGTAGCAGGCTGTCTTTGTAGGGCAACACAACCATATCTTTTTCGCCCTTGCCATTTCCGGCGAAGTACCAGCTCATTGCCAGTAATGCGGCTGGATTTTTCTTGACTTGGGGCAGGCGAGTGGCAGTGTCCATTTCTTTGGCACCGGCAAGCATGGCGCGGATATCAATGCCCTGCAAGGCGGCTGGGAGCAATCCTACGGCTGACAGCTCTGAGGTACGTCCTCCCACCCAATCTTCCATTGGGAAGGTTGCCAACCAGCCTTCTGAGTTTGCCTGCCGATCTAATTTGCTGTCTTCCCCAGTGATGGCAACAGCTTGGGGGGGAAAGTTCAGATTTTGCTCAGCAAAGGCTTTTTGCACTTCTACCATGCCATTGCGGGGTTCTGGCGTTCCCCCAGATTTGGAGATGACTAAGACGAGAGTGCTGTTCAGCCGATCTTTGAGCTGGGAGAGGATACGGTCAATGCCCGCCGGATCGGTGTTGTCAATGAAGTGAATTGCTAGGGGTGGGAAGTCTGGAGCGATCGCTTGGGCAACAAATTGGGGACCGAGTGCCGATCCGCCGATACCAATTGAAACAATATCGGTAAATTTTGGAGCATTGGGCGGATGAATTTCGCCGCTGTGGATTTTTTGGGCAAATGCTTCAATCTGCTCTAAAGTTTGGACAATCTGTTGTTTGATTTCCGGAGTGGGCGATAAATCCGGGTCGCGCAGCCAGTAGTGACCCACCATGCGGTTTTCATCAGGGTTTGCGATCGCGCCTCCCTCTAATTGAGCCATCTCCTTAAATGCCTTCTCAAACCTCGGCTGCATCGTCTCGACAAACTGATTATCAAACCGCATCCGGCTGACATCGAGGTAAAAGTCTAACCCCTCATGGTAGTAAAGCCATTCTTGGTAACGTTGCCAAAGTGCAGCAGCATCCATAAGTAAATCTCAAATAAGCGTGTTTTCAGTCAACACAAGTTTAAGGTAAGCTTCAGCATCACTTTTGACGAATTAGCTTCTAAATTCGGCTATTGTGCAATTCTTCCACCCCGAATTGAGATTTAGAATTGCTTGAGTCTCCTATAGGGGCGGATTGAGCTTAGATAGCCGGGAAAATCCACCCGATCGATCCACCCGCCCCGACAACGACCAACCTTCAACCTAAAAACCTCCTTTTCAACCCAAAAGCCTCCTAAAGATGCGGTTTGGGCAGAACCCGCAGAAATTTAACAAGATGCCCGGTCACTTCAATCGCAATCAGATAGTCATCTATCGTAAAGCGGTAGAAGATATTATCAGAACCGATTTTCCGGAGTTCCGGCAAGTCGGTAATTTGATCGATCCTCATAAACTCCTCAAAAGCAAAATCATAGATCCGCTCTCTAGCTGCGTATTCTAAGTTCTTCAGGTCTCGTAGAAAAGACCGGGCATAGCGCACTTCTAGTTTCACAGGGTAACTGGCTCATACTCCAAATGGCAGATACTTTTTCTTTTTACTGTGAAATTTGGATAAAAAGGCTTTTTACCAGTTGATTCAGCCGACGAACAGGCGAGAACTTAGGGAAAGTGCAACATCCGAAGCGCTTCTTCGCGAGTTAGGGTTTCCCCAGGCTGTACGATATGTTTCGACTCTTGGATGGCTTTGAGTATATACAGGTCATAATAAATCTGTTGTAGAACTTTCCAGGCGTCATCCAGGTTGTCATCAGCGAGTTCATTGATTAACTGAGGCAGCTGAGCCGTTAAGCGTTGTAACCGACCTCTGAGAAAATTCATAGTTAAACACCAGCGAACAAAGTAAAATTCCCCAGAGCCTTCTTGTTAGAAGGATCTTGGACAATCTAAACTTTAGAGTTTATTGTTTTATTGACTCTCACAAGTGTGGCATGGCTGGCTATCTCGTTTTTTTGACAATTTCTACGGCAATTTTTGCCCTGTTTAGCTTGGGTTTAAATTTACAGTGGGGCTTCACCGGACTGATTAATTTTGGGCATATTGCCTTTATGACCGTCGGTGCATATACCACAGTGTTGTTGAGCTTGCAGGGGGTTCCCCTGATTTTCGGAGTGGCTATCGGTGCTGTTTTAGCAGCACTGTTAGGGCTGTTGATCGGTTTATCCACTCTGCGGTTGCGGGAGGATTACCTAGCAATTGTGACCATCGGCGTTTCCGAATTGCTCCGTTTGGTTGTCAATAATCAGCCGTTGCCAATGGGCAAAGAATTTCGGCAAGGATCGTTTGGGGTATATGGATATGCCTTGCCGCCGGGAGATAAGCTTGGTTTGATGGTGTTGTCGCTGCTGGTATTGGGGCTGACATTTTGGCTGCTGGAGACGTTGGTGCGATCGCCTTGGGGTCGAGTGCTAAAAGCGATTCGAGAAGATGAGCAAATTCCCAAAGCGCTGGGCAAAAATGTCTTTTGGTACAAACTACAATCTTTCATGCTAGGAGGCGCGATCGCCGGAGTCGCTGGGGCTTTTTTGGCATGGCAGACGACAACGGTTTACCCGAATAACTTTGAGCCGCTAACGACTTTCTATGCTTGGACGATTGTTGTCTTGGGCGGTGCGGGGAACAACCTGGGCACAATCCTGGGGGCAGTGATTTTCTGGGGTTACGATAGTTTGACTCGCTTTTACTTACCTCAGTTGGTGCAACTGGATGCCTCGCGGGAAGGGGCATTTAGAATCATGGTGATTGGTTTAATCCTGATGGTGCTGATGGTTTGGCGTCCACAAGGTATCTTAGGGAAAAAAGAGGAACTGACCCTTGGCAAATAACTCGCACATTCCGCCCAATCGGTTGTCTGAGGGGTCTTTAAATGGGGGCGGAAAGCATCTCGAAGAAAGCCCCGATTTAGTCGAAGCCGACCCAAAATCCCCACTCTCAGAAATCGCTTTACTCGCTGCCAGCGGACTCTGTAAAAGTTTCGGCGGAGTTCGGGCTGTCGATAATGTCGAGATTATGGTACCGCAAGGCAGTATCACGGGACTGATTGGCCCGAATGGTGCTGGCAAAACGACGCTATTTAATCTCCTATCAAACTTCATTCATCCAGATAAAGGGCGGGTGATTTTTGACGGCGAACCGATTCATTCGTTGCAGCCCTATCAAATTGCTCAGATGGGAATGGTTCGTACATTTCAGGTCGCGCGGGTGCTATCGCGGCTTTCGGTTATGGAAAATATGCTGTTGGCAGCTCAAAAACAGACGGGGGAAAACTTTTGGAAAGTTTGCTTTCAACCCCATCTAGTGGCTAAGGAAGAACGGCAGCAGCGAGAAAGAGCCACGATTCTGCTGGAATCGGTGGGGTTAGCAGCAAAGGCGCAGGATTACGCCGGGGCGCTCTCTGGAGGGCAACGCAAGCTGCTGGAAATGGCACGGGCCTTGATGACGCAGCCGAAGCTGATTTTATTGGATGAACCGGCGGCTGGTGTGAATCCGACGCTGATTAGACAAATTTGCGACTACATCACCCAATGGAATCAGGAGGGCATGACCTTTTTGATTATTGAACACAATATGGACGTAATCATGTCATTGTGCGATCGCGTCTGGGTTGTCGCTGAAGGTCGCAATCTCGCCGTGGGGACTCCGATTGAAATTCAGCGCAATCCCCAAGTCTTAGAAGCTTACTTGGGGCAATAGGGCAGCGATCGTGTCCCATTGGTTAGCAGTAATTACCCAGACGTTAGTTTTGCTTTTGAGCGGCGCGGCACTTTTCTTGAGTTCCTGGATTGTGATTCCAGCGCCCACAATGTCCTTACTGCCCTTAGGGGTAGGGGCACCGGAAGTCAGTCCTTGGTTGGTGATGCTAAACGCGATCGCAACTCTGTTAGCACTCGTGATGCTCCGTCGCACTCCGTGGCAATTTCTGGCTTTGGCTGCTAGTTTGCTGGCACTGCTTTTGAGTGTTTTGCCACTGTTGCAGATGCCAGCGACACAACAGCATCTAGCAGCGGCAATGCGCGACGGTCTTGGCGACTACAGCGTAAATTTGCCCAATCGTCAGCAAAAACGGATGCGCGAACAACCTTTCGTGCTGGCTGATGTGTTTCGAGGCATCAATCCCGGTGAGAGTCGCTATACCTCTGGCATCGTCTTTTCAAAACCAGATGGTGTCCCATTGAGCATGGATCTCTACCGACCGCCGCAAGTTGGCACTTATCCAGCGCTAATTATCATCTACGCTGGAGCATGGCGGAGTGGCGACCCAACCCAAAATGCTGATTTCAGCCGTTATATGGCGGCGAGGGGCTATAGTGTCTTTGCCATCGATTACCGACACACGCCGCGCTACCGTTTTCCCGCACAGTTAGATGATGTGCGTGCTGCCTTAGCCTTCATCCACCAACATGCAGCCGAGTACGAGGCTAACCCAGAACGGATCGCATTCGTTGGACGTTCCGCCGGCGGACATCTAGCAATGCTGGCGGCTTATGAGCCGGATGCACTGCCTGTAAAAGCTGTGGTTAGCTATTATGGCCCGGTTGATTTGCCTGGAGGCTATGCTGACCCGCCACGCCCCGATCCCATCGATACGCGAGCGGTTTTAAAAACATTTATGGGTGGAACGCCTGCGACAATGCCCGATCGGTATCGTCTGGCTTCACCGATTAGTTATGTTAGGCGATCGCTACCGCCAACATTATTGGTGCATGGAAGCCGCGATAATTTAGTGCAATTAAAATTTATCCAGCAAATGCACCAACGCCTGCTTGCAGATGGAAATACATCGGTTTTGCTGGAAATTCCTTGGGCTGAACATGCTTTTGATGCTGTCTTTCAGGGGCTGAGCAACCAGTTAGCGCTTTATCATACTGAGCGATTTTTAGATTGGGCACTGCGTTAATTCAAAAATGACTATGTTCGCTAATTTTGATGGGGCTGAAATTGATACCACTGAAGCAAGAATCCATTTGGTTAAGGCGGGATCTGGTCCTGCACTGCTCTTGCTACACGGCTATCCTCAAACCCACGTCATGTGGCATAAAATAGCACCTCGTCTTGCTGAGAATTTTACAGTAGTGGCACCGGATTTGAGAGGCTACGGCGATAGTTCTAAACCGGAAGGCGAACCGGATCATCGGAATTATTCAAAACGAGCGATCGCGCAGGATCAAGTCGAGGTAATGTCAAAATTAGGTTATGAAGAATTTTATGTAGTCGGTCATGACAGAGGCGCACGAGTCGCTCATCGCATGGCGCTCGATCATCCTAACCAAGTTACGAAACTATCATTATTAGATATCGCGCCCACCCATAAAATGTACGCGACGACCGATAAAGATTTTGCCACGGCTTACTACCATTGGTTTTTTCTCATTCAACCCGATAGTTTACCCGAAACCTTAATTGGCGCTAATCCTGAATATTACCTACGTACCTGTTTAGAAAGATGGAGTCAGGATTTTTCTGCCTTTGTTCCGGAAGCCTTAGCTGAATATATTCGGTGCTTTAGTGATCGCGCTGCGATTCATGCCACCTGCGAAGATTATCGCGCCGCTGCTACCATCGATCTAGAACACGATAACCTAGATATGGAGAAAAAAATTCTCTGTCCGGTGCTGGCTCTTTGGGGCGGAAAAGGAATTATTGGGCGCAAATACGATGTTTTAGAAACCTGGCGCGATCGCGCAATTAATGTACGCGGTAAGCCTATCAATTGCGGCCACTTTCTACCCGAAGAAGCGCCAGAAGAAACTTATCTTGCCCTCTATGAATTCTTGGCAACCTGAAGGCGGGGATCTGAAGGGATAACTTAGAAAAAATATAGAATTGCTATAGTGAAAATTTATATTCTCATCCTAAAAGAATTGCCAAATTAATTCCCAAATCTATACAAAACTCATGCAAAAATTAGCTGCGGGGCTTGTTTTCGGAATGCTTGTCCTGGCTGTTGGAGCTGGAGGCTGCGATTTTATCCCTAATCTTGATCTTGATGGCGAAATTTCGCCGTATGAAACATCACCAGCCATCCCAAGCCCCAAATCGTCCAGTTCCTCCAGTAATTTCCTAACCTTGGAAGAGTATACTCACGAACTCATCAATCAATATCGAAAGTCCCAAAATTTGCCACCTCTGACGCTAGATCCTCGAATTAGCAAAGAGGCAAGGGCACATAGTCAGGCAATGGCAAATGGTGCAGTTCCTTTTAGTCATAATGGATTTGAGCAGCGAGCTAAGGCAATTGATAAATCAATTTCTTATAGCGGTGCATCTGAGAATGTGGCATACAATCAAGGCTTTAGCGATCCAGCCAAGCAAGCAGTAGAGGGTTGGCTAAAAAGCCCCGGTCATCTGAAAAATATTCAAGGTCAGTATGATTTAACTGGGGTAGGTATTGCCAAAAACGCAAAGGGCGAGTATTACTTAACCCAAATATTCATTAAACGCCGCTAAGGAGAGAGAATTGGAAGATTTTCAGGTATGCGATCGCGACCTTTCCGAGGAGATATTGTCTCAATATCTGCAAGAGTCAGCGATCGCTGTGGATACTGAAACGATGGGACTAATACCCCAACGCGATCGCTTATGCTTGGTGCAACTGTGTGACGCTCAAAACCGCGTTACAGTCGTGCGAATCGCCAAAGGACAGATAGAGGCTCCCAACTTAAAACAACTGATGGAAGCCACCAATGTCCTAAAACTATTTCACTTCGCCCGTTTCGATGTTGCCCAACTACGGCAAAATTTAGGCATCCATGTAACTCCGATTTTTTGTACTAAGATTGCCAGCAAGCTTGCTCGTACCTATACTTCCCGCCACGGTTTGAAGGAGTTGGTGCAAGAGCTAGAGAAGGTAGAACTTGACAAAACAGCTCAAAGTTCAGACTGGGGAAATGCTGCAAACTTATCCGAAGAACAACTCCGCTATGCAGCAAATGATGTTCGTTATCTACTCAGCGTGTGGGAAAAACTAATTGCAATGTTGCAACGCGAAGGGCGCTGGGAAGTAGCTCAACAATGCTTTGAATGTTTACCCACGATTGTGACTTTGGATTTGCTTCAATATAAGGATATTTTTGAACACTAAAAAATGAAAACTAAATAACTTACACTCATTCACATCCT
Source organism: Coleofasciculus sp. FACHB-1120 (assembly GCF_014698845.1). NCBI lineage: Bacteria > Bacillati > Cyanobacteriota > Cyanophyceae > Coleofasciculales > Coleofasciculaceae > Coleofasciculus > Coleofasciculus sp. FACHB-1120. The sequence goes on along the minus strand of NZ_JACJTV010000004.1, from coordinate 190,656 downwards.
GTAGGTTGGGTAGGGGCATGGCAATACTATGCCCCTACCCAACCTAAAATTTATCAAGGGTTTCAGGAGTTTTGTCAGTTAATTAGATGTGATCCCCTATGTAAGGAAAAGGGGGTTAATAAATCTACCTTTCTAAGCGCTTCGCAATTAGATTATTCACGATTCGTTAACAGCTAACACAGTCAGAATCGTCTCAACTGGATAGCCTACTGCTTTCCACGCCGCCACGCCCCCTCTGATTTCAGACACTTTTTGATAGCCAGCTGCACGCAGTTTTGCCGCACCAACTGCTGTTTCGTCATCGGTTTCACCATAAATGTAGATATCGCGGGTAAGTTCCACATTGGTGAGGACTCGGTCTATTAATTCGTTCATTGGCATGGGAATGGCTCCCATGATGTGGCTAATATTAAATTGACTGCGATCGCGCACATCAATAATCGTCAAAGCCGGTTCACCCCAATCTAGACGCGCTTTCAGGTCATAAACACGAGATTGGGCTTGTAGCGTTGGCGGTGTCGGAATAATCCAAAAGAGCTTATTCATCGCTGGCTATCATCTTCTATGGCGTTCTCTGAAATCTAACAAGAACTTTTAAGATTTGCAAATTTTTATACATGAAGTATTTACAGGTATCAAAATTTATGCCTATTTGTATAGGTCAAATTACCTAAAAATAATAGCCGTCAAATTTAGCTATCAATTACAGAAAAAACCTAAAACATTTTTTTCCTTGTTTTCTGATTACTAAATATTTTTTGATTTATATTCTCTATAAAATTTTAATCTTGCTTAAATGCCAAATTCTCTTAAATCAAGGCATTTTAATGGGGTTAGAAGAAAAACTTTTACAAAAATTTGAAATCTTTAGCCGCAGTTCAAAAAAAGGGCGGTGCAAGCAAATATTTGATTGAGGTAAAACGCTCCAATAAAATCTCAAATATGGGAGATTTAGGGGTTGGCGTTGAGTAAAACCGTTAAATTATATTAATTCTGTCTCATCCTAAAATAACCTTACCCTACGACCGGGTAAAGTTGGATTCTAGGAATGGCAGATAATCTACCAGATTGGGTATTAGAAGTATTGGTGGGAGTCTCTAATAATTTAGCAAACATTAAATTTAAAATATTTAATATTTGCTAAATTATTAAATTTTGAAATGATTATTCATTGGGGTTATTGCTTCTGAAACCCTGGTTGTCGTGTTAGGATCGCTATCGGTTAGGTGAGCTTTAGGAGTGGTGCAATAAAATGGAATTTAATGAAATTTTAACCTTAGCGCTGATGCTTAGTCCGGGTCTTTTACTGTCAATTTTGATACTGGCTGCTTTTGCGGCTGGCGGCTAAAACTATTTTTTGGCTCAGAGGGGAAATTCCCTGAAACAGGAAGCCAATTGGCTAGGTGCCAACTATGCGATCGCAAGTTGGTAATGGAATGAGCAAGTTTAACTGAAGCGATCGCCTAAAATGCCAAAAATAGGCGATAACTTCTCATCGAAACAAGACTCTCTCTTGGGCGAAAGATAGAATTGCAGACAGAAATGCGATCGCAGATGATATATCCCTGGTTAAGTTGACTCGACTTAATCGGCGAATTTTTCGCCGTTAGAAGGTTTATGAGACAGGGAAGAAGAACCAGTCAACGATTCATCCAGCTGCATCCGTTGTTCAAGCTGGCGTAAGAAATAGCCAGTCATCATTGCTGATGCCAACAGACCTGCTAAATTTTCTCTATCGGTCGTAATTTGAACGTTAAAATTCTCTGAGGGAAGCATTCCCACCAGTCCCTGAACGTTCTGCGAGATGATTTGCTTAATGTCAGGCGTAACAGACTTCGCAACCCGCGCTAAAACTTCTGGAGATTGGTGCTGAATATATTGGAGGAGCTGATTGGCTTGTACATCTTCAGGCTCGCGGTCGAACAATTCAGGGTTAAACACCATTGGAATAAAAAGATTTGAGTAGCTTCCCCTCTACTGTAAACGATTGTGTTGTTTGGCTACTCCTTACTATTGGCTATTAGGTGTAAGTCAATAGAGAGATTTTTTTAAAAAGATGCTCTCTGTAACACCAAGTAGCAGGTTTTACGGTGCATCCTGCTGAGTCAGTTGGGGGAGTTGTTCGACTTCAAAATATTGATGAAATTTTTCTGTAACCTGTAACCAGTAGGAGCGACCATCAGCTTGTCGGCGCTTGCGGATAAAACCCAGTTCGACCAGTTCTTGAACGTGCTGATAAGCTCCTGAACCGCGCAAATCGACTAACTCAGACTGAGTAATGGGACCTTTGAGGGCGATCGCTGCTAGCGTCCTCAAGGCTCCCACCCCTAAATCTAGCGGAACTAACGCCTCCACCAAACCTTGAAAGGGCGATCGCAATTGTAAGGTGAAGCCTTCGGGCGTTTCCACTACTTCCAGAGCGCTATCCCGATGGGCATAGTCAGTCATCAGTTCAATCAGGGCATCTTCGGCATTATCGCGATCGCATTCCGCATATTCGGCAATTTCGCTAACCGAGATCGGCTTACCCTTGAGATAAAGAATGGCTTCAATTTTCGAGGCGAGGCGAGGCATCATTAGTCATTCGTCATTAGTCAGTCATTCGTCATTAGTCATTCGTCATGGGGAAGAGACTTTAAATAAAAGACGAATGACTGAATGGGTTAGTCTAGCTGGCGTCCTGTGAGTTCAACGAAAATATCTTCTAGATTGGACGGGCGAACCATCATACCAGTTTTATCCGGTGCAGCGTCAAGATAAGCGTTGGCTTGTTCCAGATTGGGAAAGAATTTATATTCCCAGCGATCTCCTTGTTGTTTCATCACCAACCCTTCGCCGTGTTTAGACCGCAGCTGTTGCAAGGTGCCAAGTTCAATCAACTGACCGGCATCCATGATACCAATGCGATCGCACAAATATTCCACCTCATCCATGTAATGCGTCGTCAGCAGCATCGTCATCCCTTGCTTATTCAAATCTCGGATAATTTCCCAGAGACGGCGGCGCGTTTGCGGATCTAGTCCCACCGTTGGCTCATCCAAAAAAAGAATAGAAGGATTATGCAATAAGGCTCTGGCAATTTGCAATCGGCGCTTCATACCGCCAGAGAGGGTTTTTACCAGGCTATCTCGCCTGTCTGCCAGTTCCATGTATTCCAGCCATCGCTCGATCTCCTGCTGTCGCTGACGATGGGGAATATGGTGCATCCGCCCATGCAGTTCCATGTTCTCCCAAACTGTTAAATCGGCATCCACGCTGATTTGTTGCAATACCACCCCAATATTTTGTTTCACCTGCAAAGGTTGTCGTACTACATCATAACCAGCGACCTCAATTTGACCCTCGCTGGGTTTTGTCAATGTAGTCAGCATCCGAATTGTGGTGGATTTTCCCGCACCATTGGGACCAAGGAGTCCAAAAATCTCTCCAGATTTAATCGTAAAGGAGAGGTCGTTAACGACGGGGACTTTGTTATAGAGTTTGCGGACGTTCTGAAGGGAAACAGCAGTCATACGTAATGATTAACAATCAAAAATTATGGATAATTAAGTTTTCTATATCTAATTCACTGTTTTCCTCATTTTTTTCCATTTCTTGTAGAGTTTGCCAGCCTGCTTGCCACTGAGAGGAGTTTTTTAGCAGCTTGGCGTTAATCCAAAAACGCACGTTCGGGTCACAGGAAGCGACCATCTCGGCAAAGACAAACTTGCCTTGGTTTTTGCGATTAACTACCTGAAAATGTCGCCATCCCCACGTTTTCTGCTGGGCTGTCCATTTGGAACCAACTAGGTAGGGGAACTTTTGCTTTTTCTGCATTTCCGATTCAATTAAATATTTTTTTCGCAAAATCCACCCAATCATCTTGCTAATTTTTTAGCGCTTCTGAATTCGGCGTTTTTGCACGGCGTCATTGGAACAAATTTGCTGTTAATTTTATGCAAGCAACAGACGGATGAAGCCGGGAAGGGTGCGATCACGTACAGCCCTTTGGGCATAAAAACAGCGAAGCGAGGCGTTAGCCTAGCGCCGACCTGTCGGTTCGCTCTCCCCATGCCTCACAAGCGCGAACCGACAGGTCGGCGCTTCGCTATCGCATTCTGCGACTGGCTTTACTCAAGTGGGTGTTTTGGACCGCTCTGGGCCAAGTAAACATTTTCTAGAGATTCTCTAGTTGTGTCGAGCTGCTCTTGTGTCGTTTCCGCTGACGATTCGACTTCGCCTTCTTCAATTTGCTGCTGAAATTCTAGCAGCGTCTCATACATTTCTTCGTTAATGTTGAATATTGGTTCGTCTGGCATGAATTACTCTCCAATTAAAAATTGTGGCTTTAAACTGTTCCCGATTCTCCCTGAGAGCTAAGTAGCGCGATCGCTTGCTGGAATTCTTCCACTGAGCTAACGGTAATTGCCTGCTTCAAAAGCTGTTTTAGCAAAGCGGGATCGTCTATTCCGTTGACGCTCTCGACAATTGGGCTAGGCACGGTTTCAAACCGCGTCTCCAGAACTTCGATGACATTCTCTCTAGAATTCTGTACGATTCCCTTGCGGATGCCTCTGCGCTCAATTGGCGTGATAAACGGCATTCTCCTTTCCTCCTCGTAACGGCTTAGTGTCTCTTCAAACCCAAACTGAAATTCCTCTGGCAACACCATCATCCACTCAATCAACCGGAACAACTCTAGGATGTTTTCCCGGCTGTAGCCTCGTCCATATAGCCCCCGAACTAGGCTCAATTTCCACTGTAACCGCCCTTCGGGATTGCGGCGCGTTGCCTGTGCTTTCAGATGAGCCATGATGATGACGGCAAAGGGATTGGCGCTTTGCTCTAAGCTTTGCCACTGCGCTTCATAGTCCAACAGTTTGACAGTGGGAAACTGCAAACTAACTCTTGCGCCCCAAATTTCGTAGTCATAGCTCTGCGGACGCCATGACGCTTGCTCGTCTGCCAACACGGCTAAGCTGGCAACTTGCCGTCGATATCGGTCAAAAAGCCGGTAATTATAGACATACATCCGCTCAGCAAAATTAGCATCGACTTTGCTTTGAACTTCGATGTGAATCAGTACCCAAGTTTCTTCGCCGTTTTGTCGCCAGACTTTTACCAGTTTATCGACCCGACGCCGCCCAAGTTCTGCATCGCGGACGACCTGTTGCAGTTCGGTGTCGAGAAATTCGTAGCCCTGCGACCAGTTGATGTCAGCATAAGCTTGCGGGAAGAAGAAAGCCATGAAATCTGTAAAATAAATCTCCAAGGCTTCCTTCCAAGGGCTGTCGTAATCAGCCTGGGGGTTGGTCATGATTCAGGAAGATTCGCGATCGCAACTGGCTCCACAGGATCGGCAAGCTCAAACTGGAAGACGCGAGAATAAAAGTAAAACTCCCCATCAATGGCACGTTTGATATTCTCTGAACGGCGGAAACCATGCTGTTCGCCCTCAAAAGGAACATAAGCGACGGGCAACCCTTTGGCACGTAGCGCCTCTACCATCATTTCAGCTTGGTTGGGCAGGACAACTTTATCTTCTAGCCCTTGAAAGAAAATAACCGGACAAGAGAGATTCTCTGTAAAGTAAATAGGCGATCGCTCCTGATAAATATCTTGCCGCTGTGGGTAAGGACCAATCAGCCGATCTAGATAGCGCGATTCAAATTTGTGGGTATCTCTGACTAGCGCCTCTAAGTCGCTAACACCGTAGTAACTCGCACCTGCCTTGAAGACATCTCGGAAAGTCAGGGCGCATAGTGTCGTGTAGCCACCCGCACTCCCACCAGCGATCGCCATCCGGTTTCCATCCACCAAGCCTTGCTGCGCCAGATACCGCGCTCCATTGACGCAATCATCTACATCCACAATCCCCCACTGCCCATCCAGCCGCTGATGGTAGGCGCGTCCATAGCCGGTGCTGCCGCCATAATTGACATCTAGATAAGCAAATCCGCGACTTGTCCAGTATTGAATCCGCAAGTTCAGCTGGCTAGAGGTGGCTGCTGTCGGCCCTCCATGGCTTTTGACGACTAAGGGTGGTAACTCACCATCGGGTGCCGTATGGTCGCGATTTTGGGGCGGATAGAAGAAGGCGTGAGCGGTTAATTCGTTCTCGGTCGGAAATTCAATTGGTTGCGGGACAGACAAATACCCGGCGTCAATTTCTAACTTACTGGAACGCTGTAACACTTCTATCTGCCGCGTCGCCATATCCATTTGGATAATCGAGCTAAATTTGGTCGGTGAGCCAGCAATGAACGCTACACGACCCGCAGATGCTTTGAGAGACGAAATCTCAGTGTAGTCCGTCTCAATTTGCTCCAGTCCTGTCTCCGTGTCGAGACTTGCCAGATGCCAAATGCCTTGCTGAGTGTAGGTGCAGATAATGCGTTCTTCAGATTCAAAGGCATAGGTAGACATCCCAAAAATCCACTGCGGAAGCCCAAATTCAGCATCCATTTCGCACAGCGGTTCAACGTCTTTTCCCCCCTTTTCTAGGTAAGGCTGGGATTGCCATCTGTAGAGATTCCACCAGCCACTGCGATCGCTAACAAAGTGTAAAATGCCATCCGGCGACCATTCTGGTTGAAAAATAGACTCATCAACGCCACCAGCAACCCGTTGGCTTTCACCCAAGGAACCATCCGCCGTCACGTTTGCAACCCATAATTCCGTCCCATCCCACGGCAGATTCGGATGATTCCAAGTTAACCAAGCCAGTTGAGAACCGTCAGGACTGAGGCGTGGAGATGAATAAAAGTCGTTTCCAGACACTAGCACCCGAATATCGTCACCATCTTTCAAGTTGATACTAATCAAGGTATTGACTGGTTCGCGATCGCCTGTAGTATGGTCTTCGCGCACAACGTACAGCCGCTGCTGTTTCTGGTCAATTACTCCATCTGCATAGCAGAAGATTCCTTCTGGTGTCAGCGGTTGCGGTTCTGCACCTAGAGTCTGCCGATAAAGGCGCTGATCCGCGAAATTGGAAAAATAAATAGTGCCATCAGCGACGCAGAAGGCACCGCCGCCGTATTCATTGACGCGGGTTCGGACGTTAAAGGGAGGTGGGGTGACATCAATGGTTTTCCCCTCTGGGGTACGTCGCACAATGACACTCCGTCCGGCTTCTGCGGGTCGCCCCTCAATCCAGTAAATATCCTCGCCATCAAGGGCAATCTGCCCCACTCCAATCGTTTCAGAAACAATTAAGTCAGAGGTGATGGGCGATTTCCAGGAACCAAAAGGTGCTACTTGTGCTTGGATCATTTATTTACTCTTATAGGGAAATATTAATGAATGTATCTACTTTAGGGTTAAATTACTTGCTTCCTAGGATTAGATTATTGGAGTTTAGTCAGTTAGTTTTCGTTCTTTAACCCGATACAAGGTTTTGGTTCCTGCATATTTAAAACCAAGCTACGGATTCAGTAATTTTGGGCACAAATAAAGTTTGTATCGAGTGAAACGTGGTATCTCTATCGCCATTTTATTTTGGTTTTGAGAGGCTGGCGGTTCAGATATCCAGCTTCTCTAAGGAGGCGAGTATCTCGTCACAAATCATTTAGGATTGTTATACAAAATTCTATATTCCTAAAATAATATAGTGATATTTTATAGGCAATAGATTAAGTTCTATTGAGGAGGAAAGTGCTGCTCATCGACAATAGCAAATTCCGAAGAAACTGAGCCGTAAGAGCGAACCTTATCAAGAATCCTCACTAATTCTCTTGAAGCTTTCCGGGTAGAAATCTTCTGACGAGACCTTTTTTGAAAATCAAACACTTCTATGGGGCCTGGTTCGCTAGGATTCTCGCAGGCAAACACTATCTCAGAAGATGAAATAAATCCTAAATAGGAATTGCTTTCAAATCCTTCGCAATTGGAAAAAGCCAATATTTTATAGCGATTGAGGGTATCTATAACCAGATGATTGACCCAAGAGTTATTTAATCCATCAAAAACATCTAATCTTAGCACTAAATATCTATCATCGGGAGAAAAAGAAACTGGATTGGCAATAACGTAGTTATGAATATTGTTACTTAAGCCTAGAATATCTTCCAGCCTTGTTGTACTTGATACTCCATTCTTTTCAATCACTAATTCTCCAATAATTTTATCAGCCGTATTGGGATTACATTTTATTATAAAGTTATCATTTTTTCGGCTGTTGACTTGACCAAATCTCCGAATATTCATATTCAGATAAACTGAATTAAGACCATTCGGTGAGGTCAACTTCTGGGATTGATAGCGAACTTGCGTAGAACCCCGACAATTTCCATTCAATCTGGTAATAATTTCCCGACTTAAAGTAGCGAAATCGGAATCTTGAGCCGATGATTTGTTAATATAGCTCAAAACAAATCCCAGAGTAATTGCAATATAAATTAACGTTGATTTTAGCGATCGCATCCGAAATTCTCTCCAAAAGCAGCTAAGTCGTTCGCAGACGGCTATCATGCTGCCAGTTCTAACTCTAAAACGATTATCCTGACAATCGGATGGCAAAGGCATCGGTGTGATCGCGCACACGAGAAAACGGGTGTTCCGATAAATGTGGCTCAAAGTGGCTCAAATACCATCAGAGGAACCAGCAGATAGCCAGTTTCTGAGGCAAGCAGGCAGCCTATGCCCAAAAAACGGTCATCTTCATCGTGAAGCCGCAACTTTCCCTCTTCAGCGTCCGTCAAGGCAGGAAAGGAAAGGGGGCGAAAAGGAATGCGCTGACCTTGGCACCAGGCTTTAGCGTCTGTTGCTTGTAAGGTGACAGCTGGGAGATGCCCCAAAGCTGCCGACGCTAGAATTGGATGAAACGTTCCTTGTTTGAGCTGTTCTTCCAATTCTTCAAAAGTCAGGCTATCTGATAGCTGGAAGCCGCTACTCTCAGTGCGAGTCAAGGCAGTAAGCGTGCCGCCAGTTGCACACGCCGAACCTAAATCGCGAGCGATCGCTCTAATATAAGTTCCAGGACCACAAGCGATCGCTACATCTAATTCGGGAAAATCTCCTTCTCGCCACTCCAATATTTCTAGCTTATAAATTTCCACCTCTCGCGCCGGAACTTCAATGATTTCACCCGCCCGTGCCCTATCGTACAGGCGTTTTCCCTCAACTTGAATGGCGCTGTAACTGGGCGGTACCTGCTGAATTTTTCCCTCAAATTGCCTTAGCGCTGCTTGCACCTGTTCTAAAGTTAATTTTGGCACTGGCTGGGCGCTGATAATTTCCCCTTCCAAGTCATCAGTCGTTGTCCTTACCCCCAGCCGAATCGTCCCCCGATAAGACTTATCCTGCCGCAAATATTGCAACAGCCGCGTCGCCTTACCCAGCGCGATTGGTAACACGCCAGTCGCAGCCGGATCTAAGGTTCCCGCGTGTCCCACGCGCTTGAGGCGCAGGAGTTTTCGCACCTTGGCGACACAATCGTGAGAAGTGAATCCAACAGGTTTATTTAAGTTAAGAAATCCTTGCATTTAATCCTATAAGTTTTTAATTAGCACTGCCACAAGAAAGCAAGTTGTTCCTTATGTTCGGGGCATTGAATGAGATATCCTATACCTGCATCTCCCCACATATGAGGAACATTTCCGTCTGATTCTAGTTGAAAAACAAACTGATTCATTGCTTGATTACAATGAGGACAATTGGGATATTCCAAACCTTGTACCCATATAGGCCACCCTGCTAACTTATCTCCTAATTGATATAATTTATTTTGAAAAAAAACATCGTCTTCTTCCTTATTTAGGTTAATTCCATATATTTCCAATTCTTGCCAATCGGGGTAATCATATATTTCTTCCCAGTTCAAAATTAATCTAGAATCGAACAAATCTTCTATTCCAGGTATTTCTACGTGTAATGGTGCCGTATTTGGTTGAATAATTCTTACAAGCTGAGTGTTTACAAAGGCTTCCCATGCACCACAATCAACCTCACAATGACAATAAGGTGGTTCATAATTGGTACAATAAAAAAATTGTAATAAACCACTGCCAAACTTTCCATTCAAGCTTTCAGGCAACTTGTCAAGATTCAGTTGCAGAAAAAACTGCATTGGCTTTTGACAATTAGGACAAGTAGGCCAAGTCTCATCGGCACTCAGCCAAGGTTTTCCAGCAAACTTTGATGCAGTTAAATCTCCATCACCTTCTTGAACGATAGGTTTCCAAGCCGAACGCCTAACACCATTTAGTTTTTGTTTCAGTTGAGCTAATTTCAAATCATCCGATTGCATATTCTATTTAAGGTGTAGGAGCAATACTTTTCGGGTAAGGCAGACCTAACCCCTCTGCTCCTTCCCCTGGCAGAAAAGGGGGAGAATTCCTCCCCTTTCCTTGCAGGGGAGGGGATGGGGGAGAGGTTAACCGAAAAGTATTGGGTGTGGGAGATGGGATTGGCTGAGCGGCAGAAGTATTGATGATTCCCTGCAATTGTTCCTCTGTCAAAGACTCAATTAAAACTAAAGGAATCTCATCTCGACTGATATATTGAGCGTAAGAAGCATTCAGGTAGCCTTGATATTCTGGCTCGTTAGAAACATAGGTTTTAAAAAAAGCTAGACTCAATGCTTTCACATATCCGAACGCAGTCACGGGATTTGGTCCCGCAACTTGCGGCGGAATTTTAACTACACCAGTGCCTTCAAATGCTTCTCCCAAAGTGGAAAAATGCGTTGCCTTTTTCATTAAAACCAGATATTTGTTGGGAGTTGTCAGCCAGGTGAAGGGTTTAATTTGTTCTGATAAAGCGGGTGCGGCGGTATCGTTACTGCTGGAAAATAACATTATCGGGACTTTGATACCACTCATCTCACTTTTTCCGAAGATGCTACTATCAACTGGATTGATCGCGATCGCTGCCTTAATTCGGTCATCCCCCAATTGATAATCAATTTGCGGCAACAGCAGCGCCCGACACTGGAGCAACAGCGACAGATTTAACGAACTATTGATAGCAGTGCAATCTTTTTCCAGGTTCTCAAAATTAATTTCTGCACCCGCCAGCGCCAACGCTGTGTAGCCGCCAAACGATTGACCAAGGACGCCGACGTTTTGCATATCTAGTCGTCCTCGATAAGTAGCTGCCAGTTGATCTAGCAAATACTTCATATCCAGAGGACGGTCAACCGCCTCGCTGGGAGGAGCCGCATCGCTTGTCAGACCGCTAATTAGAGCCTGCAACTGCTGGGAATTACTGCCTGGATGCTCTGGTAGAGCCACTGCAAATCCATGAGAAGCTAAGTGTCTCGCCAGGTAGGCATAGGACAAGCGATCGCTTCCCAACCCATGAGAAATTACAATCACGGGTGCAGCTCGTCCGCTCAACTGAGGCAGATAAACATCAACTGGGAAGGTCCGGCTGCGGCTGAGGTCATTGAGCGTCAGGGTCTGCATTTCCCAGCTTAGCGGCCCTGGTTGCTGTAAATCTCGCCCTGCGGGAATATTAGACGGTGTTGCCATTGGTGATGGCTGAAAGGGCAGCTGAGTGGATGACTGAGCTGAGATTTCAGCCAAAGCTTCCTGTTCAACGGCAGCGATCGCTCCTTGAGTTTTCTCGATCAGGTTGCTCAGCTCATCAATAATCTCAAAGCCCCGATCCGAATTAATCCGAACTGCGTAAGTCGGAAACTTACGCAGTACATTCAGTGGCGTCAGCCCTGCGGGATCGGCAGCAGCTTGAATTAAAGCAGCTCGAATTGCATAAAAACCCGGTTGAAACGCTTTTGTTTGAATAACTTCGCCGACACGCCGCAGCAGAATTTCCCCCTGCGGCGTGTAGAGAAATTGAGCCACTGCCACCGGACTAACATTCGCACGAGTTTGCAAAATCTTCCGTAACTGCTCTAGCTGTTCCGGCTTGAAAAATTGAGCATAAAACCCTAAATCCTGATTAATTTTGCCTTCCCTGGCATATTCTTCCAGCGCCGAAATCGGAAGGGATAACTGTATCGGTCCATAGGAAATAAATATTTTTTCAGCAGCCAAAACTCGAATCGGCATCAAAGTCGTTACAGAAGGTAAAACCATTCCCAGACAGAGACCTGGAAGGCTTAAAAGTAAGCGTTTAATCACGGAATTGGTAATCGGCGATGCAGGTTGCCTTGGCAACCCACTCTCTAAACATCCCCTCCTGTCGTTTTGCCTAAAATACTTCCTCGAAAGACTCAATTTCATCCCATCTTTCATCGGTTCCCCGTTTTTGAAATCTCTGACAACGTTTAACATAAAGGCTGGCCGCTTTATCTTGATTATTTTGCTCTAAGACCTTCTTGAAAATTTCCTCCGCAGAGGCATATTTTTTGCTGTAATAGAGATGAATTCCCCATTCAAAAGAGCTTCTAGTTTTGCTCTTTAGCTCTAAACTCTCTAAGATAACACCATCAAAAACTTCAAAAATAGGCGATAAATCTTTACGGCCTTTAATATTAACTTTATCCAAAAATCTATAATTGTATCGAGTGGGATCTGCTAAACCCAGCAAAGTCTTTTCACTAATAATAATAGAAGCTCCGTAGGCTTTGGTCAAATCTTCCAGACGAGACGCCAGATTCACAGCATCTGAAATCACGGTTCCTTCCATACGCTGTTCATCTCCAATCGTGCCTAGCATCAAACTGCCACTATGGATGCCAATGCCGATAGCGATAGGAGGTAAATTGCTTCTTCGGCGTTCCATATTGTACTGCGAGACTTGTTTTTGCATTTCAATCGCTGCCCGCAAAGCATCTTCAGCGCTTTCCGGAAAAAGCGCCATCACCGCATCTCCAATATATTTATCTATAAAGCCATTATTATTCCGGATAACTGGGCTTACCCGACTCAAGTAAGAATTAATAAAATTAAAATTTTCTTTGGGTGACATCACTTCTGAAAGGCTAGTAAAGTTGCGAATGTCAGAAAAGAGGATTGTCATTTCTTTCTGCACCTGGTCGCCAAGTTTTACATTAACAATACTTTCTTCTCCCAGTAGACTAATAAATTGCCGAGGCACAAATCGACCATAAGCAATATTTATTTTAGAAAGTTCAAGATGAGTCTCTATTCGCGCTATTAGTTCGTGTCTTGAAATAGGTTTAGTTAGATAATCATTGGCTCCAGAACCAAAAGTTTCTAATAAATTAGCAACGCTATGCGCTTCTGTCACAATCACAATTGGTAATTCATTCGCAGGAAAAGTTTGGCGAATTTTTTTGCAAACTTCATAGCCTGACATTTTTGGCATCATTACATCAAGTAAAATTAAGTCAGGCTTTAGACCTTGCTCAATGGCTTCTAAAGCAGCGATTCCATTTCTCGCTTGATAAACCGTATAATTTTCTAAACAGAGATAATTGTTAAGGATCTGAAGATTAACTGGATCGTCATCTACAATTAAAATTTTAAATTTTCCCTCTTGGGGTGCAGGTTGTAAATAATCTTGTAACCTTTCAAACTGAAAATTTTTAATTTCAACCTCCTTTAAACTGACTTCTTGAGAAAGCGTTTGTTGTAAAATTTCCAAATTTCCTGACATCGGTAGTGTAAAAGTAAACCACGAACCTTTTTCTAGAGTGGATTCTACCTGAATTTTGCCGCCATGCAACTCCACCAGTTGTTTGGTAACTGCAAGGCGAATACCCATCCCCACGTAAGGTCTAAGAATAGATTCTTCGGTAAGTTCAAAAGCATCAAAAATGGTATTTAATCTACTGATTGGAATGCCGATTCCGGTATCTGCAACCGTGATTTCCATGTAATCATCTGAAACCGAGGAAAAGACTTCTATACAACCTGTATTAGTGAATTTAATCGCATTACTAACTAAATTATGCAGAATTTGTTGAACTCTATTTTCATCAGCATGTACCAGTGGGGCAGTAGGTTCAATCCGATTAATCAAGCGCAAACCTTTGATATCTGCAAAAGGTTTAGCAAGGGTTAAAACTACATCGGCAATTTCTTGCATTCCTACTGGTCTGAGTTTTAACTCCAGTGTTTTATGCTTAATTTTTTCTAAATCAACAATATCGTTAACCATACTTGCTAGACGCTGACTACTTTGCAAAATCATTAACAAGTTTTGCTTTTGAATTTCCGATAGTTGTCCAGCAGCTCCCTCTACAAGAGAGTCAGCAATACCGATTATTCCATCTAAAGGATTCTTTAGTTCTTGAGAAGTATTGGCTAAAAATTCATCCTTTAGTTGATTGATTTGTAATAAATCTTTGTTTTTAGATTCTAGACTTTGGGCATAATCTCGTATTTCCGCTACCATCGAATTAAAGGCATCGGCCAGCAGTCCTAGCTCATCTTTGCTTTTAACATCTATACAAATGTCAAAGTTGCGATCGCATACTTTTTGGGCACCTTCTAATAATTTTTCGATAGGGCTTCCCAACCACCGCGCCAGCAAAAATGCGACCAGCATTGACATGATTAAACTAATACCAATAATACTGATACAAATGGATTGTAATTTATAGATTTGATTGATTTCGTTAGTACCGTCATACTCTAAAACTAAAACCGCAATAACATTATCTGCTTCATCTTTAATAGGAATAGCTGCTTTTAGAAAAGTCCCCATTTCATCCGTATAGAATTTTCTGCCCGCTTGTGCCTCCCCCTCAAAAGCTTGTTGTAGTTCTTTTTGGTCAGTCGCATATAAATTTCCAATTGATTTTTCTTTATGATCTAGTGTGTTTTTGGAATTGGCATGAGCCAGAAATTTGACAATTTGATATTCTGGTGATTCTGGGATACTAACGATAAGGTAGGTTGAGCGAATAAGCGGAATCTTCTCTTTAACTTCCGGTGCTTGTCTCAGAAATCTCACTGGAAATACTTTTCTTCGGCTACTACTTCTAATTTTTGTCAAAACTTGCACAAGGTCTTGATAATCCTGAGATTGCATAGCTTCTTGGGCAATTTTAGGCAGTAAGGAAGCAGTGATTTCTCCAGATTCTAGCGTGCCGATTTTTTGGCTACTAGGCAGAGACTTTTTTTCAATAGACTGGCGAAGCCGTTGAATCGTTTCTTGTTTGTCTTGCTCCAACAGAGATGCTCCTTGACGACCTACATCTTTAAGTCGCTCTGACATCTGGTTTAAAACAATTTGGTTTGTTTTTGAGTAGAAAAAATAAACGCTAGTGCTAGTGACTCCAACTGAAAGAAGCGAGATAGCTAGCCCTATTTTCACCGCGAAGGGAAATTTCATATTCACAATTCTATAAAATTATATTTCTGTAATATTTCCAACCATTTTCCTGGCTAAACGATTACTTTGGTAAATATACTTGTTCAGCTTAATTGATCAGCTTAAGGTTCTACTAAAAATTTTAAGTGTAACAAACCTAAGCGGCATATATGAGTTTGTTAATTCTTGCAACCTATTTTCTGGGTAGGGAGACCAGGCTGAGCATTTCGCTCAATTTTTTCCTAGGATGAGAGAAAGGGAACCTTCAGCATACCGACACCTTTATCATGGTTTGTTTTGTCTTTATTGCGGTTTATTTCTCGTTTAAAAAAAGATTTTTCGAGAGTTAGGGGTAAAAGAGACTGGGAAAATATAATTTGGAATTTGCAACTCTTTATTAAGCTGCTGGAGCAGAAAAAACATTTACCCTTGAAACTCGTTAACTTCTGCAAAAATGGGTTGCTGACCGGAAGGTTTTCCTCCTGATGTGGTTGAAAACACTCCTAGTGACTCATGGACTTGTCTCTACGATTCCTCAAAGGCTATCCAAAGCTCCTGAAACCCTTGAAAAATCGTAGGTTTGGTTAAGTTGACAAAACCCAAAAAACTTTACCAGTGCTGGGTTTGGTGAAATTAACCTAGCTTACACATCCGAGATTTAGATAGTCTTTCAGCTACAATCCTCTGCCACAGATAAGTCGATAAAAATCTGGTAGGGTTTTAAAACGGTATAACAAGAGCTAAGTAGAGTCAAAACGACGCGATCTGTTAGGACTCACGCTGCGGGAACGCATTTCACTTCACTCATCGGGGATAAAAATGGAAGCATTGAAAGGACGAGATCTCCTAAGTCTGGCAGACCTCAGTGCTGAGGAAATGAAAGAACTTTTGGATTTGGCAGCCCAGCTGAAGACGCATCAGCTCAGTTTGCGCTGTAATAAGGTGTTAGGGCTGTTGTTTTATAAAGCGTCTACACGGACTCGCGTCAGCTTTTCAGTGGCAATGTACCAGCTAGGCGGTCAGGTGATAGACCTTAATCCTAATGTTACCCAGGTGAGCCGGGGAGAACCGTTGGTGGATACAGCACGGGTGTTGGATCGCTATCTAGACATCCTAGCGATTCGGACATTTGAGCAGGAGGATCTGCAATCTTTTGCGAACTATGCCAAAATTCCGATTATCAATGCGCTGTCAGATTTAGAACATCCCTGTCAGGTTTTAGCTGATTTGTTAACTGTTCAAGAGTGCTTTGGAACGCCAGATGGGCTGACCTTGACTTATCTGGGAGATGGCAATAATATGGCGAACTCGCTGCTTTTGGGCTGCGCGTTGATGAGGATGAATGTGAGAATTGCTACACCTGCGGAGTATCAACCCGATGAGGCAATTGTCGAGCAAGCGAAAAAGATTGCTCAGGGGAACACAGAGGTGACAATTACTAACGATCCCGAAGCTGCCGCTAAAGGTGCCCACGTGCTTTATACCGATGTTTGGGCAAGTATGGGACAAGAGGAACAGGCGAATGCCAGAATTCCAATTTTTCAACCTTACCAGGTGAATGAGCAGCTGTTAAGTATTGCCGATCCTGATGCAATTGTACTGCATTGTTTACCGGCTCATCGGGAGGAAGAAATTACCGATGCTGTCATGGAAGGTTCTCAGTCGCGGGTTTGGGATCAGGCAGAAAACCGAATGCACGCGCAGAAAGCTTTGTTGGTGAGTCTTTTAGGAGCAGATTAACAATTTGCTAATTACGGATGACAAATGGCGAATGACTAATTGTTTCAAAATCATTCGTCATTAGCTACTGGACAGACGAAGATTTTAGTAGTACGAATGTTCTATAGGACGTAGATTAGTATTCCCCTATTGTTTTATGGAACCCTTAACTGATGCTCAGCAGCAACTTTATAATTGGCTGGTGGAATATATCAGTCAATATCAACACGCGCCTTCAATTCGGCAGATGATGCGGGCAATGGAACTGAAGTCGCCTGCGCCAGTTCAGAGCCGCCTGGAACACTTGCGTGCGAAAGGCTATATTGACTGGACGGAAGGAAAAGCCCGCACGATTAGGATTGTACGCTCTGGTACGGGTGGAGTGCCGGTTTTAGGAGCGATCGCTGCCGGTGGTCTTGTTGAACCTTTTACTGATACGGTCGAACAGCTGGATTTGGCTTCCCTGTTTCGTCAGCCAGATTATTATGCTCTCCGGGTGATCGGAGACAGCATGATTGATGACCAAATTGCCGAAGGCGATATGGTCATCATGCGACCCGTACCCGAACCGGATCGGGTGAAAAATGGCACGATTGTGGCAGCACGAGTCGAAGGACACGGGACGACTTTGAAACGCTATCACCGTCAGGGAGAGCAAATTACGCTCAAACCAGCGAATACCAAATACGACCCCATTAAGGTAAAGGCGAACCAAGTGGAGGTACAAGGTATATTGGTCGGTGTCTGGCGCGGCTATGAGTTTGCTGCCATGAAATCGGGATCTCGAAGGCGATAACATTCTTCGTGTTCCCCTTATCGAAGTCTCCGGGAAAAGGTTTCTCTCTATGGGATGATGTCTCAATACTAAAAGAGCCATTCTCCTGAGTCATTAGGGATTGGAGAAACGGCAATTGGTAATTGGTAATTGGTAATTCATACAAGGCATTACCGATTACCGATTACCCACTAGCAAGGACAACAAACTAATGACTAAAAGTTCGTAAGGAGCCTTTGTCAGCCGTGAAAGCAACCCAATCTTTTTTTCAAGTTTTTCAAAGCCGCAAGATGGCGGCTCTTTTGTTTCTGGGCTTTGCGTCAGGTTTGCCCTTGTTCTTGACGAGTAAGACTTTGCAAGCCTGGATGACAGTCGAGAACGTGAATTTAAGCGCGATTGGGTTGTTCAGCTTGGTAGGTTTGCCCTATTCGCTCAAGTTTATTTGGTCGCCCTTACTCGACCGCTTTGTGCCGCCGTTTCTGGGGCGTCGTCGTGGCTGGCTAGTTCTAACGCAAGGGGCATTGTTGTTAGCGATCGCAGCAATGGCGCTCCAAAAGCCCTCGCAAGCTTTGCAACTGTTAGCCGTCAATGCTTTACTCATTGCCTTTTTCAGTGCGACTCAAGACATCGCCGTTGACGCCTATCGCACTGATGTCTTGGAAGAACGGGAAATGGGAGCCGGGGCAGCGATTTTTGTTTTAGGGTATCGCGTTGCCTTGCTGATTACGGGTGGTTTGGCGCTGATTTTCGCAGAAAAATTGTCTTGGCCTACAGTTTACTTGTTGATGTCGCTGTTGATGGCAATTGGCTTCGTGAGTTCAATTTGGGCACCGGAACCCATACAGCGCGATCGCCCACCCGATTCCTTATCAGAAGCGGTGTCTTTGCCATTTATTGAATTCTTCCAACGCAATGGTCAGAGCCAAGGATTTTTGATTCTAGTTTTTATTGTTCTCTACAAACTGGGTGACGCGCTCGTTAATAATATGTCCACGCCCTTTTTGTTGGAGAAGACTGGCTTAAACTTCTCTTCCGCAGAAGTTGGTGCAATTCAGGGCGGCATGGGATTACTGGCAAGCATTGTTGGCGCTCTTTCAGGCGGTGCAATTCTCAGCAAAATCGGTATTAATCGCTCACTTTGGGTATTTGGTGCTTTGCAAGCAGTGAGTAATTTTACTTATTTCCTCCTTGCACAAGTCGGGAAAAATTATCAGTTACTTGTACTGACCATTAATATTGAAAACTTTTGTGCTGGACTCGGAAACGCCGCTTTTGTAGCCTTTTTGATGAGTCTTTGTAACCAGCGCTTCTCAGCAACCCAGTATGCTT
Organism: Coleofasciculus sp. FACHB-1120; assembly: GCF_014698845.1. Classification (NCBI taxonomy): domain Bacteria; kingdom Bacillati; phylum Cyanobacteriota; class Cyanophyceae; order Coleofasciculales; family Coleofasciculaceae; genus Coleofasciculus; species Coleofasciculus sp. FACHB-1120. Next base: position 171,665 of record NZ_JACJTV010000004.1, on the reverse strand, counting down.
TACTCTCTAGTTTGATGGCAGTCAGCCGTGATATTTTAGTTGCTCCCGCGGGTCGAATCGCAGAAGCCACAGGTTGGCCTTCCTTTTTCCTAATTAGCATCGCTGCTGCCTTGCCTGGATTACTTCTGCTGCCCATCTTTGCTCCCTGGAATCCGCGTTCCGTGCCAGAAATCCCTCGAGAGGTACTAGATGATGAAGACGATGACTCTCAACAGTTGTAGGATAGAAATAGAGAGCTTAACAAATCTTAAGCACAATTCTTAGAATCTTTTGCTATGGCTATCTTTCGTCAGTATATTGCTCCCTTGATCGCGGTGTTAATCTTTTTTGTGGCGCTGGTGGCAGTTAGCGCCCGCATCTTTTTACCCTCTGATATGGCAGCACCCGCACCTATTGAGGAAGTTGATCCCCCTGGGGAACACGCTCAGGCACCGGCATCTGATTTTGGCTTGGGAATGATGGATTTAGGATTGATCTCCGATCTAAAATCGATAGTCTAAAATGCCTTGTCTGTTATTGCCGGGGTATCAGCTGCGCGAAGGATCGAGTCTGAATCGAGCAAGTCTCGTGAAATTCATGCAGCTGACTTACCAGGAACTTTTTCCAGAACAAAAAGATTTTTCTCATCTCGCTGAAACGGTTGAGCAATACTTTTCTAAAAAAACGCCTTTGTGGTGGGTTGAACTAAAGGAAGAAGGAGGAATAAAAAAGGAAGAAACAGATTCTTCAATCCCTGGCTCATCCGTTCATCATCCTTCAATTCATCCTTCCCAAGTAGCTTGTCTTTGGCTGGGGAATGCCGTGGATCAGGTGACAGGCGATCGCCATGCCCACATTTTTTTACTTTATGTTTTGCCAGAATACCGGCGACGTGGTATAGGAAAAGCTTTGGTCAATTATGCCGAAGACTGGGCGAGGGCAAGAGGCGATCGCCAAATGGGTCTGCAAGTCTTTCAAACCAATCAACCCGCGTTGAATCTCTACCGCAGCCTCGGCTACCAAACCCAGTCGTTGTGGATGCTGAAACCGCTGTTTCCTGCGATACCGGAGCCATAAGAACCGGAGCCATAAGGAAGACCAACAAAGCTATTTTTTGTTGGGTCGTCCAAAACCTTTTGCCGGTTTCTTACCTTTCCCCTTAGAAGCTTTTTCAGGTACGGTAGGCACGCTGTCCGTCTTTTCTGTCTTTGGCGATTCCTGAGCTTCAGACGTTACAGAAGCCTGCTTCTGCGCCTCGGCTTCTTCAACAGCATCAGCGGCAACAAACTGTTTCCCACAGTCTTTACAAACATATCTTTGCTTGTTTTTATAGTGCCCATTTTTCCGAATCTCAGGAGCGCCGCATTTGGGACAGATAATCTGAGGTGTCTCCAATTCTGGGACAGATGGGGCAGGTGCTGGTGCTGATTCTGGTGCTGATTCTACAGCCTGTTCGTTCTGGTCGTCTGCTTCTGGTTGCTGGTTAAAAACAGATACCACCGCCTCAAGCGCCGATGCGGCTCTATCTAATAGAGTCGGCTGAGGGGCGTCTGGTTCATCTTTGGGAGCGATCGCTTCCTCCGACGACTCAGCAGCCGTCTCCTCAGCGGGTTGGGTTGGCACTGGAGTTTCGGCGGTTGGAGTTTCGGTTTCGACTTCCGATTGCCTGGGGATCTGTTCGACGGGAGCGGGTGTAGCCGCTGATGTTTCGGCTTCGACTTCTGGAGGAGCTGGTTCTACAGCAGGCTCTTTTTGCTCGGCATCTGCCTGGTCGAAAACAGATACTACTGCCTGAAGCGCCGCCGCCGCCCTGTCTAATAGAGAGGGTTGTTGGGTATCTTTTTGGGTATCTTCTGGTTCCTCTATCGGCGCGATCGCTTCCTCTGGCGACCCAGCCTCAGCAACAGGCGTCTCCTCAGTCGGAGCTGATACTTCCGGTGCCGTCGTTGGAGCTTTAGAGATGGCTTCTGGAAGGGCGCTGGGCGTCTCCTCAACGGGTTCGGGTACGGGGGCAACTTCCCTCTCTGGAACCGAACTGGACGGTGGCTCAACTTCCGGTGCCGCGACAGAGGTTGGAGCCGTAGAACTCGCGTCTACTGGCTTCTCCCAACCAGGTACTGGAGGGGCAGGCTTCCATTTGGGGTCAGGCTGGGGAATTTTGAATGCTATAATTTCCGGCGGTTGCGATCGCGTGGGTTTGGCAGGAGCCAGTCGGCTGATGCGATCGCCGAGATTTTCCGCGATCGCATAGGTCACGGGAAGCACCGTCGGTTTCGACACTGCCTCTTGCACTAACCCGGTAACGTGTTCCGACGGATCGGGGGCAACTTCAGAAGCAGGCAGAGGGGCAGATGGCACTGACAGTGATAAATTGACCGGCGGCAATGGCATCACCGGCTGCTGATGAGATGGATGGGTTGGTCCCAAGGCGGGAACGAATCGAATGGAACGAACCATCCGGCGATATGGCTCTAGGTGGTCTGTCACATTATTCCCCCGATTATCAAGCATCACAATAGAAGGCTCTTGGTGTCGTGTACTATACCAAATTCAACTTTTTGATCGGGTCAAGCAACTCATAATGTTAGTTTTCTTAACTTTCGAGCCTCTCTCAAGCAGGCATTGCCAGTAGAGACTAGAGGAATGGGAGCGGTAGTGGTACTTTATTCAAATATGTATGACGACGATGACGATTTGAGCTTACTCGATCCAGAGATAGACCTAGAAAGCCCCCTGGATCAAATAGAGCCGCTTGATGCCGACGAGGAGAGCCAGCCTAAACCAGATCCAGAAGCAATGCTGGCACTGTTAACGGCTCCTGGAACGCAGCAACGGATGCTAGCAGCCCGAGCCTTTTGCGAACTCCAGGATGAACGGGCGATTCCTCATTTAATTCGCTTGCTGAGTGACCCTTGCCCGTTGGTGCGGGTCAGTGCTGCTTATGGGCTAGGGCGCAATCCCAGTTCTACCGCTGTAGTGCCATTGATTACCCAGCTCAACAACGATTGGAATGGTTACGTCCGCAAAGGCGTTGTTTGGGCTTTGGGAAACTGCCGCGATCGCCGCTCGTTAGAACCCCTTACCGACGCCTTGAAAACCGATATTTCTGCCGTGCGTCTGTGGGCCGCTAGTGGGTTAGCTCAAATGGCTGAACTGGGCTACGAAGCCATTGTGGCATCCATTCCACCTTTGATTGAAGCTTTAAGGCAAGACCCGATCGCCGCAGTCCGTAGCAACTGTGCCTGGTCGTTAGGACAACTCTGCCGCGAAATGCCTTCTAATGCTGTCTACGCCGGTGCCATTGATGGATTAATTGAGGCATTCGCAGAGGATGAAGAGATGGGTGTCCGAGAAGATGCAAAAGCTGCGCTTTTGAGAGTCGGCGATCCCAGAGGTCTTCAGCTGATTGAAACCTTAGAACAGGAAGGACTGGTGTAAACCGACAAAATTACGCTGGAGAACTGCGGATTTCATCCAACTTTGCCCGTACTGCTTGAATATCCTGCCACATCAACCATTTGGGGCTGCCCGCTTCACGGGCAGGATTCCGTAGCAGGTAGGCTGGGTGCAGAATCGGCATACACAGGCGTCCTTCCCACTCCATCCAGGTGCCGCGAATTTTAGTAATGCCTCTTTTATCGCCAGTTAATCCTTTCACTGCTGTAGCGCCCGTTAATAGGATAATTTTCGGGTCTACCATGCGAATCTGTTCCAACAGATACGGTTTGCAAGCGGCGATTTCATCGGGAGTGGGAACCCGATTGGCGGGAGGACGACACTTATTAATATTGGCGATGTAGACATCCTGTTCTACATCTAGCTGCACCGACGCGAGTATTTTATCTAGCAACTGACCCGATTTACCGACAAATGGCTCGCCTTTTTCGTCTTCATGTTGACCGGGCGCTTCCCCCACAATCATGATGGGTGCCTGGAGATTGCCACGTCCAACTACGGCGTTTGTGCGGGTTTCTCCCAATCGACAGCGATAGCATTGGTTGCAATGCTCAGCCATCTGAGCCATTGTTTGATAAGTGCCAGCAGGAATGGGAATTTTGGCACTTGTTGGAATCAGTTCTAGTGCTTGAGGCTGGGGGGTGGCAGATTCGCTAATCCCTGAGGTGTCAAAAAGGCTGAGTTGGTCTTCGCTGGGCATGAATTTGGCAGCTAGTCTATTGTTTTTCCGAAATAATCCTAACAATATTGACACTCCCCACGGCTAGAAGCTAAAGGATTTTTGCTTCTCTAAGCTTCCGGTTACTCTCAGACTGCAAGTAGCTTCACACTTTGCCTTGGATAGTTCATACTTTGGATGGACTCTCGATTCCTGCCTTATCTGGCGAAAATCAGCCATTATAGAGGCGAGCGCACTGCCAACTTCTGGAGGGTGCCATGTCATCTGTTCCAATTTTCCGCGATCGCATTACTGCCGGTGAGCAGCTAGCTCAACTTATTCTGGCAGAGATTAAGCAGCTCCAGGCTCAAGGATTGAGCGTTCAGCCTATCGTTTATGCACTGCCTCGCGGCGGCATTCCGGTGGCTGTGCCGGTAGCACGCTGTCTCGGTTGCCCGGTGGATATCGTTGTCGCTAAAAAAATTACCCGTCCCGAAAACCCAGAACTAGCGATTGGTGCCGTGACGTCAGATGGGCACGTTATCTGGTACCAGGCAAAGCGATCGCGTAAAGATCAAGAAAATAATCAGCTACGGGAAGCGGCGCTGCACCAAGCCCAAGAAAAAGCGGCGGCGCTATACAGTCAGCTTTCCCCTAGTTGCTTATCTGTGAGTCCTCGCGGTGCGATCGCTATTTTAATTGACGATGGCATCGCCACCGGCATGACAATGGCAGCCGCCGCTTATGCTTTGAAAGCCCAAGAACCCGCTGCGGTTTGGGTTTGCAGCCCGGTAGCACCGATAGGATTGGGCGATTGGCTATTATCTTGGAGCGATCGCGTGATTATCCTCCAGACTCCCGATCCATTCCTCAGTGTCAGCCGCTTCTATGAGGAGTTTCCCCAAGTTGAGACACAAGAAGCGATCGCTGATTTGCAACAGCACAATCGGCAGATTTTCCCTGGAACTCCCCCGCCAGATGCGCCTCTGAGCAGATAGCCAAACGGTTTAATTTTGATTATCTTAAGCTATAGTCCCGTATTGATATTTTTTATTAACGATGAACTAACAGTTAATGCCTCATCGTTAATGGCTCTTTTAACAACTAACAACTGATCGATGAGACCTTTACAATTTTGGTGGCGCACCTTAGTTTTTTCTAGTCAATACAATCCACCTTTGTTTATCGAGTTGCTAATGACCGGGTTATCTATCGGTTTACTGATGAGCTGGGAAGTTACCAGAGATTGGCCTTATCTAGTTTTAAGTTCAAGCTTCGCAATCGGAGCTGCGACGTCAATGTGGGTACGTGAAACTCTCATGCCCTCGCCCCATTTGCGAATCATGCAGATTCTCTCCATCCTCTTACTCATTTATAGTTTTTGTAGCTTTTCGGATTTAGCCGTTTACCTACAGTAATCCTGTTTTTAAATTTGGATTTTGGAATCTGAATAAAATCTAAATTTTCACACTATCTAATGATTTTAAATAAATTATCAAGCAATGTATCTACATCCTTGAAAAATTAGCTACGTAGGTAGAAGCAATGAAATTAAAGATGTTTGGAAGTTGGGAAAACTCTAGAAAAAACAACAGATGCATCGGTTAGGCAATGCCCTGAGAGTCATAAATCCTAACAAATAGCAAATGCCTGGTGAAGAATTAACCGATTCCCGAGGGGATCGTAAGCATAGATTTCTCTACCGTGAGAAGCGATAAAAATTTCTCCAGGTGGTGGGTATCCGAGGGCAGTTAGGTGAGAAATTGCCCCTTCCAAATCAGTCACTTCTAAACACAAACTCATTCCACTTTTAGTAGATTCAAACTCGGAAACGTGCGTTTCTTTAGGTCGAAAGATTCCTAATCGCAATCCAGACAATTGAAATTCAGCGTAAATAGTTGGAATGTATGGATTCGGATTTTGGTTGAGCAAATTGGTATAGAAAGGCACCAAAAGTTCAAGGTCAACGGTTGCCAAAGTGACAAGTGCAGTGGTGCATTGGAAAATCATATTTGTTATTAATCGCTTGGATAAAAGATTAAATTTTTATAAATTGGATTTTTGAGAGATAGTCAATAACCTATCTAGAGACAGGTGAAAATAAACTAACAAAAATATTAATTCTGAAGAAGAAATGAGTGAAATCAGCCGGGTAAGCCGATGCCAGATGCACATGATGATAACGCAGCCGAGAATCGTCGCCCAGAGATTCTGAACTGGAAGCGCAGGCAGTTTCTGCAACGACTTGGCGTTTTGGGAGCCGGAGTAGCGATCGCCGATCGCATCTTGCTACACCCACACCTACAAGTCAATGCTGAGACAAATCTATCGCCAACCTCTCAGGCAACGCCAATAAAACCAGGCGAAATCCCGCGCCGAAAACTCGGACGCACTGGCGTAGAAGTTTCGGCGCTGACACTTGGCGGCTTTCACTTGGGGGTTCCAAACGAACCAGAAGCGATCCGGATTGTTCAGGAAGCGCTGGATGCTGGCGTCACCTTTATGGACAACGCCTGGGAATATAACGAAGGCGTTAGCGAACAACGGATGGGTAAGGCGCTGCAAGGTAGACGGGATAAAGCTTTTGTGATGACAAAAGTTTGTACCCACGGACGCGATCGCAAAGTCGCCATGCAGCAACTAGAGCAATCTTTGCGGCGTCTGAAGACGGATTATATCGACCTGTGGCAAGTTCATGAAGTTGTTTACGACAACGACCCGGAAAGACATTTCGCGAAAGGGGGCGTTATGGAGGCTTTAGATGAAGCCAAGCGGCAGGGTAAAGTTCGGTTTGTCGGCTTTACAGGTCACAAAGATCCGGCAATTCACCTGAAAATGCTTTCCTATGATTATCCCTTTGATACTGTGCAACTGCCGCTGAATTGTTTTGACGCCAGCTTTCGCAGCTTTGAGAAACAAGTTCTCCCAGAACTCAACAAGCGTGGGATTGCCGCTATTGGGATGAAAAGTCTCGGCGGTGAGGGCGAACCGATTAAAGCAGGCGTTGTCACCGTTCAAGAAGCGCTACGCTATGCTATGAGTCTTCCCGTGGCGACCACGGTGAGTGGGATTGACTCGCTACAAGTGCTGCGCCAAAACTTGAATATTGCCAGGGGTTTCACGCCGATGACTCCAGAGGAAATGCAAGCAGTGCGATCGCGTTATGCAACCTATGCTGCTGATGGGCGCTTTGAACTTTACAAAACATCAAAGAAGTACGACGGATCACCGGGTAGAGAACAGCACGGATTTCCACCTAAAGAGCAAGTTGAAACTTGAAGCGGTACGCTAGGTTTTATGGATGTTCTCTCGTTAAGTAAAGACAGGCGGTAATTGGAATTGGAGTGCTGAGTTTTGAATAAAGCATTTTAAACACAAAACTCAAAATGAAAAACGCGCTACCCTAACAAAACTCTCGATTGATTATCCCTTTTCTGTGCATCAGTACTGCCCACCAAAATTAAAGTTTTCAGGAAAACGGCTATGACTACTACGCTATCTATGCCCAGTTTTCTAGAGTCGAATCTTGGTCAAGAAGCAGAAGACCTTCTGACTCACAAAGCGAAGATTTCCAAAAATTTACTGCATCTGCCAGGGCCTGATTTCGTAGACCGAATTTTTGCCAGTAGCGATCGCAACCCGCAAGTGCTGCGAAGTCTCCAGCAACTGTATTCAACCGGGCGTTTAGCCAATACTGGCTATCTTTCCATCCTGCCAGTAGACCAAGGCATCGAACACTCAGCTGGTGCTTCTTTTGCACCCAACCCGATGTATTTCGATCCTGAGAATATCGTCAAACTTGCGATCGCTGCCGGTTGCAATGCCGTTGCTACCACGCTGGGCGTTTTGGGCATGGTTTCTCGCAAGTATGCCCACAAAATCCCCTTCATTCTCAAGATTAACCACAACGAACTGCTCACCTACCCCAATCAATTTGACCAGATAATGTTTGCCTCGATCGAGCAAGCTTGGAATTTGGGGGCAACTGCGGTCGGGGCAACGATTTACTTTGGTTCAGATCAATCCACGCGCCAAATTCAGGAAGTCAGCCAAGCATTTGAACTCGCCCACGAATATGGGATGGCAACCATCCTTTGGTGTTATCTCCGAAACAATGCTTTTAAGCAAGACAAAGACTATCACCTGGCAGGGGATCTCACGGCTCAGGCAAATCACTTGGGCGTGACCATTCAAGCAGACATCATTAAACAAAAGCTGCCTGAATGTAACAACGGATATGCTGCGGTTGCCAAAGCCGCAGGTGAAAGTTACGGCAAAACCCACGACCGGGTTTACACTGACCTGACGACCGACCATCCAATTGACCTTACCCGCTACCAGGTGCTGAATTGCTACTCTGGTCGCGCTGGATTGATTAATTCCGGAGGTGCATCGGGGAAAAACGACTTTGCCGAAGCAATTCGCACCGCCGTCATTAACAAACGGGCTGGGGGTACTGGATTAATTTCCGGTCGCAAAACCTTCCAGCGTCCGTTTGAGGAGGGAGTGAAGCTATTTAACGCCATCCAAGATGTTTATCTGTCACCAGATGTAACCATTGCTTGAGCGCGGGGTCTGTTTCTCCAGATGGATAAGCCCCAAAGCGTGTTTTTTAAGAACCCCTAAGGTACAAAGACACTAAAATGGAAAATTTTGTGTTTCCTTGGTGGCTTTGTGCCTGGGTGTGAATCGTCAGAATATGGGTAAGAACCAGGAATTCAGTTGAAAAAGTAAAAAAAATGCCAACCTGGAGTCTGATTGCAGGATACTCTGAAAGACTAGAGAGTTACCAAGTGCGAACTGGCAAGTCAGCGCAACGCGATCACACAAGCTAAGTTACTTTGGCAATGGCTCTCTAAGTTAGTCTCACGAGTGGGGTAAGGATGAAGCTGGCAGCACGAGTGGAGCAAGTACAGCCTTCTTTAACATTGGCGATCGCAGCTAAAGCCAAGGCGATGAAGGCGGAAGGAATGGATGTTTGTAGTTTCAGTGCTGGGGAACCGGATTTCGACACCCCGACGCATATCAAAGTCGCTGCCCAAAAAGCGTTAGACGAGGGCAAGACCAAGTACGGCCCAGCGGCTGGGGAACCGAAGTTAAGGCAAGCGATCGCTCGCAAGCTACAAACTGATAATGGACTCAGCTACATGGCTGAAAATGTCATCGTTACCAATGGTGGCAAACATTCCCTCTATAACCTGCACATGGCGCTGATTGAGGCGGGAGATGAGGTGATTATCCCCGCCCCCTACTGGCTCAGTTATCCGGATATGGTGGTTCTGGCGGGTGGGACTCCGGTGATTGTCCAGACAGATGCCTCCACCGGCTACAAAATTACGCCGGATCAACTCCGCGCATCTTGTACCGAACGGACGAAGCTCTTTGTCCTCAATTCCCCTTCTAATCCCACCGGCATCGTCTATACGCCAGCAGAGTTGGCAGCATTGGCAGAGGTGGTGGTGGAGAAAGATATTCTAGTTGTCTCTGATGAGATTTACGAAAAGATTATCTATGAAGGAGTGCAACAGATTAGTATTGGTTCGCTGGGGCAAGAGATTTTTGAGCGCACCCTCATTAGCAATGGGTTTGCGAAAGCTTACTCAATGACGGGTTGGCGAATTGGTTATCTCGCAGGTCCCGAAAAATTGATTAAAACAATGAGTACCATCCAAGGACACAGCACCTCAAATGTGTGTACTTTTGCACAATTTGGCGCGATCGCTGCTTTGGAAAGTTCTCAAGAGTGTGTGGAACAAATGCGCCTTGCCTTTGCCGAACGGCGAAAGGTAATGTTAGAACGTCTTAACGCCATTTCTGGACTCAGTTGCGCCAAGCCTGACGGTGCTTTCTATTTGTTTATTAATATCGGCAAGACGGGTTTAACTTCTCTAGAATTCTGTGATGCTTTACTAGAATCTCAGCAAGTTGCTGCCATTCCAGGAATTGCTTTTGGTGCCGATGACCACATCCGTTTATCCTACGCGACGGATATGAACTCGATTGAGAAAGGCATGGACAGATTAGATAAATTTATGCGAGCGCTACTTTAGTCCAAGGCTGGCGACAGACGATCTCGTAACTCACTGACGAACAAAATCGGCAAAGTAGCACCCGCGAAACCCTGAGAATCGCGGGTCACAATGGCATCAAGACGATCGGCGATCGCACAAGCTAATTGGAGTGCATCTTCAAAATCTCTCAAATTAGATGCGATCGCTCTCTCCAATCTCAAATGGTCAACAAGGCACACTTCCATAACTTCTAGTGTCTCAATTACAGCAAGTCTCGCCCGTTCAAGGCTCTGTGTCTGCTTTCTAACAATGTAGAAGATATCAGTTAAGGTGGTTGCTGTGACATACCCCTGAATCTGCCCTAAGTCGATAGCCTGGAATAAAGCTCTAGCATCCTCATTGAATGGTTCTCTTTCCAGCAGCCCATCCAGCATAATGTTGGTATCTATTAATACCTTCATTTCAGATATTTCTCCACCAACCTTTCTTCTAACATTGCCTCAACTTCCGTATCTGTTGGCGGTGTTCGATCCGTTTTCGCTAGTCCCATCAATCGTTCCGCTGCGCCTTTACGAGGGCGGGGGGGGTGGAGTTCGTGTCGAAGCGACTCGATGAGCGCACTCACTAATTCCAAGAGATCGCTCACCGATAATTGATCTGCTTGATTTTTTAATTCTTGCAAAGACATTGTTGATCTTTCCTCAAATATTTCCTGACAATTTTACTGTAGACGACTAACGCGATCGCGTCCGGAGAGCATCAACCCTGTTCGGCAATTTAAGCTCTAAAAGCGATCCCTTTGTCTATAGGAATTCTAGTTTGGGTGTCATACATCAGTATGGGCATGGCAATCAAAAAGCCTCTACTGAACGTTAGAACCGCTATAGCAGTTGATACGCGCAAAATCCAAGGGCGTTGTTTGTGATGCAAATCACAAGCAACGCAAGAGTGCGAACTGACAAGTCAGCGCTTCGCTATCGCATTCTATTTAGCTTGTCGTCACTCAGCATAGGACTTTCACTCTTATTTATTAGTTTCATCACTCTTCAGGCTGATAGGTGTCACTTTTTTTGTAGACAGCTATCACTTATCCCGACAGAGGTTGCAGTGCATAGTAAGAATAAGATACAGAATCTCATAAGCGGAGCTAAATTAAATGTTAGCGACTTCTAATTTTTTATACTCTCACAGCCGCTATAACGGTGATGTAAAACCAGAAAATTTGGTTTTTAATGCAAATCTACAAGAATTTGCCCAACGAGTAACTTATATCAGTTGTCTGGCAAGCAATGGCAAAATTCCTCTAGAGAAAGCTTTCCAAGACATTGAAATGCTTTGGAAACAGTTGGAAGATTCAAAAGAACAACTGGGTGTGGGCGGGCATCCTTTCCAATCAGGGCAAGAAAACAGTTAGTTTGTCAGTATCGGTGAAACTACTTTCACCGATACTAAAAGCGCCTGTGGTAGTGAAGTGCAAACTTGTCAGTTCTTACTCTCAAGAAACTGCTTTTTTATTTTAATTTTTCGTAAGCAGCTAAGATAATTTTTTCGGTTTCCTCCCAACTAATACATTTATCCGTTACCGAAACACCATATTTTAATTCCTCTAATTGGCTAGGAATAGGTTGACTGCCTTCATACAAATTTGATTCCAGCATCATGCCAACGATAGATAAATTTTTCTCCACTATTTGTTGAATAACATTTTCAAAAACTGCCGACTGTTTTTTATAGTCTTTATTTGAATTTCCGTGACTACAGTCAATGACAATTTTTGGAGGTAAATTAGCCGCTTTTAATTTTTCCTCCGCAATTTTTACATTCGCAGCATCAAAGTTAGGCTGTTTAGCACCGCCCCGTAAAATAATATGACCGTAAGCATTTCCTTTTGTTTTAAAAATGCTCACCTGTCCCGTTGCATTAATTCCTAGAAAATGGTGAGGTTTTCTAGCTGACTCCAGAGCATTTAAAGCGACTTGAACGCTACCATCAGTACCATTTTTAAAACCCACAGGCATTGAAAGTCCGCTTGCCATTTCGCGGTGAGTTTGCGATTCGGTTGTGCGTGCCCCAATCGCAGACCATGCAATCAATTCGCCAATATATTGAGGGACTATAGGATCGAGAGCTTCTGTAGCAGCGGGTAATCCCAATTCAGTTATTTTGATTAGCAAATTCCGTGCAGTTAATAAACCCTTTTCTATTTGGAAAGAATCATCCATATCCGGATCGTTAATTAATCCTTTCCATCCCACGGTAGTCCTTGGTTTTTCAAAATACACTCTCATGATCAGCAGCAGCTTATCATTCACTCGGTCGGAGAGATTTTTTAGCCTATAAGCATATTCTTCAGCCGACTTTATATCATGGATAGAACAAGGGCCAACTACAATAAATTTTCGACTATCTTTCCCATCTAGGATATCCTCTATTTCATTCCTAAAGTTTAAAACGGTTTTTTCCGCCTCATCTGTTAAAGGTAATTTTGATTTAACTTCATTTGGAGTTAAGAGAATATGCGACTCTTCAATATGAGTGTTGAATAATTGGGTTTCCATCGGGTATGATTCCTGGTTTTTGTATGCGTTAGGGATTGAAGTCCAAATGTAATGTTATAGACAGGGTGAAAAAATTCATCTAACTTAGATAAAAAAATTAATAAAAACGCTGAACCCTAGCTGCAAGCATTCCCCACAGCAAATCTTGGCGAAGCGATCGCTACCTGAATGCACCCTGACCCAAGCTGAGAGCGATCGCTTCGCTGACTCTCCTAGGGTTGCTAGCTAAGCCATTCATTTCAGCAACGGTAATTCCTCATTGATTTCAGCGATTTCTGCTAGGATGCTTAGCACTCCAAGTATCTCAGGTAGTTTTCCCTGCATTTAAAATTAGCAAGTTTATCTTGTGTATGTTGCCTCTTCTACCCTTACGGAGTCATCCGTTTCAGCAAGCACTGTTGTTTTTCGAGGCATAAGGCACAGATAGAATCCTTGATTTCTAGTAAAGTCGGGAATATCATTTCGTTTTTCCTACCAATTTTATTGTATCCAATCGCGATCCGACGCTCGTGGTACTCTCATCATGCAAATATAAGAAAGCGCGATCGCCCTTAGCCAATTTTTTGATTAATACTCACAGCAGCATCAAACGAGCTTTAATGAATATAGCGCCAGCGTCCTACATACTGACTACCTAGCTTCTATTACCTCTAGCTTTCCGTACTCAATATTTATGCATAAAAAAACTCACGGTGCGATCGCCGCTGGACATCAAAAAACTGCCGAAGCTGGAATTGAAATGCTCCAATTAGGGGGAAATGCATTTGATGCGGCGGCGGCTGCAATCCTAGCATCTTGCGTTACTGAAACTGCGCTGACATCTGCCGGGGGTGGTGGGTTTCTTTTAGCTCATACTCAGGATAATCAAAATATTTTGTTTGACTTTTTTTCTCAAACGCCACGACAGAAAAAGAGCCAGGAACAGCTTAATTTTTATCCAGTCGGGATTAATTTTGGCGATGCAGTTCAAGAGTTCCATATTGGGCTTGGCTCAATGGCTGTCCCAGGAAACCTCAAGGGCGTTTTCCACGTTCATAAAAAATTAGGTAGATTACCTTTTAATGTGGTTGCTGAACCGGCAATCCGTTATGCAAAAACGGGTGTTGAACTAAACGATTTTACCTATTACTGTTTGACAATCCTCAGCCCCATGCTGCTTGGCTCTAAAGAGATGCAGCAAGTTTTTGCCCCAGAGGGGAAACTTGTCCAGCCTGGAGGAACCGTCTTGATGAGGGATTTTGCTGATACGTTAACTTATTTAGCTGAAAGTGGAATTAGAGAATTTTACGAGGGTGAAATTGCCCAATGCTTAGTTAATGATTGCCAAGATTATGGAGGTTATTTAACCTTAGAAGACCTTAAAAATTATCAAGTGATTGAGAGAAATCCTCTGGTTATGAATTACCGGGGGAACACCTTTTTAACAAATCCGCCACCCAGCTCTGGCGGCATTTTGATTGCTTTTGCTTTAGAGCTGCTTTCAAAAGTTGATTTAGCTGATATGGAGTTTGGCAGTTCTCGCCATTTAGAAATATTAGCTCATGTGATGCGTCTAACTAATGAAGCTAGAAAGGATGGATATAACGCTTATACTCATACAGAAGATATTGCCCAAACTTTTTTATCATCTGAACATTTAGCTATTTATGAAAATCAATTAACTGAAGTTGTCAATAAATGGGGAAGCACTACTCATATCAGTGTGGTTGATAGCGAAGGCAATGCGGCGAGTGTTACCACTTCCAACGGTGAGGGGTCTTCTTATGTGATTCCGGGAACTGGCATCATGCTTAATAATATGCTAGGAGAAGCCGATTTAAATCCGCATGGATTTCATAACTGGGAAGAGAATACGCGAATTTCTTCAATGATGGCTCCGACTATCGTACTGAAGAATAATCAACCAGAGATTGTCTTAGGTTCCGGTGGATCGAACCGCATTAGAACCGCAATTTTACAGGTGATTTCCAATATTATTGATTTTGAAATGGACGTTGATGCAGCGGTGAATAATCCTCGCGTTCACTGGGAAAGTGATATTTTCAATCTTGAACCAGGCTTTAGCGAAGAAGAACTTAAAAACCTGATGCTTCCGGGTAGTAATGAATTAATTTTCTGGAAACAGAAGAATATGTTTTTCGGTGGCGTTCATAGCGTCATGGAAAATTCGCAAGGAGTCATAACCGGCGCTGGCGATCGCCGTAGAAGTGGAGTCATTGCTACCTGTTAAAATTGCCTCTATCGCCACATTTCAAATCCGCGCAGTCCTTCCGGCGTTTCGTACTCAACCGCCACCGCTTTCACCATAGCAGCAGGTGGCCCTTTGTGACACCATTGAATTACCTCTTCAACATCTACCTTACTTCCTTCAAAAACAGCTTCTACACGCCCATCGGGGAGATTCTGCACCCAGCCGCTGACGCCTAACTGGATCGCTTCATCCAACGTTGAGAACCGAAAGCCAACTCCCTGAACAGTTCCTGAAACGATTACATGAGCGCGGATTTGTCCCGCCGGGGGTGATGAATTCTGCATCTGTTTTTTCTTGTCTACAACAGCTTTTTAGCTCAAAAGTATTGCCTGGGTTCATTTTAAGCAGGAATGGCGTCAGCTATTGAGCTAACGCCATTTAATCCTTTAACAGATTGTGTGGATGGTTAATCCAACCCGACTATTTTAATCGTCGTCATCATCATCATCATGGTGTTTGCGGCGATGGCTGCGCTTATGTTCGTCATCATCGTCGTCATCATCATCGCGATGTTCACTACGATATCTATCTCTGCGATCATCATCGTCATCATCATCGTCATTACTGCCACGATACCTATCGCGATCGCGGTACTCCCGATCTTCATTGCGATCGCGATATTCCCGATCTTCATTGCGATCGCGGTACTCCCGATCTCGATCGCCTCCTTCCCTATTCAAACCGGGTATGTTTCTGAACATATCGCCGATTCCCATAATGTCCCTCCAAAGTCAAATTGAGAATTTTTGTTATTAAAGCTGTGCTAATTCTCGAAGTTTGTCACAGGGATTTGACAAATATCTCTTCCAGCAGGTAGAGATTCTCATCAAGAGAAAGTTTCGTAAACTTGCGTAACAATATGTTTTTGAACACCAAGCTTTCAAAGGTTTACGCAGCAGGAAGAGGAGTTTAAACTTAACCGTATGTACTTCTCGTGCTACCTTTTTTATTCAGAAAAAATTTTTCTATCGTTGGTAATTTTTGCCCTTCCTGAGAAATATTTATCTAGTCGATAGTAAATGACACTAGAAGATTACTTTACGTAGCGAGAAAGGCTCTCAGTAGTAAAATTAAATTTTGAAAAGTATCTATCTAAGGAAATATCTTTAATGGTTGATGCGTATATTAGTAATGTGCCAGCGATCGCAGCCACATTTGAGCTTTCAATAAATGCGATCGCGCTTTCGCAAAACCTGGGAATCGTCCATCGCTTGATTGCATCTACCTCTACACTTCCTAATGCCCAAGCTTGGCTGTATTCCGCTGCATTGGTACTGATATATGCCCTAATTTCACTCCCTATCGGATTCAACTTGGGTTTTCTAAAACTTGATATAGAAACATCCTGGGAAATCATTGTCGGCGTAATCGCCCGTTGTTTCTTTTCTCCCGCGATATCTGAAGAGTTATTCTTTCGCATTTTACTACTCCCTCATCCTACAGAAAATGCTACTCCTGCTACTCTGTGGCTGTGGGGAGGTATCAGTTTAGCAATGTTTATTATCTATCATCCACTCAATGCCGTAACTTTCTACCCAGATGGACTCCAGACTTTTTTTAATCCAGTTTTTCTATTCTTGGCAGCACTTCTAGGTGTTATTTGTACTCTTGCCTATTTTCAAAGTGGTTCTCTATGGCTGCCAGTAGCAATCCATTGGCTAATTGTAGTCGTCTGGTTACTTCTATTTGGTGGGTATAAGAGAATGTCTGAAAAGTCGTAATTGAGACGCTAAAATGATAGAGATAACCCTTGCACCCCGCGAAGAGAGCGCCGCTATACGGAGAAGGAAGAACTAAGTATTAATAACCCAGTGAGAAATTTCTATTATTAAAATAAATCCTGAACAGCATCAACCTTTAGTCAGTAAAACCTAATATTTAGATAAAAAAAGGTTGTAAAACCTTGACATGAGACTTTTTTCTTTATAGCGCTAGAACAAGCCTCACACTTTTACCAAGCTACTGGAAACCTGGTTTAACTGTGGTAGCCCAGTTAAACTTGTCGTAGCTTAGAAGATGAAAAGAAACTAAAGGGTGTTCTGCTTGGAACAAAGGTATCGCTAGATGAAACAGTAGGAGAGATTCAATGAATCTGCAAGGCTCCCCTGGAGATAGGCGTACAATTCGCCAGTTAATTGCGAAAAGTCTAGCAAAAATCATTCAACTGCTGAATAAACAGACGATTCTGGTTTTGACACTCCTATTATGTGCTGGGATAGCGGGAGCTTTGTGGAATATGTCCCATCTCTCGTCAAACCTAATTCAATCACAAGCACTTCAGAATGCAGCCTTGTATGCCCAAGCGATAGAGGAAGCACGCACCCTCTACAGCTCCGAGATCATACCGCGGATAGAAGCAGTTCCTGAAATTACGATTACTGACAACTACGCCACTCAAGAAAAGGCAATTCCCGTACCAGCAACATTCTTGATAGAACTCAGTCAGCGCCTCGCCCAAAAAAATCCTGGGATGTCAGTCCGACTCTATAGTGAGTATCCCTTTCGCCAGCGGCAAGCGACAGGCGGCCCCAGAGACAATTTTGAGTGGGAAGCGCTTCGCGCCTTGAGGCAACATCCCGATCGACCCTTTGTTCGTTTAGAGAAGTTTCAAGGGCGTTTGTCATTGCGATATGCACAAGCCGATCTCATGAAGGCTAGCTGCGTTGCTTGCCACAATACCCACGTTGATAGTCCCAAAAAAGACTGGAAAGTGGGGGATGTTCGAGGAGTTTTGGAAATCTCTAGTCCGCTGGATGAGTTCATGGCAAAGACTCAAACAGGACTGCAAGGAACTTTCGTAATGTTAGCGCTACTGTCTCTACTAGGGCTATTAGGAATTGCCCTCGTGATTGGTAGACTGCGTCAAACTTCCAAGGAGCTAGAGTTGCGCGTCATTGAACGCACGATGCAATTACAGGAGGCAAATCAGGAACTGACGGTGGAACAGGAAAAGTCTGAAAACCTGCTCCTGAATATCTTGCCAGAGCCGATTGCTAGACAGCTCAAAGATGGGCAAAGTAACATTGCCGATGGATTTGCCGAAGTCACGATTTTATTTGCTGATTTGGTTAATTTTACTCAGCTTTCAGAAAAAATATCACCCAAAGAACTTGTCTGGTTGCTGAACGAAATCTTCTCTGGGTTCGATCGCCTCACCGAACAGCATAACTTGGAGAAAATTAAGACAATTGGCGATGCCTACATGGTAGTAGGAGGTCTTCCCGAACCCCGACCCGACCATGCAGAAGCGATCGCCCAAATGGCAATCGATATGCAACAAGAAATTGCCCAATTCAACGCCAAGCATAACCAAGCACTCAGCATCCGCATTGGGATTAATACTGGCCCAGTCGTTGCTGGAGTCATTGGCACTAAAAAGTTCATTTATGACCTTTGGGGAGATACCGTGAACATTGCTAGCCGGATGGAATCTCACGGGTTGCCCGGTGAAATTCAAGTAACGGCTACAACTTACGAATACTTACAGAGTCGATATGCGTTAGAGCAAAGAGGCTCGATTCAGGTCAAAGGCAAAGGGGAAATGCAAACTTATCTTCTCAAGGGCAGAAAGCGTGAAGTTTCCCTGACTTAAAGACTTGCCTTTTTTTGAATCACCGCTTGTCGAAATCCCAGCACAATCAGAATATTAGAAAGCGTCAGAAAAACCTCTGCGCCCCCGTGCAGCCAATCGACATTTGCTAAGGACTCCTCATAGCCAACTTGGGCATAAATTCCAGCCGGAATCGTGACCCCCACGAAAACTAACGTCATGTAGAAACCAATTAAAGCTAAACGCGGCATCTGCCCACTTCGAGTCAGAAACCAAAGAAAGCCTAAATAGGGGAATAGAGAGAGTGCAAAAAGGGTTTCTTTAGACATTACCGTGACTTTGGAGAGATAATTGGCGCATCGTCTTTTTGATTGGCAGCGGGTGATGAACGCCAAATCCACCAAGCAGCCGCTAAAAGGGTGAAGTTACCCAGCAAAGTCATCGCCGCCTGAAGCGTCACCAGCCATTCTAAGGATTCTGGGTTGTCAAAATAGTGCCAAGTGCAGGCACACATGGCGCTGACTAATGCCGGTAGCATGGCAAAGGATAATCCCCACCAAGCCCGATTGCGAGTTACTTCGCCGTAGATCCAGATCAACCAAATAGCGGCAATCCACTCGATGACGCTGGAAACGTGAATAATCCAGGTAGGAATTGAGAGTGCGTGCATAAAGAAGTTTTTGAGGGTTAAGGTTGAAGTTTTGAATTAGAAGTCTTAACTCAACCCGTGCTAGGCATCGCTTCGCTAACAAAATTCAAAACTCATCACTCTTTTTCTTATAGTACCGCTCGGCTTTGCTGGTAAAGTTTGAGCATGGGACAGATTCGAGCGGTTTTGTGTGGATATTATGGGCAGGGCAATGCAGGCGATGAAGCATTGCTGGCATCGTTGCTGCAAATGTTACCAGCTGATGTGACGCCGATTGTGCTTTCTGGGAATCCCAAAAAGACGCGCGATCGCTATGGCGTAGAAAGTTGTTCGCGCAAGGCTTTCTTACCAGTGCAGCAAGCACTCCGCAAATCGGATGTTTTCATCTGGGGGGGCGGGAGTCTGATACAAGATGCTACCAGTGCCCTAAGTCCCCTCTACTACGGGGGATTGATGGGATTAGCCCAGAAGCGGGGATTGAAAACCATTGCCTGGGCGCAGGGAATTGGCCCCTTGAACCGCAATTTGACTCGCTGGATTGCGCGAAAAGCGATCGCAGGTTGCCAAGCCGTCAGCGTGCGCGATCGCGCCTCTGCTGCCCTGCTGATGAATTGGAAAATCCCCTATATCCAAGCCCCAGACCCGGTTTGGGCGTTAGACGCGAAGCCAGTAAAGGGACTATGGGATTTACCGGCACCGAGAGTCGCCGTCACCTTGCGATCGCATCCCCAACTGACTCCCGCGCGACTTGCCAACTTAACTCACGCCTTGATTGACTTTCAAAAAGCCACTCAGACCTGCATTTTACTGGTGCCATTTCAAGCAAGTCAGGATCTAGCGATCGCTCAGTCTATTCAACCGCAATTACCAGGTGCCAGCCATATCTTTTCTCTCAATGACCCTAGAGAATTGAAAGGATTATTCCAGGGCGTCGAAATGGCAATCGGGATGCGCTACCACAGCTTAATTATGGCGGCAGCACAAGAATGTCGCTGTTTCGCCCTCAGCTACGACCCCAAAGTTAGCTTGCTGATGGAAGAACTCAATCTGCCGGGGTGGGACTTAACTCAATTGCCTGACGACCCCAACTTGATTAGTCAAACTTGGTTAGAACACTACGTCAACGGCGACCCCCTGTCACCCCATCAAATACAGTCCTTAGTTGATCGGGCACTGATGCATCGGGATTTGTTGAATGACGCTTTAGCGCCAGAATAGCTCTGTCGGGACACAACACCCTAAATGAAAAATCTTGGTATCTTCAGGACTTTTCGATGAAAGAAGCCATTCCCGAAGGGAGGTGCGGCAAGAATCAACCAAGGCATAAACTTCTTCTAGACGTTGCATCTCAAGCAATTTGAGTTCGATTTCCTCGTCGATGCGAAATTTGAAAATGGTAGAGTGACTCCGAGAGCGTCGTGGAATAATCTTAATTAGAATTATTGCAATCTAGGCGCTTTCTAAAGCTGTGAATTGATCGAGCGACAGCCAGTCCATTTCAAGCACCCATGACCTTCTCTTAAATCAGAGCAATGAGTGA
The DNA here is from genome assembly GCF_014698845.1 of Coleofasciculus sp. FACHB-1120. NCBI lineage: Bacteria > Bacillati > Cyanobacteriota > Cyanophyceae > Coleofasciculales > Coleofasciculaceae > Coleofasciculus > Coleofasciculus sp. FACHB-1120. Next base: position 151,013 of record NZ_JACJTV010000004.1, on the reverse strand, counting down.
AGCTGACACCCCCCAAGAAGCTAACCAGTCCCAGTCCTTCCCCGAATCAACCGATCCTCCCATAGACGATCCTGTAAAGGATGAAACAGATTCTAACCTTCATCTTGTACAGGAGACAGCACCCGCACAGGACGAGATCCTGGAAGTAATAGAAGTCGTCAGCTTAGTTCATCGCCCACCCGCGCTAGTGGACGATGAGGTGGGTGCCGCAAAGACAACTGATGATGGGGATAGGGTGCATCGGGAAAAGTCTGAGCCGCAGTCATCGTCTGTAGAGGCGGGAAATTTGTTTCCACTGATGGCTGAGTTGCGTCAGCGCAATCGGGACTTAGTCAGCCGAGTGAATCACTTAGAGAAGGCACTGGGGGATTGTCAGGAGGCGTTGCAATTGCAAAGACAGCGATCGCAAGCTCAAGAAAATATCCTCACCTCTACAACCCAAGAACTCAACGGGACGCAAGAACAAGTCACCCGGATGTTCCGAGAACTAGAATCGTCTCATCAAGCTGCCCAGCGCCAACAAATCTTAATTGAAACCGTCACAGAACAGCTGGAAAACAGCCAAGAACGCATCGCCCAGCTAGAACGGGAATGTGCCTTCACCCAGCAACGCTATAACGAACAATCTCACGCACTGTTGCAAAGCGAAAATACAATCCGCGAACTCCGCACCCGGTTGCAACGCCAGCAGCGCCAAACCCTGCAATTCAAGTCGGCGTTAGAAAAGTGTCTGGAAATGCCTCCCCCTACTGAAATCAATTCAGATACCAGACCTTCTCCTACCTGGGCGCGCCGCCATCTCAAAAGCGCCCACGATTCCCAATCCCTCCTCCCCAAAGCGCCGCCGATTCAACCTTGGTCAGCACAATCAGCATTCCAAGAAGAACCCGCCCAGAGTGAGGAAAATTGGGAGATTTCAGTACCGCCTCCGGCTTATTCACCGATTACAGACGCTACCTCCTTCGTTTCGACGGAATGGGAGCCTTTAGAAGAAATACCTGCCTCTGAGAGCCTTGGAGCCACCGATGAAGAGGAGATATGGCAATGGGGAATGCTAGACTCAGACTCCGATCCACTTATGGATGATTTTCTGATGCCCTCTGAGCTGGAAATTTCTGGCAATGAAGATTTCAGCGATGAATTAGCGATCGCTTCTGCCCAGGAAAATATCGCAATTGAGAACGAATTGGAAGAGCTGCTGCTGGCTGTCAGTTTCGATCCAGATGAGAACGATGAACCGGGCACGAGGTATTTTCCAGAAGAGGTCGAATTAACTTCTTCATCCTCGTTCATCTTTGAGCCTTCTGAACCAGAAGTCTCATCAGAAGATGCTGGAGTCACTGCTGAGGAAGAAACGGAAACGGTATCCCGGAGAGAATTTCCGGCTGCTGTGCCAGCCCAGCGCCCTGACCCCATCCTCTCCCAACCCAACTGGCCCTCACCCCTGCTTTATCCGACACGTCCCCCCAAAGGGCGGAAATCGTTGGCGGCGATAGAATTGCCAACGTTTCCCAGAAAAACTGGCGCATAGACATTAAAAATTAAAAAAGCAAAATTTAAAATTGTTCTTTTAAATTTTGCTTTTTTAATTTTTAATTTTTAATCGCGACCCTCTCCGATGGCTTTTGCCTCTGCCCTTCCCGTGGGGAAAGTTGACGGTTCTTTTGAGGACGCCGCATCCCAGCAGTGAGGGCATAGCTTTGAGTCAGCAGCCACAACCACAAAGCGGGATAGCGTTTTTCTAGCGAGGGTTGTAGACGCCGGATAGCGCTCGGAAACCAACCTCCCAGCAACCAAACAACAAGGGCATAGCGTGTAAAGCTGAAATAGCTGCCCAACCAGCGCAGGATATCCTTCGCACCAGCGAGTTCCCAAATCCATAACAGTAAAGCTGGATTGATCCAAGCGGCTTTTAGCGCCAGCCGATTGAAGGTTAGCCAATTCACTCGGTCTTTAATAAACGTGTCTGCCACCTCTGGGGGTTCTGTCGCCAAAAGCCCAAAAAAGGTATTCAGCATCGAGTTAATTCGCTGCGGCGGTAAATAGGTGCCGGTGGGAACCATCATGCCTTTAGAAAATAGCCAGGTAACGGAGACGTTACTTTGATAAGCGCGAATCTGGTTTAAATGGCGGGCTTGGAGCAAGTCATGTTTGAGAGCGGTATCGAGAAGGTTGGTTAAACGGGAGAGATTGCGAACCAGGGAACCGAAGCCGGTAAAGACGAGGGGAGATTGGAGAGAGGCAGCATCGCCAATGCCAATCAGTCGATCGAAGGCGACCGTGCGATCGCCACTTCCAACACTAAAGTGACCCGGAATATACCCAAATGTCGGCTTTTTCCACACCAGCTTCTCCATATCGCAGCGGCGATACTCTGGCAAAATGTTGAAAAAATCTTCATACATTTCTAATAATGAGCCGGGATTCTCAGGATGCACCTGATGATAGTGGAACAAGTAGAAGGTAACTTCCTCACCTTCAGCCGGGAATAACTCCCAAATCAGCTGGCGTCCCCGCGAAATATCGCCGTGACTGTTCAGTACATCCCCGTATTTGGAATCCCATACTCCCGGCTCAAACCCGCTAGCAACCACAGCTCCGACGGTTGGGCAAACACTATCAAAAGTGCGGCCTCCATTCAACTGCCATGCAATCGGCGAAGCGGTTCCCATCGCATCTACCAGCAGACGTCCGCTGGCTTGGCGTTGAGCTTGGCTGGGCAGATGTTTCGCTTGCACAGTAACTTGCGATCGCTCAATATCCGCCCGGATAAACTCCGTCTCATCCCAAATTTCCCCGCCCGCTTTGGTGAGTTTTTCCCCACACAGACGCAGTAGTTTCTCGGCGTCCAATCCCACATTCAGCACCGTTGGGGTATGCAATACCTGTGCTTTTAGCTTGGGTGGATTATTGGCATCGAAGAATTTGTGAAATCCGTCTACATATTCGGCTGCAATCAGGCTTTCAAACTCCCCCGGAGTAAATAAGCCTAAATCAATCAAGCTTTGAAATTCATCGCGGGAAATATTCCACTCCCGGTTCATCCGCCCGAAAGGTAGCCGTTCCAGCAATAGAACCCGGTAGCCGAGTTGAGCCATGACAGCAGCGTGGATGACGCCCAAGGCACCACCTACATAAATCAGGTCGTAGGAAGAGGACTGAGGGGGGAGGACTGAGGAATCAGTAAAGGCTTCATCTCCCTTTTTATTCCCCCTGTCCCCGTCTCCTCGGAAGATAACCTGTGCTGGCTGCTTCGGATTGCGAACGCTCTCGCGCCAACGTTTCTCCCACCAATAGACACGATTCAGGTCATATTCCCCGTTCGGCATTTTTTGAAAGAAGCGGACTGTTTCCGGGTAATCGTGAGCCAAAGCTTCAAAAATAGACTGCTTTGACAAATCAATCGCCGGTGGTTCTGGATATTGTTGGGCAAACCGGCTTCTCAGATTGGTAGTAAGTTGTTTCAGGATTTCTCTTTCACCGGGGACAGCCTTCTGTGTCCAACGGAAGACCTTCAGATACGTGGTTCGCTGCACCGACCAAAGAAAAATGGAGAGTTCGGGTTGCGGAATCGCGGGATTTCGGGCTGTATCCGTTTTCCTAAGGCTCCCAGGATCGGAAAATTGCAGCCTGATACCGTCGGGCGTGAGCAGTTTCTCCCCTGCTGCTGGATTGTACTCCTGTTGCAACCAGGTGCGGACGGCGACTATATCCGGGGTAGGAACTTCTAAGTAAAGTATTTCTCTCATATTGGCGATCTGCATTAGGGAACCTATTCCTGAGAAAGACAGAGTGAACCGGGGTCAAAGTACGCTAAACTTCCGGATACGAATTGCTTAGAATTGATTAAAAAACTTTACACAATTCTCATTTTCTTAATGTACAGGGGTGCAACTGTTGGACGGGCGGGGAACCGCTCACGACGAAAGCCCTGAGCGATGAATCCTTTAAACCCGCCCATAGACTATGACCTACGCCATGAATTATCCCATCCCAGCCAGTCCCCAAGAAATTGTTGCCCTACGGCAAAAGCCCGTTGATGAAGAATTAGTTGCGGCAGCGATCGCTGGAGTCGTTCAAATTGCCCGTCAAGAGGGGCAGTCTTTAGACGAATTAACCGCCCAAGTGCTAGAAGAAGATAGTCTGCTGGATCAGGCACAAAGACACTGGCTTAGCGACATCGTTGCCCAAGCTTGGGCTAGCCTCTAGCAAATTAGAACCGCCAAATCATGCGCGAAATTGCCAAGCGAGTTATCTCCGCGTTGCCGCAGTGGTGGCGATCGCACATATTGCCCTTGTTATTTACGATTCCAGCGGCGGGTCTGTTTGTTGCTGCTCTGGGGCTGTGGGGATTTGCCCAAATTGCTGACGAAGTTTTAGACAAAGAAACCCAAGCCATTGACACGGCAATTCTAGTGGCTATCAGAAGCCTGCACGCGCCGCTGCTCGATCGGCTAATGCTGGGATTCACATTTGTGGGAGAACCTACGGTGTTGCTGGTCATTTGCTTGGGCTTCGGGATTTGGCTGTACCGAGGCGGTCGGCGAGGGCAAGCTATAACACTTGCGATCGCTGGAGTGGGTGCGGTTGGCTTAAACTATTTACTCAAGGTGGTATTTGGTCGCGCCCGTCCGGCACTTTGGGATCGGGTGATTGATGTGGGTCAATACAGCTTTCCCAGCGGTCATGCGATGATTTCAATGGTTGTTTACGGCGCACTGGGCTATTTACTGGTCAAGCAGTTGGGTAGATGGCACATCGCGATCGCTACCGGGACACTGCTATTGGTTACGGGTATTGGTCTGAGTCGCCTTTATCTCGGCGTCCATTGGCCTACAGATGTCGTCGCTGGCTATGCAGCAGGGATTGTGTGGTTGATGACCTGTATCCTCAGCCTAGAAATTTGGCAAGAATATTACAAGCCAGCCCTTCAAAAAACGCCCGTCCCTAACGAAGAAGAATCCAATATCACTAACCGCAGATAAGGGAAAACGCACCTAAATCAGGGTGTATAGGAGTGAAATTAATGAGCAGCAAAGTCTCTGACATCGCCGTAAAAACTATCAACGGTGAAGATAAACAACTTTCCGAGTACGGCGGAAACGTACTTTTAATCGTAAATGTCGCTTCCCAGTGCGGCTACACGCCTCAATACAAAGGATTGGAGCAGTTAAACCAAAAGTATCAGGATAGGGGATTGCGCGTTCTAGGATTCCCCTGCAACGACTTTGGAGCGCAAGAACCCGGTAGCAATGAAGAGATTATGAATTTCTGCACGACCAACTATGGCGTCAGCTTTGAGATGTTTGACAAAGTTCATGCAAAAGGTCAAGAACAGCACCCGCTTTATGCTCGGCTTACCAGTGCAGTACAGCCTACGGGAAATGTTTCTTGGAATTTTGAGAAATTCTTAATCAGTAAGCAAGGTGAAGTAGTGGCTCGATTTAATAGCAGCATAAAGCCAGATTCACCAGAATTGATTGCAGCGATTGAGCGGGAATTAGCCCAGTAAGCCTAGGAATTTATGTCTGTCCAGAATTCATCCAGCTTAACCGTTCAAGAAGCACATAAAATTCTCAAAATTTTCGACTGCTTGAAGATAGATTCCAGTGAAGATACACCGGATAAAAATTCAATTCGTCAAGCGCTACTTTTGGTAACAGAGCTTTCTGATAACCAAATACTAGGGGTTTGTGCCGATACAGCCGAGCAAGGGATTGAAGCTTTAAAAACCTATGCAACTGCTTTGGGTTATGAAGTCAATAAAGATTTAGCGACGATTGATGGCTCTGTTTATATTAAATTCAACCCTCAGACTAACTTATGTTATCTCAATCCGTACATAGGAGAACATCGCGGAGTTTTGGTGTCCTGCCAGTCTGCGAGTGAAGACGGAATTAACGAGATGTATGGTCATTTGCCTCTAGATTTATTTACATCGGAATCTTCATGAACGTTGCAATCATTGGCTGTGGTTATGTGGGTAAGCCAATTGCCCAATATTGGCGTCAAGAGTTAGGATTTACTGTTACCGCAACCACAACTTCTTCCGAACGAATTTCAGAATTAGAAGCAGTTGTCCAACAAGTCTTCCTGGTAAAAGGTGATGATTTGGCAGGTCTACAATCGGTGCTGGAAAATCAGGATACTGTACTGCTAAGTATTGGAGCAAAAAATGCCGATGTTTACGAAGAAACTTATTTAAAAACTGCCCATAGCTTAGTCACAGCCTTGAAACAAACTCCTTCGGTACGACAGCTAATCTATACGGGAAGTTATGCTGTCTACGGAGATAGAAATGGGGAATGGGTGGATGAAGAATCACCCGTTGCACCTGCTAACAAGAATGGTCAAATTCTCTGCGATACTGAGCAAGTATTGCTATCAGCTTCCACTGAAAATCTAAGCGTTTGTATCCTCCGTTTAGGCGGAATTCATGGGTCAGGTCGTGAATTATCTAAAATATTCAGTCGAGTTGTTGGTACAACTCGCCCTGGAAACGGCGAGGACTCAACAAACTGGATTCACTTGGATGACATTGTTGCGGCTATTGAGTTTGTCCGCAAGCACCAACTGCAAGGAATTTACAATTTAGTGGATGATGCACATTTGACCTATCGAGAACTTCTTGACCGAGTGTGCGACCAACATAATCTACCCAAAGTTTCTTGGGATGAATCCCAGAAAAGTGTTCGACCTTACAATGCGCGAGTGTCAAATTACAAGCTAAAAGCTGCTGGATTTCAATTGAGTCATCCGGAAACGATATGAATGGAAAGCTTGTGATTGACGTTCTGCGAAACTTTTTGGGTTCTCGCTTTTAAACTGTGTTCGGGGGATTTAAGTTTGTGCAATTGAAATTTTCTCCCCTAAACCTCGCCCTAACGCTCTGCCTCAATAGAAAAAAGGGCGAAAAAAAAGTAATTTTCGATTTTTAAATATTATGAAAAATGCACAATAAACCCTGAATGATGAGTTTTGTATGCTTACCGAATCTTCTCGAATACAGGTGGTGCAGTCGCCAATTATTCCCGTTGTGGGGGAATTGATTCGTAGCTGTCCGGGAACGATTTCTCTGGGACAAGGCGTTGCTTATTATAGTCCGCCGCCAGAAGCGATCGCACAACTGTCCGATTTCCTGGCAGATCCAGAGAATCACAAGTACAAACCCGTGCAAGGTATCTCGCCGTTGCTGGAGGCGATCGCTCAAAAATTAAAATTTGAGAACGCAATTGACATGAATGCTGAGAACTGCATTGTAGTCACTGCTGGCAGTAACATGGCGTTCGTGAATGTGATGTTAGCGATCGCGAATCCCGGAGATGAGATTATTCTCCAAACGCCTTATTACTTCAACCAAGAGATGGCAATTACAATGGCGGGTTGTCGTCCGGTTCTGGTCGCAACGGATGAGAATTATCAACTCCGTCCGGAGGCGGTTCGGCAAGCAATTACCGAAAAAACGCGGGCAGTTGTCACAATTTCACCCAATAATCCCACAGGAGCCGTGTATTCGGAAGCCGCATTGCAGGAAGTGAATCAAATTTGTCGCGATCGCGGCATCTATCACATCAGCGATGAAGCCTATGAATACTTCACTTATAACGGCGTGCAGCATTTTTCCCCAGCAGCGATTCTAGACAGCCACCTCCATACAATTTCCCTCTTCTCGCTGTCTAAAGCTTACGGTTTCGCATCCTGGCGCATCGGCTATATGGTCATCCCAAAATCCCTACTCACCGCCGTCAAGAAGATTCAGGATACGATTTTGATTTGTCCCCCAGTTATTTCCCAGTATGCCGCCTTGGGGGCATTGCAAGCGGGAGTAGGCTACTGCAAAGAAAAGCTAGAAGCGATCGCCTCTGTGCGAGAAATTGTCCTCAACGAATGCGATCGCATCCAATATTTATGCACCATCCCCCCAGCAGATGGTGCTTTTTATTTTCTGCTGAGAGTTCATACAAAATTGCCCGCGATGGACTTGGTAGAACGACTCATCCGCGAACATGGCGTCGCTGTCATTCCAGGTACCGCCTTTGGCATGGAAGATGGATGCTATCTGCGCGTTGCCTATGGTGCCCTGCAAAAAGAAACTGCAGCCGAGGGGATTGGGCGATTCGTGAAGGGTTTGCAGACGATTTTAGGCGCATAATCGTCAAGGGGGCATTTAGCAGAGAAATACACCTTTTTGCCATGAATTGCAAGGAATATTGACCGAAAGCATGAATAGCCAAGAAAAATCCTCTTTCATTGTCGGCTGCTGGCAACTTGACGATCGCAGTTGGAAACGAATTTCAGAAGCCGACATCGCCCGTGCTTTGGATATTTACTTAGCGCTGGGTATTACTCATTTTGATACCGCAGACATCTATGGACGCAGCGAAAGTGTTCTCGGTCGCTTGCTCAAAGGTAGCGACTGCACCATTTTGACCAAAGCTGTCTTTTTCGGCAATATTCCGAATCCAACACAAATTCGCAGCAAAATTGAAAATTCTCTTCGCAATTTGCAGCGCGATACTCTCGATTGCGTACAAATCCACTGGCATAATCCAGGATTAGATTTTGCCTCTACTTTTAGTGTTTTCGCAGAACTTTTAGAACAAGGTAAAATTTGCAAACTTGGCGTTACTAATTTCAACACGCCGATGCTGGAAAAAGCTTTGCAATACGCCACAATCAGCACTCATCAAGTTCAATACAGCTTAATTGACCGACGAGTAGAAAACTCAATGCAAAGTCTATGTCTCCAGCATAATATTGCTTTGTTGCCCTACGGTCCTCTAGCAGGCGGCTTCTTGTCAGATAAGTTCCGGGGTGTTGCATCAGCCCCAAGCGAAGGCTCTCACGCTCGTGGCTTCTACTACAACAGTATGATCCGCGCTCACGGCGGCTGGCAACTTGTCCTAGAGATGCTAGACACGTTGGCACAGGTGGCAAAAAAATATGAGAAAACAATTTCTCAGGTAGCTTTAAACTGGGTTAAACAACAGCCTGGTGTTGCTGCTGTCATATCAGGCTTTACTCTAGATCGTCAGCAGATTCAAAAGAATGTAGAAGCTTTAAGTTTCCAACTAGACAAGGACGATCTGCAATTGCTTTCAGATCGTTCATCTACCCTATTTAAGCAACCGGGAGATATTTATTCTTACGAGCGATAGATGAGCTGAGCTTTGCCAGGAGGCACTGTTAAGTTAACTCAAAATTTAGCTCATCAACCCAAAAAACGAGCAAAGTGCATCCCATTTTTCTAAAAATAAGCTTACAGGCTGAAACCTGCTCTCGTCAGGCTTCATTGTATAGCTGCGATTTTAGCTATCAGGCGTTTTTACTCTGATTGGGATGCTCCTAACCTTAATTGCTTTCTGGATAATTATGCAACCATTATCTTCAACTCAAAATTCACCCACTGAAACTGAAACCGTAAATCCTACGCAGTTTTACACTTGGAAAAACTATCGCTGCGCCTACGAGTTTCATACTGCAATTAATCCGAATACAAATGACGGGACTCCCCTACTATTGATTCATCCCATTGGGGTAGGATTATCCCGAAAATTTTGGCAGCGATTCTGTCGAGAATGGTATGAAGCGGGTCGCCGGAATCCAATTTACAATCCAGACTTACTAGGATGTGGAGAGAGCGATATGCCTCATGTGGCTTATACTCCTCTTGATTGGGCACAGCAATTGCAACATTTTTTGCAAACTGTAGTTCAAAAACCTGTAATTGTAGTGGTGCAAGGTGCCTTGCTGCCGGTAGCAATTGAGTTAGTTCGTCTAGAAACGAATTCTAATTTTATTCGAGGCTTGGTGCTGGCTGGCCCTCCCGCTTTGACGTTGCTTGCTAAACCTAGAGCAAATTGGCGGCAAAAATTCACCTGGAATCTGTTAGACTCTCCTTTTGGGAGTGCCTTTTATCGCTATGCGCGGCGCGAACAGTTCTTACGTTCTTTCTCAACTAAACAACTCTTTGAAAAGGCTGATTCAGTCGATCGGGAGTGGCTGGAAACGCTGGAGAAAGGTGCGACAGATCCAGAGACTCGCCATGCTGTTTTTTCCTTTCTAGCAGGGTTTTGGCGGCAAGATTATCGAGACGCGATCGCATCTATCTCTCAACCCACTCTGGTAGTTGTCGGCGACACGGCATCCAGCATTAGTCAAGCTGGTAAAGGCGAAACTCCCAATGAACGCTTGGCTGACTATCAGAAGTCTTTACCCAATGCTGAGGGAATTAAAATGTTAGGTCGTAATGTTCTACCCTATGAGTCAACGGGTGAATTTGTCAATGTAGTTAGCAATTTTGTCGCTAAACATTCTTAATTAATTACATCAGAGGGTGCTATCTAATGTCCGATGCAATAACGTCTGAAATAAGCGATCGCATTTGCGCTCACATGAACGACGATCACGCGAGTGCTGTCGTTCTTTACGCCCAAACTTACGGAAATTCTCCTGATGCTGTAAAGGCAGAAATGGTTTCAATAGACCCAGAAGGCATGAATTTAATGGCAGAAGTCAAAGGTTCAGATGTGCCGATACGCATTCACTTCGATCATATTCTCAAAGATGCCGAAGATGCTCACCATACGCTCATTGCAATGGTAAAACAAGCGCGTTCTCATTCGAAATAGTACCAGAATAGCACGTCGAGTAGGGTGGGCATTGTCCACCTTACTTCTATCTGCGTACAATTTAAACTTGTTGATTAATCCGCGACTTATCTAGTCCCTCTTTTATCCAGTTAATACATTCTTGTTCAGTCTCAAATATTTTTGGCGCGGCAACATTATTTAAAATCTCCGGTTTATAATGATCGTAAAAATATTTACTTGCTAATTGATAAACAATAATCAAATTATCTTGATAGATATATCTATTTTTAAAATAATCGTGTTGACTGGCAACATCTGACTTCTCCTCTAGATGTTCTTTTGCAACCTTAATAATCGTCTCAAGGCAACTTGAATAAAAACCAGCCGGATTTTCCAATTTATGAAATTTACCTTTATGCCCTAATTCAGAAAGTAAAGCATAAGAGTAAATATTTTGACCATCCGCTATTCCAAAAACAAATGGGATGATCAGATATCCTTTATAAGAAACTGAATTTTCGTAGAGTAACCGGCTCATTTTTATCCTCTGCACTAACTATTTCACCCTTCATTTCTTCAAAAGAGTGTATTTTTTCTTATAAGGAATTGTACCATTCGGCTTTTTCATATACATCAGCGCGATCGCACTCAAAAATCTTCCCTGTAAATACTCGTGTAGCGGCAAGTTTAACCAAATTGCCACCTAAGAACATGGCAGCAAGACCATCTGTACCTTTAGTTAAAACTGACTAATTGCTAGTTGCGAAATATTGCAAGCATTCGCACAAGAATTATTCGGATTTAGCAGAATCTGGCTGAAAGTAAAGAGCCGATTTATATAAAACTTGTTCTTGGTGGGTTTCCAAAGTGCAATCCGACAGAGGATAAGCCACACAGGTAACAGTGTACCCAGCCTCTAGTTCTTTTAGACGTAGAAACTTTTGTTCGCCTTGATCGACTTCACCACTCACCAGCTTGGCAATACAAGCTGAACATTCTCCTTGTTTACACCCAGAAGGTAATCGAATGCCAGCATCTTCAGCTATATCTAGAATATACTGATCGTCTGGCACTGAGATGGTACGGTCAAGCGCGATCACTGGATTCACTAGCCGGACTTGATAAACTGCCATTAAAACGACTCCTTTAAAACTCGTATCCTCTGCCAAGCCAATAGTGCCAGTCGGCGATTGCTTCCAAGGTTTTGCTATCAGCATCAATCGGTTCTATGTCAGATAAACGTGCTGAGAACGTATCTTCACCTGTAGCATCTTTGTAAAGCACTTCTACAAACATATCGTGCGAGCATTCATCCTCCGATGACATTTCCACCACCTCAACTTCTTTGCCTTCAGGTGAGGATGATTTGCGTCCCTTTCTCACCCACTTAGCTTTAAAGGGGAAGTTGAGATTGTTTTCAAGGTAGTAGTACCATCCCATCGCCTGTTCTTCTTCGTCATAGGCATCGACGATTATCTCCATTGCAATGCGATTCTCTCGGATTTCGTCTTCCTCAACGTTAGGCATAAGACATTAGCTCCGGATAATTAAACTTTGAATATAATAAATCTTTCGAGCGATCGCGTTCTCAATTTTCCTCAACAATTGTCGCCACGATGCTCTATTTGCTGTCTTACCCAAGCGCGAAAAGACCGAATCATAGGGATTTCCCCAATTTTTAGGCTTTCTTCCAAAAAACCTGGAATTTCTGTTGTTAAGGGTAGATTTGCAAAAGTAGGAGAAACAGCGCACGGGACATACACACCTTCTTGCAATTGATAAATTTGCATCACAGGTTCGTCATAACGCCAAACTTCCGGAACACCCAAAGCGAGATAAATTGAAAGTTTGTCAACAGACGAACTGGTGAAGTCCACCTCTATTGCTAAGTCAGGAGGTGGGTCAATTGTTAGGTCAATATCCCTTTTCTGTCTGATTAGCGGTTCATTTTGAATATAAAAGCAAGAATCCGGTTCAACTCCCCGCTGTAAGTCTGGACGCTTACAAGTGAGAGATCCAGCACTTCTGAGGTTGAGGTTCAGTTCCTCAGCTAAAGCGAACACCAAGTGTTCCAGCAGCCTATTGTTATGCTCATGAGGCATCAGAGGAGTCATAATTTCTAGCGTTCCGCGATCGTAAGCCAGCCGAGTGTTACGATCTTCCCCCATCTCTGCAAGTATTGTTTCAAAAGTCAGCCAACTAATGTTTCTAAGTACACCCCGCCCTTGAGTGGTTTTCGTTGCCGTCACCATAGGACTTAACCCCGCGTTTTCTACCAAGATATCAAGTTGAGTGGGTAATGAGGATGCGTGAACCGAAGCGGCTGTCTTCAGCGTCGCGCTTTCTCTATCTAAAAGTAGTTGTTGCCAGTGATGTTATTGAGTAGCTTTGCAACCAGCAGACGCATTTAGTAAAGGAGTAAGTTCTTTGGCTAGATTAAAAGCATTGTCACTCGCTTCTGTTGGTGCAGCATTTATTATCTGTGGTATTGGGGAAACTGCCGCTGCAAGGTTCAGCGATGCTCCTTTATTCAACGATGTAGGTAGCTACAGCACAACAATCTCCGCTAATAATGACTTAGCCGATATCTACTTTCCAAACCCATCAAACCTTAAAACTGGCAACTATTCGTTTCCCATTGCGCTGCTATTGCAAGGTGCGAATGTCGATAAATCAAATTACACAAATTTTGCTAGTACAGTAGCAAGCTACGGATTCGTAGTAGTTGTACCCAATCACCAGAAGTCACTGCCACAGTTCGGATTTACGGGACTTCTACCCGAAACGTCACAATTAAACGCCGTTCTGTCACAAATGGTGAAAGAAAACTCTAACTCTACTTCACCCGTTGCTGGCGTTATCAATACACAGAAACTAGCTTTACTCGGTCACTCCCAAGGGGGTGCTGTCGGACTATCTGCTATTGCCAACCTCTGCCTTCCTATTTTATGTGAAGGCTCCTTCAGCCGACCTAATGAACTCGTAGCAGGAGCGTTTTTCGGTGCAAATTTACGGAACTTCAATACTCAAGAGTTTATTCCCATCAACAATTCAAAAATTTCCACTGCTCTCTTACAGGGAAATCTTGATAGTATTGCTCTTCCTGTTAACGCCCAAAAAACCTACAATCAGATCCAAAACCCTCCTAAAACATTGATTACCATTTTGGGTGCTAACCACTATGGCATCACAAATACGAACAACCCTATAGGTGCAAGACCAGACAGCAACACTCCAACAATAACTCAAGATGTAGCAGTAGAAACTGTAGCTCGCTGGAGCGCACTTTTCTTACGTGCCAGCGTTCTCAATGACAAAGATGCTTTTAATTATGTGTATTCTAGAGGGGATGCTCTGGATGCAAATGTGAATGTAACTAGCCAATCAAAGCCAGTTCCTGAATCCTCTTTGACATCTGCATTGATCTTGGTAAGTGGTTTTGGTGCAGTGTTTGGACTGAAGAAAAAAACACAGCTAAATAGTTCTAAGGGAGCCAAATATTAGGTAAGAATGTTTTACCGAAATTACGTAGGCTTTGGTTAATTGCTCGACCAACTTGAATATGCGGCTCATCCGCCTCTATGGGTAGAATCAAAGCCTTACTCCCACGTCCAAAGTGAGAAATAACCGAATTTGCCGCTTCCAAACCAGTTATATAAGCCTTTTCTTGCGACCAAGAACCGTGACGGGTAACAATCCAATCGCCACTCATAAATACATTCTTGATCCTTGTCTCTCCGGGTAACATATACTGATAGCTACCAGGGAAAAAGTGAGTCACTGCACGCGGTAAGCGGATTGCACTACTATCGATTACTTTTGCATCTCGAAAAGCCGAGATACAAGTTGCTAAATCTTGCTGAACCAGCAGCACAATTTCCTCATCGCTTAAGGGAAGAAACTGATTTGCGTGATAAAAATCTGCCTCAATAACCGTCCCTGGTTCATCGCGGTACTCATCATGTATGGCATTTAAATCGAAAAACGTCCATCCAGTTGTAGCATTAAAACCAAAACAGGCATTAGAAGGACGGGGAATATTAATTTTGCGGTCAAACCAGAGGCGGGTTGCCAACACATCAACCGCGCCCAAGTTGTGAATATCCCGAAATTCTTTACGGTTTTGTAAGCTGGGGCTACCAGACACAATCTTCTTCATACCGCTGATACCAACGGCAAAAATAATCGCATCTGCCTCAAAAACTTCATCACGACAAACAACTGCTGTCGCTTGATTATTACTATCAACAATTACATCACTGACTCGTCGATTAGCGAGTAATTTTCCCCCTGCTTGTTCGATGCGCTCTACCCAAGGGCGAAATATCATCTCACCAACCGTTCCGCGACACCAGACGACATCAAAATCGGGTTGGTGAGCCAAAATGAAGTAATAAAGCATACCGAGTGCGGCGGCGGCGGAACACTGCTCGCCTGGTGCAAATAAGCCTACTAAGAGCATCGGCTCAAAGGAATCGCGGTAAAGCCGTGCCGAAACCCCAAAATCTTTGAAGAGTTCCCGTGCTGTTACCGAGTCATAGCGTCGCCAAGCTTCGTCGCTATTGTCAAAATCAATAACTGCGTAGAGTAGAGGTAAAGCTGAGAGGCGATCGCTTAATGGCAATCGCTTAAATTGCGTGTAGAGAAAAGTCCCAAGAGGGGTGGGAAGTCGCGGCAAGTCTTGGAAAATGGGTGATTCAACTTCCAAACCGGCTGGAGAATACTGGGAGGAACGAGTCCAAGGCGTAAACGGATTCAGCCCTAATTCTTTTACCAGGGAGAAGATATTTCGGTAAGGATACCAGAAACCATGAATCCCCGCTTCTACCGATCGTCCCCCTGCGGTCTTCCAGCCTGCCACCAAGCCACCCGGATAGGGGCCAGCTTCTAGAAGAGTTACGTCATAGCCTTGCCTCGCTAGGTGGTAGGTAGCCCCCAACCCTGCCCAACCAGCACCAACGACGACTATTTTTGAGGTTTGTGTTTCTGTGGGCATCGCGCACATCTCCATTCTTTTTTTAGGATGACAAGAACCCCACCCCCAACCCTCCCCGCAAGCAAGGAGGGGGCGAAGAGGAACTTCTCTGTGGGGGCGAACCGATTGAAGGGGTTTTATTACTTACACCTAGCTTCTCAGTTCGTTGAGTTTGGCTCTGATTGTCTCTATTCTTTTACGGTTCACGCCCAAATCCGACTGTCCTAGGCGGGAGGCTGAACGGACATGGATCGTTTTTGCGCCTTCATCGAGATAAAATTCTACGTCATCGACAAACCCCATCAGGGCACTGGTGAATTCCGCGTAGAGGTAATTCTCAGTTTCGGTGATAATTTTGGTTTTCGGGAGGGACTTGATAACTGTCTTGAGGTTAGCGATCGCTTCCCCTGATGAAGAGTTGTAGGTCAAAGGCTCAATTTTATGCTGGGCATCTTGGCTTTGGCTGCTGACACAGTTGGGCGTACTCGGGCAGGGCGCTAGTTGACCTGACTGGACACCGAGATTAGTGGGTTGTTTTCCGGCAAACACGATCGTTCCTCCTGACAAAGCGGTAGTTGCCCCTATCCAACAGATAGCTGCTAAACATAAGGATAGAGAGATTAGAAGCCAACGCGACCGATTGGAAGTGATATTCATGAATGAATTTTCTATCAATTCGTTACTCGAAGACCTAAAAAATCCTGATGAAACCGTCCGTTATGAGGCTACAGCAGAGCTGTGGCGCGTCTGGTTTCATCAAAAGGGAGTGGTAGGGTTTGAACTACTTCAGCGATCGCAGGTAATGCTGGAGGCAGGAGAGCTTGCCCAAGCTGAGGCATTACTCACCGACCTGATCGAGACTCAACCCAATTTCGCGGAAGCCTGGAATAGACGAGCCGTTCTTTACTATATTCTCAGGGAGTACAAAAAGGCGCTCCAAGACTGCCAAATGGCGGTTAAGCTCATCCCGTTTCATTTTGGGGCGCTGCATGGGATGGGGTTGTGCCATGTCGCACTCGAAGACTACAGCGCTGCCATTCAAGCTTTTCGACAAGCACTGGAAATTCAGCCTTACGCCTTAGAAAATCAAAGATTGATTCTTGAGTGTACGGCACAGATGAGCTAAGAATTTGAGCTAAGAACTTGAGCTAAAAATTTAAGCTAAGAACTATTCAGCAACAAGCAACAGCACTTGTTACTCAAAACACCCATACATAAGAAGTTTGGCAGTAAATAGCTCCCTAAAGGGGAGGGAATAAACTCCAAAAAAAACCCGGTCGCTGCTAAGACGACCGAGCCAAGATGCTATGCGTTTAATGAAGCTCATTTTTAGGCGATCGCTTGTTGCGCCAAGCAGCAATGCCGAATCGGATCGGTCATCAGTCCCTCAAACAGGCAGGGACAATCACTCGCCACGAATTTTATTCACTGCTACTCTTTTGTCTCAAATGGTTAACTAGAGCGTTTAACCCCAAGCGGTAACTTTCTGCACCAAAGCCGCTGATTTGTCCAATTACAATGGGTGCGATATAAGAATGATGTCGGAAAGCTTCGCGTCGGTAAATGTTACTCAGATGCACTTCTACAGTCGGAAGGTTAACAGCCGCGATCGCATCCCGTATCGCTACGCTGGTATGAGTATATGCTCCAGCGTTAATTAAAATTCCCTGGTGCTGCCCAAAGGCATCGTGAATCGCATCTACTAGAACACCTTCATGATTTGACTGTAGGGTAAACACCTTACAGTCGAGCGTTTGCCCTTCTTGTTCTAACAGGCGATTAATCTCATCCAACGTCACAGAGCCATAAATCCCTGGTTCTCGGAGTCCCAACAGGTTCAAGTTTGGCCCGTGCAGCACCAGAATACTAACTGTGCCCAAGGTTTCAGCAGCAACTCAACAGACTAACTACACAGACTAACTACGACGGCGCGACGTTCTCTCATTCACGGGAATTGGAATTGGTTCGGGTTCCGGCTCAGCTTCCGGCCCCAGGAGCGTTTCGATGAGCTTGCGGGCCCATTCTTTGAGCTTTTCCAAAACCTTTTCTATATAGTCCATTGAATTGAAAACTCCTGCAATACGACCAGGATGAGTACTTAACAACAGGGCAAACGTGAGAGTTTATGAATCCTATTGTAGTTAAGATTTATTCTAACCCTAGCACATGACGAAATAGGTGAGGAATCTCACTATGGATGTGTGTGACCAAGCGGCGTCTATCCGTCTTAAGACACATCCGCCGTTAACTTTTTCTTCAACATTGTTCGCCGCAGTTGGTCAAGGGCAATTAAAGCACTGGCGTACCGAATCGAGTCTCGCTCTCGATTTTGACCCAGCTGGTGCTTAAAACTTTCTACCGTGTCATCCGGCCCTGCTAGACCAATATAGACTAATCCCACCGGCTTGGTTTCCGTACCACCTCCCGGCCCAGCAATCCCTGTGATACTGAGTCCCCAGGTTGTTGAGAGACGTGTCTTTACACCGATTGCCATTTGCTTGGCGACCGCGTCGCTCACCGCACCGACTTGGGCTAAGTCTTCTGGATTGACGCCCAAAAGGGAAATTTTCACCGAGTTGTCATAAGAAATGACGCCGCCCAAAAAATAATTGGAACTCCCGGCGACACTGGTTAGCATCTGCCCTAATCCTCCACCCGTACAAGATTCTGCCACCGAAAGCGTTTCCCCGGCTTCTTGCAACAAAAAGCCGACAACGGAAGCAAGGGTGTCAGTGTCAGTGCCGTAATAATCCAGCCCTCCTATCTGCCGCAGTTGTTGCGCCACTGGCTCAATCAGTCCTAGCGCTTCCGGTTCTGACGCCGCTCTTGCCGAGACTCGCAGCCGCACCTCTCCATGAAGGGCGTAAGGAGCAACGGTGGGGTTAGGGAGGTCGAGGAAGGGCGCGACTTTTTCAGCCAGAGCCGATTCCGCAATTCCCCAGAACTTTAACATCTGACTGTAGATGATTTCTTTGCCCCAGCCTTGACTCTTGAGAAAGGGAACGGCGGTTTCCTGCCACATCCGCTTCATTTCTGAAGGGACGCCGGGGAAAGTCAGAATTGTCAGACCCGTGCGGGGTTGCCAGATAATACCGGGGGCTGTACCGCCTGGATTGGGCAAAATTGAGGCGTCCTGGGGAATGAGCGCTTGTTTCCGATTGCTGGGGGTCATCTGACGCCCTCGCATAGCGTATTTGCGAGTAATGTCTTCGACGATTTCCGGTTGTTCTACTAAGGGAACGCCAAAAAAATCAGCGATCGCTTCCACTGTCAGGTCATCGGGAGTTGGACCCAAACCGCCGGTAAAGATCAGCAGATGGGAGCGATTGCAGGCAATTTCCAACACCTGTTTGAGACGCCCAGGATTATCTCCCACCACCGTTTGATAGTAGTGGGGGATTCCCAGAGAGGCTAGTTGCTGCGCCAAAAATTGGGCATTGCTATTGAGAATATCGCCGAGTAGCAGTTCCGTACCAACACAAATAATTTCAGCACTCATGCAAAAGTTTTTTATTTTTTAATTTTGTATTTTTCCTCACTCCTCACTCCTCACACGCGAATTTCGCCAAACTTGCCAGCTGGTATACCCCAGCAATAACGTTGCACCCATCGCATAAGCCAATCCGCTTGGTATTTTAGCCAAAGCTAGGGCTAAACTTCCCACCCAGAGAGTCAAAGCGTAGATAAACAAAACTATCAAACGTTGCGGCAGACCCGCTTGCAGCAACCGATGATGCAGATGGAATTTATCGCCAATAAAAGGCGAATTACCACGCAACAGGCGTTGCACAATCACCGCTGACATATCCACAATGGGCACAGCCAGAATCAGGTAAGGTAGCAGCACTGCTGTCACTGCGGTGCTTTTTACTAAGCCAATCACCCCGACACCGGCAAGCGTAAAGCCCATAAAATAGGCTCCGCCATCCCCCATAAAAATCTGAGCGGGGTTGAAATTATATCGCAGAAATCCCAATGAACCACCAGCAAGCGCTGCGGCAATCAGTGCTGCTGCCGGTTGATGCATAAACAAACTCACAATCAGCATCACCACGGCAGCGATACCAGAAACACCGGCAGCTAGACCATCTAGACCATCTATCCAATTGATGGCATTAGTCAGACCGACCAGCCAAATGACAGTAATGGGCCAGCTAATGGTGTCTGGCAATGTGACCAGTCCAGCGAAGGGAACGGTGAGGAAGTCAATTTGGACGCCGAGGTGCCAAGCCCAGCTGGCAATGATAATTTGCAGAAACAGCCGCAAGAAAGGCGACAAACTAAACAAATCATCGGCTAAGCCAACTAGGAAAAAACCAAGACCACCCAAGATAACGCCCCAAACTTCTAGGGATTTCTCCGCGCTCAAAGCGCCAAATCCCCCGGTTCCCCAAACAATCAGTAGGGCAATAATGGTGCCTGCAAAGATAGAGACACCTCCCACCCGCACGATAGGATGCTTATGGACTTTGCGCTCACTGGGTAAATCAACCAGTCCCTTTTGGAGGCCAATTTTGTTCACAACGGGTGTTGCCCAGAGGACAACACAGGCAGATACGAGAAAGGCAACCAGGTGATACAGCTGGGGGGGCATCTGAAATTAAGTAGGGTACTAGACATCAGAAGGGAGAAATCAAAAAAAGCTGTTAGCTGATTGCTAATCGCTATTGATCTTTCATCCTTCAAAACAATCGTCAGGCAGAGTCTACTACATTTCAGACGGGAAGAGGCAGAGGGGGATGGGGAATTCAGCGGGGGAATGGGGAGTAGGGGTATATTAAGGGCGGCTATGCCCCTACTATTTCTATGCCAAGGCTGGTACGGGAATTGTCAGGTGGGGGTACAAGGGGAAGCGATCGCACAATGCAGCCACTCGTCGCCGACATTCCGCCGCCACTGCTTCCTCTTCTGGATTTAGCAGCCGTTCGGCAATAATATCCCCAATTTCTGTAAATTCATTAGTGGACATCCCGCGCGTCGTCATGGCTGGCGAACCCAGCCGCAAGCCACTGGTTACAAATGGCGACTCTGGATCGAAGGGTACGGTATTTTTATTCGCGGTAATGTTCACTCCGCTTACTAGCTGATCGGCTCTCTTTCCCGTCATGCTGATAGAGCGCAAGTCTACTAGCATCAAGTGATTGTCAGTCCCGTCAGAAACAATCTTGAAGCCGCGTTTTTGCAACTGAGTTGCCAAAGCACGAGCATTTTCAATCACTTGCGCCGAATAAGTTTTAAATGCAGGTTGCAATGCTTCTCCAAATGCCACCGCCTTACCGGCAATGACGTGTTCTAAAGGACCCCCTTGAGTACCGGGGAACACGGCTTTATCGAGTTGCTTGCCGAGTTCTGGGTCGCTGGTCATAATTAAGCCACCTCTAGGACCGCGCAGGGTCTTGTGGGTGGTAGTGGTGACGACGTGGCAGTGGGGTAGAGGATTGGGGTGATGACCTGTGGCAACTAAACCCGCAATATGGGCGATATCGGCTAATAGATAAGCTCCGACTTCATCAGCGATCGCGCGGAATTTCTCAAAGTTAATGATGCGCGGATAAGCTGAATAGCCGCAAATGATTAACTTAGGACGGTGTTGTAGCGCCAAATCCCGGATCTGATCGTAGTCTAGCTGTTCTGTTTCCTGACTGACTCCATAGTGGCAAACCTTAAACCACTTCCCCGACACATTTACTGGCGAACCGTGGGTTAAATGCCCCCCGTGGGACAAATCCATCCCCATAATCGTGTCTCCTGGCTGCAACAGGGTCAAGAAAACGGCAAAATTCGCCTGCGCCCCCGAATGCGGTTGCACGTTCGCGTGAGCTGCTCCAAATAGCTGTTTGGCGCGGTCAATCGCCAATTGCTCAATTTTGTCGATAAAGTCACAGCCGCCGTAATAGCGTTTCCCCGGCAAACCTTCGGCATACTTATTTGTTAATACCGAGCCTTGTGCTGCCAGCACTGCTGCGGAGGTAAAGTTTTCACTGGCAATTAGCTCCAAGTGGGCGCGTTGGCGCTGGAGTTCTTCTTGGACAAAGCTGGCAACGGTAGGATCGGTTTCGGCTAGAAAATCTAAGTTTGTTTTACTCACAAAGTGAACCCCTAGAAATAGTGTCAGTCTTCCTTTCAAACTCTGATTCGGGTGCGCTTTCGGTCAACGCCATGTCCGCGCTACTAGCCCACGCCAGTATTTTCGGGAGTCTTCAATCTTAACGCTGTTGGAGTCGTGTCTATTCCAACTTTCCTGTTAACACTTGAAGTGAACAATTTTTTGCAACCTTTCATTCAAACTAGCTAACCTGGCGCAGTATGCAATTTTGCTGTATTTCTCTCGCCCATTCATCAGGGGCTAGAGGATCTGGAAAAATTTGCTTTACATTTAATCCCCAACCCCGGATACATTGGGGCTTAGAAAAAGTTGCCCATGACATTCACCTTACCAACTTGGCAACCGATGCAATTACAAACTGCAAGACTTTAGAGGGATTAGACGCCCATACTGTTCAGATTCCTAAAGTTAGGTGCCAAATTTATTTCCTGCCCTCCTCTCTTGGCACACACACAAAGCGTCGCTTTAGTAACGCTCCTTACTCCTACTTTTAGGAGAGGACATTAAGCTGTATGTTAATTTACCATATCTCGCCGAAAAGCTGACTTAGAATGAATGCGGGCGGATTAAAGCTCTCGCGGAGGTATTAAATGTTAGTCATTCTTACGGATGAGCAGATACTCTCCCCCAAACAAGTTTGTCAGACCTGTTTACTTGCCGATCAAAGTGGTCAACCCCGCTGGCGTCAGGGGCGGCTCCGCTGCGCTCAAGCGATTCACAAGCTTACCGAAAATCAACCCGATCAATATGAGTGTCTCATGGGCTTCCGGATTGCCAATATTGAGTAATCCTGTATTGAGCAAGTTTATTTGCTGAAGTTTAAAGTCTGCTGAGGCGCTATCTGCGATTTGCGGCTTAATGGCGATCGCTACTTTTTCTAAGGGGAGCAACGCTACAAGCTCTATACCTTTGGTGGGACACCCCTGGATCAGGCGTGTCTTGGTTGACATAGCATCTGCGTTATCCTGAACTTAGTAATAACTTGCGATAAATACATTATTTCAGGAGAACGCACGATGACTTGGCGTGGTTCAGCGACAGCGAAAGACCGGGTTTTCGCTTGCCTTCCTTATTTACTCCCTTTGCTTTCTGTGCTTCCTTTTGGGGTGTATCTGTTTGGACAGTTTCCTGTCTTGACGCTGATTTTATTACCGCTACAACCGTTACTAGCAATTTACCGTATACGGTTTGCCAGTTTAATCATTTTCTTTGTCTTGTTCTTAGGCGTAGTTAGAAACGAAAAAATTAGCCATTTCATTCGTTTCAACACGATGCAGGCACTCCTAATAAACATTGCTCTATTTTTGTGTACTATGGCATTGCAGATTTTGACTCCAGCGCTAGAAACTGGCTTGGTAGCACAAACCCTATTTAATGTTGTTTTTCTAGGAACGGTTGCTGCCTGCGCCTATTCAGTTGTTCAGTCTGCGATCGGACGTTACGCAGAAATTCCTGGGATTTCAGAGGCAGTTTACAGCCAAGTTCCCTAGTTTCTTGCCGCAGGCGGAGTCTTCGTTAGGGTGCGGCTGGTGTGGAGCGTGCCACAATTGTGTTTTCCATGTGACCAATGCCTTCAATTTCGATGCGAATGCGATCGCCCACCTGCATCGGACCAATCCCTTGGGGCGTTCCAGTCAGCACCACGTCTCCCGGTAACAGCGTCATCACCTGAGAGATGTAAGACACTAGAAAATCGGGCGCAAACACCATCTGATTAATCAGTGCTGACTGTACCGGCTGGGGATCGTCATTGAGAAAAGTTTGCAAGCGGGCAGCAGGACTCAACTCGCGGACGATCCACGGCCCTAAAGGACAGAAAGTATCAAATCCTTTTGCCCGCGTCCATTGAAGATCCTGCTTTTGCAAATCGCGGGCGGTGACATCATTGGCAATGGTGTAACCCCAAATTTTGGTTTGTGCCTCCTCTGGCGTACAGCAATAAACGCGATCGCCAATAATTAAAGCCAATTCGCCCTCGTAGTCCACTCGCTGCGACTGCGGGGGGTATTGAATTTCTGTCCCCGCTGCGGTGACAGAAGTAGGCGGCTTGAGAAATAGTAGCGGTTCTTTTGGCACATCCGTCCCCATTTCAGCGGCGTGGCTGGCATAATTTTTGCCCACCGCGATAATTTTAGACGGGGCACAAGGAGCCAAAATCTGATAAGTATCGGGTTCTAACTGCAAATCCGTAGGTTGCCCGTGTAACCAGGGAGGCGCATCAAGCACCTGAACGCCTCGACTTAGTTGCAGTAAACCGTAATAAGTCTGCCCTTTTGCGGTTCGGACTCGGACGTAGCGCTGCGCCATAATGTTGACTGGTGTTGGATTATGCTGATGTGTGGTCTGGACGTTGAGGTGAATTTACCCTGGTAACTTTGTACAATTGATGGACTGGTAGTAAGATTTTAATTCCTTGCTTCTTCATCTTTAGACGCTATAGGCTAGCGAGTTGAGATTTTCAAGGTGCGACTTCCATTTCCAATCCCAAACTTCCTAGTCCCAGTGCTAGAAGAAGCCGTCTTGTCCATAAGGAGATTAACAGCAATGCAGATCGTTTACGAAACTATGTACATCCTCCGTCCCGATTTGGGCGAGGAACAGGTAAACTTGGCGATCGCCAAGTATCAAGGTATCTTGAGTGACAATGGGGCACACGACATTGAAATCCAGCATCGGGGTCGGCGGCGTCTAGCTCAAGATATCGGCAAACATCGGGAAGGCATTTATGTTCAGATGAACTACAAATGCAATGGCAGCCAGATAGCGCCGATGGAACGGGCAATGCGTCTGTCGGAAGAAGTCATCCGCTACCTCACCATCAAGCAGGAAGTGCGCGAACCGAAGCCAGAGCCAGTTGAGGCAGAAGCAGTCAGTTAAGTGCTGTCGGGGTGGAGTCTCTCCGCCCTTGTTGAGTTGCAAGGTGGGCTTTCCTCCCACCCTCCGTTCCTTCCCTCACACCAGGGAGGGAATTTTTTTTTATTCGCAATCTGGCGATGAGCCATTGACTCCAGATTGTTATACTGACGGGTGAGACACGGTATTCGACTGAGATTCGTTTTATAAAATGCAGCCTACTGACCCTGCCAAGTTTACGGAGAAAGCCTGGGAAGCCATCATCAAATCTCAAGATGTGGCGCGTCGATTCAAAAATCAGCAGCTAGAGGTAGAGCATTTAACGATCGCGCTTCTGGAAGAAGAAGAAGGGCTGACAAATCGGATTTTGAGTCGAGTCAATGTGGACATCCAGGCGTTAAAGTCGCAACTCGAAGCCTTCACCCAACGCCAGCCCAAAGTCGCTGTCGTTGACCAGTTGTACCTGGGTAGGGGCTTAGATGTCATGCTAGACAAGGCTGAAGCCTCAAGAACTAGCTTGCAGGATGAGTTCATCTCCGTAGAACATCTATTAGTCGGCTTCGCTGAAGATGACCGCATCGGACGCCGGTTGCTCAAAAGCTTCAACTTCGATCGCCAAAAGCTGGAAGTCACGATAAAAGAGGTTCGGGGTACCCAGAAAGTCAAAGACCAAAATCCAGAGGCACGCTATGAAGCCTTGGAACGGTACGGACGCGACCTGACAGAACGAGCCAAATCCGGGAAGCTTGACCCGGTGATTGGGCGAGATGAGGAAATCCGCCGCGTGGTGCAGGTACTATCCCGCCGGAGTAAGAACAACCCGGTGCTGATTGGGGAACCCGGTGTCGGGAAGACAGCGATCGCAGAAGGTTTAGCCCAGCGCATCGTCAACGGCGACGTACCTGAATCTTTGAAGAACCGCCGCTTAATTGCCCTGGATATGGGGAGTCTGATTGCGGGAGCCAAATATCGGGGAGAATTTGAAGACCGCCTCAGATCGGTGTTAAAAGAAGTCATCGATTCAGTCGGTCAGATTGTCCTATTTATTGATGAGATGCACACGGTGGTGGGCGCTGGTGCCACGCAAGGGGCAATGGATGCCAGTAACTTGCTCAAACCAATGCTGGCGCGGGGAGAACTGCGCTGCATTGGGGCGACGACCCTAGACGAGTACCGCAAGCACATTGAAAAAGATGCGGCACTCGAACGCCGGTTTCAACAAGTCTATGTCAATCAGCCCAGCGTCGAAGATACAGTTTCGATTCTCCGGGGGCTGAAAGAACGCTACGAAGTCCACCACGGTGTGAAGATTACCGATTCTGCCTTAGTTGCCGCCGCCAGCTTGAGCGATCGCTACATCACCGAGCGGTTTTTGCCAGATAAAGCAATTGATTTGGTCGATGAAGCCGCTGCCAAGCTGAAAATGGAGATTACTTCCAAGCCGGTAGAACTAGAGGCAATTGACCGCCGGGTGATGCAGCTGGAGATGGAAAAGCTCTCCCTGCAAGGAGAAGGTCAACGGACGGGTTTAACAACCGTTGTGGGTGCCTTCCGTTCTTCTCAGGAGCGTTTAGAGCGCATCGAACAAGAAATTGCCTCCCTGAGTGAAAAACAAGTTCAACTAAGTTCTCAGTGGCAATCAGAAAAACAGCTCTTAGAAGACATTAACGCGGTGAAGGAGGAAGAAGATAAACTCCGGGTACAAATAGAGCAGGCAGAACGCGCCTACGACCTTAACAAAGCTGCTCAGCTGAAGTATGGACGGTTGGAGGTTTTAGGACGCGACCGGGAAGCCAAAGAAGCCCAATTGTTGGAACTGCAATCTCGCGGTGCTGCCTTGTTGCGCGAAGAGGTACGCGAAGACGATATTGCCGAAATTGTCGCCAAGTGGACGGGCATCCCAGTCAACCGACTGCTAGAGTCGGAACGGCAAAAACTACTCCAGCTTGAATCTCATCTCCACGAACGGGTGATCGGTCAGCAAGAAGCCGTTGCCGCCGTTTCTGCTGCCATCCGTCGCACCCGTGCGGGGATGAAAGATCCCAGTCGTCCGATTGGTTCTTTCCTGTTCATGGGGCCAACAGGAGTGGGTAAAACTGAGCTAGCCCGTGCCTTAGCTCAGTTCCTGTTTGACAGCGAGGACGCCCTGGTACGGATTGATATGTCCGAGTACATGGAAAAACACGCTGTCTCGCGCCTCGTAGGTGCCCCACCAGGGTACGTCGGTTACGAAGAAGGCGGTCAACTGTCTGAGGCAATTCGCCGTCGCCCCTACTCGGTCGTGCTGCTGGATGAAGTGGAGAAAGCCCACCGCGATGTGTTCAACATCTTGCTGCAAGTGCTGGATGATGGAAGAATTACCGATTCCCAAGGCAGGACGGTGGATTTCCGGAATACGGTGATTGTAATGACAAGCAACATCGGCAGCGAGTATATTCTCGATCTTTCAGGCAACGAAGACCAGTATGAATTGATGCAGAAGAAGGTGACGGATGCTTTGCGATCGCATTTCCGCCCCGAATTTCTCAACCGCGTGGACGACATTATTCTCTTCCACAGGCTGGAACGCTCGGAACTGCGCCAGATTGTCAGCATTCAAATCAAGCAGATTGAGAAGCTACTAGCCGATCAAAAAATCACCATCGAACTCTCGGGATCTGCCCAAGACCACCTGGCAGAAGTTGGCTACGATCCGATCTATGGTGCCCGTCCTCTGAAACGCGCCATTCAGCGTGAATTGCAAAATACCCTTGCCACAGCGCTGCTAGAAAACACCTTCGTGAGTGGCGATACCATCTTGGTTGATTGTGTTGACGATACGCTGACTTTCAGCAAAAAACAGTCCCTCAGCCTCCTCGAAGCTCAAATCATTTAACAATTATCAGTAGAGACATTGCCTCTAAACGTCTCTACTGTTAGTCTAAAAGCAAGACAAAATCCAAAATGGAGGCGACAACGCCAAGAACATATCCGTGGACTTTACTGTAGCAATTTGCACATATAACGGTGCAGAACGTCTGCCCGAAGTTCTAGATCAACTGCTTCATCAAGTTGGAACAGAGGATATTGACTGGGAAGTGCTGGTTGTTGACAACAATAGCAATGACGACACGGCTGGTATTGTTGCTCACTATGCGACAAACTGGCGTCAAGGTAGCCAGTTAAGATATGTTTTTGAAGCCAAACAAGGCGCTACCTATGCTCGATATCGAGCCGTACAAGAAGCTAAAAGCAGCGACTTGATTGGATTTTTGGATGATGATAATCTACCAGCAGACAACTGGGTAGCCGAAGCTTATCGCTTTGGTTGCGATCGCCCTCAAGTGGGGGCCTATGGCGGCATTATTCATGCCAAACTCGATGAACCACCACCGCCCTACTTTGAGCAAATAAAAGGGTATCTTACTATCTATAACCGAGGTGCAACGCCTTTTCAATACAAGCGTTCTGATAAACCACGCCGAATTCCTGCTGCACCCGGTTCAGTCATCCGGAAACAGGCATGGCAAGACGCCGTTCCTCCTCCAGAAAAACTCCTAATACCCGGCAGAGACGAGAAAACAATGGCTGCCGGGGAAGACGCAGAAATAATGTTCTATATTCAAAATAGTAAGTGGGAAGTTTGGCACAATCCCAAACTGGAGATTTGGCACCACATTCCCCCCCATCGTTTAGAAGAAGCCTATTTACTTAGACTAGCTCGTGGATATGGTCTCTCTAACCATTTGACACGAGTTACTCGGTTTTATCGATGGCAGCGCCCCTTCCTACCTTTTTTGATACCATTTTTTACATTACGAGATGGTTTTAAGCTATTGGTTTACTACCGACAAAATGAAGATTTTCTTTCCAAGAATTTTATTAAAGCTTGTGAGTTTCAGTCTCAATTGGGTCGATTTTATAGTCCTTTTTTAGGAATATATAAAAAATTGCCAGTTAAAGGTTTCATTAACGTAAAAAAAAAAATTTGAACAAAGTCAATGAAGATAGCATACGCTACTCACTATGACCTTTTCAATAGCCGTACTTGGCCTCGAAACTTAATTGGGCACTGTGGCACTAACTACTACAAAGCGAAAGCTCTTGAAAGACAGTTGGGAACTATCGAATATATTGGTCCTCTTCAGGAAAGCTATCCCCCTATTTCAAAATTATTATCTAAGGCAAAGAATCGCTGGCATAAGCATATATCTAAACAAACCTATTATCCTTGGGCAGAACCCGTTGTTAATCAAGGCTATGCATCCCAAATTGCCCAAAAAATTCTCCGAACTAATCCCAAAATCGTCTTATGTCCAGACATCAATTTAATTTCTTATCTTGACTGTAAGCAACCCACTGTAGTCTGGACAGATGCTTCTTACGCTGGATTGATGAACTTTTATACTGAGTTTAGTAACCTGTGTAGTGAGACCATCCAGCAATTAACTACTATGGATAAACTTACTTTAGATAAATGCAGTTTAGCTATATTCTCCTCCGACTGGGCAGCTCAAACTGTAATTGATACTTATCAAGTTGACGCCTCGAAAGTCAAAGTGATTCCGTCAGGAGCAAATGTTGAGTGTGATAGGACGTTAGACGATATTAAGGAGATTATTGAAGATCGACCCTCGGATAAATGCAAGCTCCTCTTTTTAGGCGTGGATTGGTTTAGAAAAGGTGGAAAGATAGCTTTAGAAGTAGCCAGAGAATTGAATAAGAGCGGATTAAATGTTGAATTAACAATAGTTGGATGCCAGCCTTTTAGGGATAGTTCTCTTCCTGATTTTGTTGTTAATATTGGTTTTATTAGTAAATCAACAGCGGCGGGATTAAATAAAATTAGTAAGTTGATAGCTGAATCTCATCTATTAATTGTGCCTTCACAAGCAGAAGCTTATGGAAACGTCTTCTGTGAGGCGAACTCCTATGGAGTTCCCTGTATATCTACCAAGGTAGGCGGCATACCAACAGTAATCAAAGATAATGTAAATGGAAAGCTTTTTTCAATAACCAGCAATATTCTTGAATATTGCACCTATATTTATGATTTGTTTAGCGATTATGGCGCTTATAAAAAGTTAGCTTTATCTTCATTTAATGAGTATCAAACTCGTTTAAACTGGTCAGTAAGTGCCCAGTCAGCACAAAAGTTATTTATGGACTTAATTTAAATTAAGCATAATTACTCATTATGAAGATTGCTTATGCTACAACTTATGATGTCTTTAATAGCTTGACCTGGACTAAGTCTCAATTAGGACTATGTGGTGCTGGGGCCAGCATAGCAAAAGCTTTGAAAAATCAATCTATTGACCTGGAATACGTTGGACCTTTAAATAAGAAAAAATCGATAATTACTAAAGCTAAGTGGAGTTTATATCGAAACTTTTTTAAAAAAGATTACTACCGCTGGGCAGAGCCATTAGTCCTTAAGGATTATGCATATCAGATATCTGAAAAATTATCTGAATTCAACTCAGACATAGTGCTTTGTCCTGAAAATGCAGTGCCGATTGCTTATCTGGAATGTAAACAGCCAGTCGTTCTGTGGACAGACTCAACACTGACAGGTTTGATTGATTTCTATCCTTATTTGAGCAACTTGTGCAAGGAAACCAAAGGAAATATATATTTAATGGAACAAGCTGCATTGAATAAATGCGAATTAGTAATTCTCTCGTCGGAATGGGCTGCTCAAACAGCCATTGATATCTATGGAATTAATCCTTCTAAAGTAAAAGTAGTGCCTTGGGGAGCTAATATAAAATGTAATAGAACAATTGATGATATCAACAACGCTATAACAGCAAGAAGTACAACTCCTTGTAAATTATTATTTATTGGTGTGGAGTGGCTTAGAAAAGGAGGAAATGTTGCGCTGGAAGTTGCTAGAAAACTAAATCAAATGGGTCTAAAAACTCAACTTCAAGTAGTTGGATGTCAGCCGAAGATTAATGAGTCCGAACTAAGTTTTGTTAGGATTAAAGGATTTATTGATAAATCAACGAATGAGGGTTTAAATGAATTTAATAGACTAATGGCTGAATCCCACTTTCTAATTTTGCCTACTTTAGCAGACTGTTCACCCCACGTTTTAATTGAAGCAAATTCGTTTGGAATACCTTGTTTAACCACAAATATTGGTGGTATACCAACTATCATTAAAAATGATTTCAACGGGAAAACTTTTGCAGTAAATACTAATATTGCTGATTATTGTAACTATATTGTATCTAAACTAGAAAATTATAGCGCCTATGAAAGGTTAGCTGTATCATCATTCAACGAGTATCAAGATAGACTTAATTGGAATATTGCTGCTCAAGCCGTAAAAAAACTATTAACTGAGTTAAGAACATAGAAATATATTCTATTTTTCTGACTTTTTGGAAAGTTATACTCCTATGAGTAGGGAAGCTAGCTTTTAGAAATTTATTAAAAAAAACTTGTAGAGCTTTCTAGTCTTCAATAGCTTAAAGTTAAGTCTTTACCAAAATAGAAAAGTTAATAATACTAATTTTTTAACCAACCAAGGAGATATTTTTATGACGAGCATAAACAAACCTAAAATTTCGAGCGAAGAATATATATCAAAAGACCGGCTCATTAGTTACTATAACCAGGCGCGTCTCATCCGAGGGCTAGGACAGCAAGTTAACAACATCCTTGAAATCGGGATTTTTAATTCGCTTTTTACAGAAATGCTCAAGCGGGGTGGATACAACGTCACAACCGCTGATTTTGACGTAGAATTAAAGCCGGACATGGTTCTGGATCTAGCAAGTGATTTTACACTGCCAGAAGATAAATTCGATGCAATCGCTATTTTTCAAGTATTAGAGCATATCCCATACGATGATGCAGAAAAAGCCCTTAAAAAGCTGGCAGATGCAACTAAAAAATTCTTAGTAATTTCGGTTCCATATAGAAGTAGATTTTTGTCAGTTCAATTTAAATTTTCTTTGTCATTAAGACCCAAGTATTTTTTTGTTCGGATTCCACTCTTTTGGAGTCAAAAGCCTTTGACTGATGAGCACTACTGGGAGATGGGACTCAAAGGCTATCCGAAAAAACGTCTAGTTAACTCAATTGAAAAAGCAGGTCTTAGAATTAATAGGGAATTTATCGATCCTTTAAACCCCTATCACTACTTTTTCGTACTGGAAAAAAACATGAATAATTAGCATTCTAGGCGGGGATTGAGCGATCGCGTCCAGTTACAATTTCCCTTACTAAACTAGAAAGTAGGGAAATCCGCATCTCGATGGGTGGGAATCCCATAGGGTTAAGCAGCTCTGCCCTCTACTCAGAACTAACAGCGATCGCTCACAATCAATATTTAAGATACTCGAAGTAAGCGAACTAGAGACCCCTAACTATGCTGGAACAAGGCACAATCACGATTCATACCGAGAATATTTTCCCGATTATCAAGAAATCTCTCTACACAGACCACGAGATATTCTTGCGGGAACTGGTTTCAAACGCCGTGGATGCCATCCAGAAACTCAAGATGGTTTCCTTCGCAGGCGAATTCACCGGCGAACTGGGCGAACCAGAAATTAAAATTGCAATTGACAAAGACAGAAAAACCCTCTCCATCTCGGATAATGGTATCGGCATGACCGCAGAGGAGGTCAAGAAATACATCAACCAAGTTGCCTTCTCTAGCGCCGAAGAATTTATCCAAAAATACAAAGCCAACGCAGATCAACAGATTATCGGTCACTTCGGTCTTGGCTTCTACTCCTCCTTCATGGTGGCGCAAAAAGTCGAGATTGATACCCTCTCCTACCAGCAAGGAGCTTCTGCCGTTCACTGGTCTTGTGATGGTTCACCCGTATTTCAGTTAGAAGACTCACCAACAACTGAACGCGGCACCACCATCACCCTCACGCTTCAGGATGAGGAGGTGGAATACCTGGAACCAATGCGGATTCGGCAGTTGGTAAAAACTTACTGCGACTTCATGCCAGTAGCTATCCAACTGGACGGGGAGACAATCAACCGGCAAAAAGCACCGTGGAAGGAATCGCCCCAAAACCTGACCAAAGAAGATTATCTAGAATTCTACCGCTACCTCTACCCCTTCCAAGAAGAGCCGCTGCTGTGGGTGCATCTTAACACCGACTATCCCTTCATCCTGAACGGGATTCTTTACTTCCCGAAGCTCAAGCCGGATGTGGACACCACCAAGGGACAAATTAAGCTGTTCTGCAATCAGGTATTTGTCAGCGACCACTGCGAAGAAGTCATTCCCAAGTTCCTGCTGCCGCTGCGAGGCGTCATTGATAGCACTGACATCCCCTTAAACGTCTCCCGCAGTTCCTTGACCAACGACCGGACAGTGCGGAGAATTGCCGATTATATTGCCAAGAAAGTGGGCGATCGCTTGAAAGAACTTTACCGCGAAAATCGCGACGAGTACATCCGCTGCTGGCAAGACGTAGGCACTTTCGTCAAATTCGGCTCCCTCAACGACGACAAATTCAAAAAGCAAGTCGAAGACATACTGATTTATCGCACCACTGCGAACCTTACACCAGCGGCTCCAGAAACTCCCCAACCCGATATCCCAGCCGTTGAAGTGCAATCTCAAGAGGGCGATGTCTGGCAAGAAGTTACCCCCAGCCAAACCCCCGGCGAAGCTCCTACACTCCTTAGCACTCACTACACCACCCTCAAAGATTACTTAGAGCGTAATCAAGACCGCCAAGAAAATCGAGTCTTTTACTGTACTGATGAAGTTACTCAGGCAACCTACGTCGAACTACACAAAAAGCAGGGGTTAGAAGTCCTGTTTATGGACTCCTTCATAGACTCCCACTTCATCAGTTTCTTAGAGCAGGAGCATCCGAACGTTAAGTTCTCCCGCGTAGACTCTGATCTCGACAAGACCCTGCTTGACCAGGATAAAGCAGGAGACATTGTTGATCCCAAAACCAACAAAACTCGCTCAGAACAGATCAAAGAGTTATTTCAGAAAGCTCTCAACAAGCCCAAATTAAACATCCGCACCGAGGCGCTCAAGTCAGATGATCCGCAGGGAACCCCACCAGCAATGGTACTCTTGCCAGAAGTTCTGCGGCGTCTGCGGGAGATGAACGCATTGATGCAGCAGCAAAACGTTGAATTTCCTGAAGAGCACACCTTGGTGGTAAATACCGCGCACCCGCTGATCCAAAATCTAGTTCAGTTGAGCCAAGGCAGTATTATCCAAGGTGAAGGTCAATCACCCACTGGCGATTTGGCTAATCTGATGTGCCAGCATATCTATGATTTGGCACTAATGGCTCAGAAAGGATTTGACGCTGAAGGGATGAAATCCTTTGTGGAACGGTCGAATCAAGTGCTAACTCGTCTGACAGAACGCTAGGCGAGTATGGGTGGGCAGTGCCCACCCAAGCAATAGCTTGGGTACAATCTAAAAGCTATATCTAAATAACGACCGAAAATCTGGAGACTAGACTATGTCGCGCAAATGTCAGCTGACCGGCAAAAAGGCGAATAATGCCTATGCAGTTTCTCACTCTCATCGGCGTACCAAAAAGCTACAGGAAGCAAATCTGCAATGGAAGCGGGTTTGGTGGCCTCAAGGGAATCGCTGGGTGAAGCTAAGGCTTTCTACGAAGGCAATCAAGACTCTAGAGCTAAAGGGTCTGCAAACGATGGCTAAAGAAGCGGGACTTAACCTGAATCACTATTAGTACACACTATTAGTACAGCCTCTAGAGAATCCCTAAGTGCTTATGGCTTCTAGTAGAGGCGTTAGCCTGCAATGTCTCTACACTTTATGATTTATGTGCTGCCTGATACCCCACTTCTAGTGGGTATTGGGCAGTTTCTTTATTTTTTTACTACAGGTGATAGTTTTTCCATAATATCTGGGTATCTTAACTACAGTGAATCTACCCCGATTTTTCGTTAAGTTGTGTTAAAGCTAAAGGCTATGTTTGCAAAAATGGTTTGTAGAGACTCTTAAATCTATCCCTTGAGGGAAGCGCACACCTAGCCTTTGTTTCACAATACGGAACGGACATCTCTGCTCCGGAAAGGTACTGAAAGATTTAACAAGCCGTTAAACAGCCGTTGAACATCTGAGTGCGTAGTTTCCCGGTTGCCCAACAGAACTTCGGTTGTTAAGACAGAGGAGAAATGTTGAACTATAAATTTTTGATGAAGTTTCCCTTCACCTCATAAAAAGCAAAATTTTAGGCAAACAGCCTTTTTTAAAGCCTTTCGACGCCAGTTATTAATTTTTTCAGTTTTACACTCTTTATTCCACCAATCTCTCACCTTTGACAGGAAAGCAGCCATGTCATCCCGCAACAAGCTAGTTAAAGCTATGCAGAACCTATTCCGACAAATGATGCAGCTAGCCAGAGTAATTACCAAAACACTCATGAATTGGCTCTTGCGGAGCTTAATGGTTATTGGTCGAAGCTCAAAGCTTGCCAAGTCGGGATTTATCTTGCCAACGGTGACAATGGTGATCCTGGTCGTCATCTTGCTGACGACAGCGATGGTGTTCCGGTCGTTCGATCGTTCCAAAAATGCCAGTAACGTGAGGGTGAGTCAGGAAGTATTGGCAGCAGCAACTCCCGCCCTTGACCGAGCTAAGGCAAAGATAGCAGCTTTACTTGAAGATCCGACACTACCACGAGCCACTCCTACAGATGTCGCTTTATATCAGGCTATTTCTGGGAACCTTAGTAAATATACTTTGGGCGATGAGCAACAGCTAGACATTCGATATGACATTAATAGTAGCAACAGTATTCAAACAAATGCTCCTGCGACTCCAACACCACTAGACAATGACGAAAAAATAACCACTGCCTGGAGATTTCCCGTCGATACAGATAACGACGGTAAGTTTGATAGCTATACCCTTTACGGCATTTACTTTCGCACTCCCAATCCAACTGCAACAAATAATAGAGCCAGAACGCCTATCGAGTCGAGAACTGCACCGATGGATGACAGTGTGGCTAATCCGGGATGCCAAGCAGCACAGGGTACCTTTGCTGGCTTAGTCGGCAATTCGGGTTGGTATAGATCGGGGCCAACTTTAAAGAAAAGCTTCTATGTTTTTGCTGCAACTGTTCCATTTACCACTACCACTGGTAAGCCTACTACCCCATTGGGAGTTCAGATTTTCCCGCCAGGTACTAATAGAAATAGAGCCTTTTCTGCTATAGAGTACCAGCAAGACCGGGCGCAGATTCCTCTAAGCAACAATGCGGTTGTGTATGAAGATGACTTAGAAATTACTCCTGGTTCTGGCATTAAACTCAATGGACGCATTCAAACTAACGGCAACTTCATCACTGGAAAAGTGGGTGCTGGAAACGTTGAATACTACCAGGTCAGCAGCTATGAGTCTTGCTTCTTTCAAGAAGAAAACGCCAAAATTACCGTTGGCGGTAATTTACTTCTTGGTAGCATCAATGGGGGTGGTGTTAGCGCAGTCAGGGTCGATCTATTCCAGCCAAACAGCCATTCGGGTAAAAACTTAGGAGGAGCCGATCAATCTGTCAGTGGTAGTCTGCCTAGTCAGGCAGCATACAATAGCCAAGCATTTACTAGCAGAATCAATCAATTGGTAACGAAGTGGACAAATGCCAATACTACTTCGGCCAACGACCCAACGGAAGTTAAAGAGAAAATTCCAACGGGTGCCTCGGTACTAAAACAACAAGAAATTCGCCGAACCGCACTAGAGAATTACTTCAAAGATCGGATGCGTCGCGTTCCTTATGCGGAAAGTACCGCTGGTGATGCTTCTAAAACTTATGTAGGAAGTGGGGACACACTGCGTCCGCCTGATGAATGGATATATCCAGTCGTTCCATCTTCTGGAGCAACTAATAATAGTATTACGTTACAGACAGCTAAACCACCTGCAACAGAACCGACCAAACAGAAAAAGGATGCCAAAGAGACACTTGTGGGCGATCGCATCCTTGTTGGTAACGGTTTACCCGCTACCTGGTGGGACAACTCGCAACCTCCAGGGGCTTTTGTGAGTGAGCAAGGAAAGCAGCAAGTTAAACCGGATACACAGTGGAATTCCTTTGACGGCAGTAAGCCAGATACGAAGTGGCGCTACCGCAACACCCAGGTAGTACCTCTATCTGATTTAGGAAATACCGATCGGGACGGCTTCTGGGAAGAGAATGCTGCAAAACCACCTAATCAACCGCTTGATGCCGTTGGCGGTCTGCGCGTCGTCACTGGTGCAGGAGTTTACACGGATTATCGTGTTCCTGACCCTAACGTATATCCATACCCCCCTATCGGTGCTGCAAGTCTCAGCGCCTCTTTCCTGCCCAGTCCACCATCTGTTCCCAACGATTTATCAACCCTCAATATAGACGAATCACAGTTTAAAAGTGTTTGGCCTGACTCTATGCCTATGTGGCAAGACACCAATCGAAATGGCGCTTCCGATCTTCCTGATGTTGGCGGGGATAGAAGAGGGGATTTAGTGATGCGAGCCACGGCTGTGTATCACTATAAGAGCAGCGCTGCTAATACCCTTACACAGCGTCAAAAGCCAATTGCCTGTGTCAGCAGCTACTACGACCCCAGCACCAGTATTACGGCTAAAAACCCACCTCCACTGCTAAACAATTGGGGGTTCGGCGGCCCGCCAGGGGTTACTGGTGGTGGAACTACAGGCAGGTCTAACAATGGCATCAGTTACGATGCAGGACCTGTAGATGCTGCACTGCCTACTACTTCAGCAGTGCCAAACGCCTCTACAGGTCTATTTCCCTATACAGCACCAGGTACACTAGGAGCGGGAGCTGAGAACCCAGCAAATAGTGGTGTTTCAATATTGGATCGACTCTACTATCAAGCGAACCTAATCTTCCCCAACGGTCGCTTTGTGAATCAACCACTCCGCGATGCGCTCACCGCTCTATCTGGTAGCTCAGCTCTCACCATAGCGCAGCAATCGGCAATTGATTCCACGATTTGCTCCTTAAAAATTGCAGATGGCACATTAGTTCGGAATGCTACTGTCATACCCGACGGAGCCATTTACGAAACCAGTTTTCTCGATGCACGAGAAATTAAAGCAATTGAGCAAGATGAGTATCAAACGGACGATGCTGATGCTGATGGGGGTTTGGCAACCTTCCGAGCTGTCAACAAGGATAATAAATCTACCATCGCCACAGCGGGAGGACTTTCCAAACCGGCAGGAGATTATAACCTTCCTTTAGAAGAGCGTCAGCCGCTGGAAATTCGTGCAACAGTGTTGGATTTAAATCGGCTGCGACAAAAAGCAATTGGGGGGACGGTGGCACCAAGCGGCCCCTCACCAGAGTACCTGCTGCCAGACAGCGGCATTATCTATGCTACCCGTGATGATGCTTTGCCGGATTTGAGCGAACCTGCACCGTCAACAGGTAATCTGATGGCAGAAAGGAAGAGCAAAAGTCCAGTTGACTATAAGCTCGACCCCACCCGGCGACCGAACGCGATTATGTTAGTTAACGGCAGCATTCTAGCTCGTGGGGGTGCTACGCCCGCTAACACCTACACTTTGGTAAATCCTCCAGGCGCTGAAAAAGGCTTGATATTGGCAACAAACTTGCCAGCTTATATTAAAGCTGATACAACTAATGGCTTTAACAAGCACCAAACAAACGGAGGAACGGATGAGCTGGAAGAGTTTACGGAACTGTTAGGAACCAGTGACTATACTCCGGGATCGTTCTATAGTCGTCAAACTCCCGAAAACAAATTTGCCTGTCGCAGTGGGCAACCGGGCATTAGTGGCAACTGCCCTGGCGGTGACTTCTGGCGACCTGCAACTGTGCTTGCAGATTCGGTTACTCTCCTTTCTGATAACTTCAGGTTCGGTTTCCGCAATGAGGGAGACTATGACCTGAGAAACAATCAGGGATATAAAACCTCAGTTGATACGCTCAAAAAACAAGGTTTCTTGAGCAACAACTTCGTCACGAATGGTCTTAATAGCGGTGCCACGATTAATGCGACAGGTAGTGGTAGTGCCGCCGCTGGTACAACATCCAAAAAACCTGTAGATGCGACCTACGCTAGCGATACTCCTGATACTGATTACGTCCCCAGTTCTTACTTCAACAACTTCGTCACGCCGATTCAACGACGGGGGAATTTCCCAGAGTATTTGATGGAAGTCTGCATAAAGCTACCCGTCTCTCTATGTGGAGATGATGATTGGTTTGTCGATCCAGATACATCTAAGAAAGCATCAAGTGTCGTTGGTAGCATTTTCGATATCACCTTACATAAAGCAGGTACAACAGCTGTACCTGCCGTTCCAAAATATCAACGTTATGCTCGGCGGGTTGCTTTCTTAAGAAAAAGTGGCAACACCCTAGTGGCTAATGATGGTACTACAACAGCTACAGCCGCAAACCAACTAGTTCCTTTAGGAATAGCCAGCGGCACGATAACCAAGATTCCATACGGTGCAGGTACACTACCAACGGCTAAACCTAACGCTTTAGTGTTTAAAACCGTTAGTAATAATACAGATGCAACTGTAGGAAATTCTTACAGCGGTGGCAAGAAACTGTTTATCCACGAAATGCCAGCAGCCGCAACGGGTCAGCCGCTTTTAGCGCCTGCTTTGCAATTTCAGAACTTGACAACAATTGATTATGCCAATGTCACTACTGCTCCTAGTGAGTATATCGCCAACAAATCACTGTGGCTGCAAAAACCGGCTACCGGCACGATCTTCAATCTAGCGATCGCTGGAGGCGATAGTCCTGCCAATGGTGCCAGGAATGAATCTAATGGCGGTCTGCAAAACTTTGTACGATTCATAGAGAACTGGGCAACTACCACTCCTGCTCGCATCAGCGGTTCGTTCATTCAGTTCAAGCGCAGTGCCTACGCCACAGCCCCGTTCAGGCCTGTTCTAACAGCAACCTCAACTACCAGTCCTTTTGGCTATACGAGCTTGTACAGCTCTCAAATTTTTGGGGGTAGCACAGCTTTCTATGTAGAACCAAAGCGTTACTGGGGCTTTGATGTAGCCCTGCTGTCTCAGATGCCTGACTTGTTCTCTCAACGGTTTACAACACCATCGGCGGGCGATCCCAACGAGTTTTACAGGGAAGTCGGTCGGGATGACCCGTGGGTGCAAGCTTTACTGTGCGCTAAGTTGTCAAATACTGCTACTAATGCCGTTGATACAGATCAGCGTCCGACTAGTTTCTGCACGCAGAAGACAGGCGGTTAATTTCTAGCAGCCGTAGGCAAAAAATTCTACAAACCCCACCCGCAAAACTTTAGATTGGGTTAGACCCAGCCATGATCAAACTCAAACAGCAGCAATCTAATACCGTCTCCCGATTGTCAGACAAGAGATTCCCCCAACCCCCCTTAACAAGGGGGGCAAGGAGAGAGCGCCCGTGTAGTGACAAAATCAAGAAGTATAACTCCCAGTCAAGTCAATCCGGCTTCACGATCATTGAGTCTTTGCTGGCAATTATCGTCGTAACTATTTTGATGGTGGGGGTAGCACCCGTGATCGTTCTCTCAGTGGCAACGCGGGTTCAGGCAAAGCGGGTAGAAAGGGGGACGGATGCTGCAAGAGCATACATTGATGGTGTTCGCTCAGGAGCAATTACCTCTCCTACGACCACAGTTGGTACCGCTCCCACAGCTACATCTGGTAGCACAAGTGTTCTTAATGCTGATGCTCCTTCAGGAAATTTGACCTGCACTACGAATGCAACTTACTGCTCGTCGCCAGCTAGTACCTACTGTATAAATCTTGATGAAACAGTAGGCTGTAGCCCGAATAGTATTAGCGATTTGGTCGTTCAAGGTTTTCGCACAGCTACTACATCTACTGATGGTAAAGAGGGCTACCGCCTAGGAGTGCGAGTTTACAGGGCAGATGCTTTTAGCCCTAACTTTCCCGGCTCTTTGAAGAAGAATAATCCAGCGAAAGTCACGCAATCAACTTATAGTGGGGGGCTAGGCGATCGCAAAGCCCCGCTGTTTGAAACAACGACAGAGATTGCTGGCAGTGACACTTCACTGAAAACGTTGTGCAGTCGCTTGAAAAACACTAGTAATACTAATAGTTGCTCCTAGCAGCCTCAGTTCTGACTGCTAAATATTTGTGAAAGAAGAGGGAACCTTAGCATGATGAATTCAATTAAATTTATGTTACTCAGTCAGCTAAAACGCTCTGAGTTAACTCACAAAAAGGATGGCGGCTTTACCCTCATCGAAGTGCTAGTAGCTATGATATTAGCTGCTCTTGTCATTGCGCCTTTGTTAGGGTTCATGGTTAACATTCTAGACAACGACCGCAAAGAACAAGCCAAATCTGCTTCAGAGCAAGAAATTAAAGATGCCCTTGATTACATTTCACAAGATTTAGCACAAGCAGTCTATATCTACGATAATGATGGATTGAAAAATAACTCAACAACTAATCCAGCTACTTCTGGCATTAAAAACCAAATTCCACCTTTTGCTACAGGTTCAGCAGCAGTGGGTTGCGCTCCTGCAACAACTCAATGCGTACCGATTCTTGTTTTATGGAAGCGCTTGGCACGACCAAAAGCCTTACCAACTATTGCTGGAGCTACCTGTCCGCCTCCTTCAAATGGAGTTGATAACTGTAATGATGCCAATGTTTATTCACTAGTTGCCTACTATTTGATTAAAGACCTTACTCCTAGTAACAATACTTGGTCTAAAGCTGCCCGAATTGGTAGATTTGAAATTAGAGATGGAGTCAGAAATCCTAATAATCCATCTGCTTATATTACAAATCCCAATGAACAGCCAAGTTCAGGGTTTAAGATGTTTGACTTAAAAGCAGCAAGTAGTCTTAACCTGGCCATGAATTCGTGGACAAACTCAGGTGCTTACACTGCAACCAGTCCTAAAATTCAAGTATTGGTAGATTATATTGACCAAAGTACAAATGGGCTAACACACAATTGTCCGAATCCATCAGGAGCAACTACGAATCCGCAGAAGGTTCCGGCTAATTTAACAGGTGGGTTCTATGCTTGCATCAATTCCGATCCAAGCCAGCTTTCGGCACAAGTGTTTATCAGAGGAAATGCTTTGGCGCGGATTAGCCCTGCTGATAATCCTCCTGATTACTCTCCTAGCAGCTCAATTTATTTTCCAAGCGCAAGTATCCAGGTAAAGGGGCGTGGTTTTCTATATAATAAATGACCCCCATAGGTAGAAAAAGCATTAAATTAAATAGGGTAAAAAAGTATGGAAAACTTAGAGCTGTTAAAAAAGATACAGGAATTGAAGAGATCGCGTGATCAATCTACCTCTGGATTCACGATGATCGAGTTACTGGTAGTAATTATAATTATCGGAGTTTTAAGCGCGATCGCAGCTCCTGGTTGGCTGTCTTTTACAAACCGACAACGAGTGAATGCTGTTAACGATGGTGCTTTGAATGCGCTTCGGGAAGCCCAAAGAGAAGCTAAAAGAACAAAACTCAGTTACAGCGTCAGTTTCAGAACCCTTGAAACAGTCTCAAGTCCCTCAAATGCAGTTCCACAGGTTGCTGTTTACCCGCAGGGAAGTACCCCTAACTGGAAGAACTTAGCCGAGAATCAAGACATTAAAGGGATAGTTCTGCTTGGGACAAACCTTACTAATACTCCGAATACTGCTGGTACTACCTTAAACGCTGCCCCGGTAGTTACATCTGCAACAGCGCTGTCAACAACGCCACCAACGATTACCTTCGATTATCAAGGACTTCTATCAACTCAACCTACCGCGCCAAACTTGGGGAATAAAGGTTTAATTGTTGGCGTGACATTAAAGTTAACTGGATTCACTAACAATGCTATGAAGCGGTGCGTCAAAGTGAGAACTCTTTTAGGTTCCATCCAGACATCGCAAGATGATGAATGCAATGCTAGTTAAAAAATTAAGTTAATCTTTTAATTTAGTTAAGACACTAAGTAAGAAAGACGCACCTAGAGAAGATAGGCGCGTTTTTTGGATCTAAATAATTCAAAATAGATTATCTGTTTGCTCCAACAGTGGGTTCAGGTTTTTAGATTTAGCCTTAGTTGTAA
Organism: Coleofasciculus sp. FACHB-1120; assembly: GCF_014698845.1. Classification (NCBI taxonomy): domain Bacteria; kingdom Bacillati; phylum Cyanobacteriota; class Cyanophyceae; order Coleofasciculales; family Coleofasciculaceae; genus Coleofasciculus; species Coleofasciculus sp. FACHB-1120. Next base: position 108,413 of record NZ_JACJTV010000004.1, on the reverse strand, counting down.
TTATTGGGATCTTAAGCGCGATCGCTATTGGAAAAAATACTGACTACAACCAATAGTCAATTGCAAAAATCAGCGAGGATACGGAACTCAAAAGATACATCAAACAAGGAAACTTGAGAAATTGGGTGTGTCTTTTTAGTATCTAGCTAATGCGTAAAAAGTTATCTAATTGCTCCAGCGGTGGGTTCACGCTGATAGAGAGTTTAGTCGTAATTTTGATAATAGGGAGCTTGAGCGCGATCGCTGCCCCCAGTTGGTTAGGATTTCTCAATGCCCAACGTCTCGGAGTCGCCCAAAACCAAGTTTACCGAGCGATGCGAGAAGCTCAAAGCAATGCTAAGCGTGACAAAGTTGCTTGGGAAGCCAGTTTTCAAGAACAAAATGGGGTCGTTCAGTGGGCAGTTAATCGTGCCGGTATTAACCCTAGCCCCGGACAATGGCAGAATTTTGAGCAAAATATTCAAATAGATGCTCCTAATACCACCTTAGCTTCACAGTCATTAGGTAGTCCGCGCCGAGTCCGGTTTGACTACAGAGGTTGCGTAATTATGAATCCGCAAGAGAACTTATATCTGGCAAGGCTAACGCTGAACGTTAAGAATGGTGGGGAAGTTAAACGGTGTGTATTTATTTCCACTCTTCTGGGAGCGATGCGAACAGCGCAAGATAAAAGTTGCAAAGTGTAATCTATGCGATCGCGATTATCGCTCGGTAGTAGAGAATGCGATCGCGTCTAGATTTCCGTTCCCAGAACCGTTGTCTGGGAACAAGAAACCCGACTATCCCTGAGACAACCAAGACTGCATTGCGGCAGCTGTCTTCTGCCGGTCAAGCTTCAAAATCAGCACTCCCAGCGGTGGCAAACACAAATCCAGAGAGTAAGGACGATTGTGGAATGACCACTCATCTGTCCACTTACCGCCTAAATTGCCCATGTTACTTCCGCCGTACTCGCGGGCGTCACTGTTAAACAGTTCCGTGTAGAATCCTGGCTCGGGGACGCCTACACGGTAGTGACTATGCGGCTGAGGAGTAAAATTGCACACAGTGACAATAAACTCCTCCGAATCCTTCGCCCTGCGAATAAACGCCACCACACTATGCCGGTTGTCGCTGCAATCAATCCACTCAAAACCTTCTTGAGCAAAATCCTGAGTAAAAAGAGCCGATTCGCTGCGGTAGATATGGTTAAGTTCACTCATAAACCGCTTTAGTTTTTGATGCGGCTCATGCTGTAACAAATGCCACTCTAAGTCACCCCAGACATTCCACTCACTCCACTGCCCAAACTCCATGCTCATAAACAGAGTTTTCTTGCCAGGGTGAGTAAACATAAAGGCGAATAAGCAGCGGACATTCGCGCACTTCTGCCACTCATCTCCTGGCATCTTGCCAATGATATTACTCTTGCCGTGGACTATCTCATCGTGAGATAGGGCCAGCATGAAGTTTTCGCTGTGGTTGTACCACATACTAAAAGTAATATTGTTCTGGTGAAACTGGCGGAACCAGGGGTCCATGTGGAAATAGTCCAGCATGTCGTGCATCCAGCCCATGTTCCACTTCAAATTAAAGCCCAATCCTCCTACGTAGGTAGGCCAAGACACCATAGGCCAGGAAGTTGACTCTTCTGCAATTGACAGGGTGCCAGGGTAATAGCTGAAAATCGTATGATTTGCCTGACGCAGAAAATCAGCCGCCTCAATGTTTTCTCTGCCGCCGTACTGGTTCGGCAACCATTCCCCATGCTCACGGCAATAGTCTAAGTAAAGCATCGACGCTACAGCATCCACACGAATCCCATCAATGTGGTACTTGTCAAACCAGAACAGGGCATTGGCAACCAGGAAGTTCCGCACTTCATTGCGGTTGTAGTTAAATACCAGAGTGCCCCACTCTTTGTGTTCGCCTTTGCGGGGGTCGGCGTGTTCGTAAAGGTGGGTGCCATCGAAAAAGGCGAGACCGTGACCATCTTTGGGGAAATGACCCGGAACCCAGTCCACTAGCACCCCAATCTCGTTCTGGTGGCACTGGTCAATAAAATACATCAAGTCCTCAGGTGTCCCAAAACGGGAAGTGCAGGCATAGTACCCTGTTACCTGATACCCCCAAGAGCCATCATAAGGATGCTCAGCGACTGGCAATAATTCAATATGAGTAAATCCCAGCTCTTTAACATAAGGAATTAGCCGTTCTGCTAGTTCCCGGTAGGTGAGGAAACGCGCCCCTGGTTTGTAGTCAGAGACGACTACCACTGGCTCTGTCTCTCCATTTGGCAACCGCGCCGGTTCAGCGGAGGAAGCGTGCAGCCAAGACCCTAGATGTACTTCATAGACGGAGATAGGATGGGTGAGCGGGTCGGTGTGGCGGCGCTTTTCCATCCAATCTTGGTCATTCCATTGGTAGGAATCTAAGTCAGTGACAATCGATGCTGTTTTAGGACGCACTTCATGTTGGAAGCCGTAGGGATCGGATTTTTCGTAAATGTGACCGTCGGCGTTTTTGATTTCATATTTATAGTGTTCCCCAACACCCAAACCTGGGATGAACATTTCCCAGATGCCGGTGGAACCTTTACGCATTTGATGTTTACGACCATCCCAGTTGTTAAAATCCCCCAATACAGAGGCGTTGCGGGCATTAGGTGCCCAAACTGCAAAATAAACTCCTGTCACCCCATCAATTTCCGTCGCATGGGCACCTAGTTTCTCATAGATGCGATGATGATTCCCTTCTGCAAACAGGTGCAGGTCAAATTCTGTCAGGTGGGGAGAACGGAAGGCGTAGGGGTCGTAGATAACACGCTCGTGTTCCCCTTCTTGAATCCGCAGCTGATAGTTTGCCAGTTCTGGCATCTCAATAGTGCATTCAAAAAAATGAGGGTGATGCACTGCTTGCATAGGATATTCTGTCCGTTCTTGGGGGCAAACTACCCAGGCGGCGTTGGCATTGGGTAGGTAGGCTCGCACTGCCCAGACAGTTTTGCCATTTTGCTCAATAGGATGGGCACCCAGGATTTCAAATGGGTCTTGATGTTGATTCCAAACAATCCGCTCAATCTGTTCGGGGGCGATGGTCATGGACATAAACTTACTGATCCTAAAGGTCTTGAATGAATGGGTTCTCGATAAGGCTTTTTTGAACGCGCACGTGGGGAGTGCGATCGCTCTTATCGTTGGTTTAGGGCGATCGCGTAGCGTCTGCCCTGAGCCGGAAAGGCTTCCCATATGTTAGGGCTATAGCAGCTAGCGGTAGAAGAAACAAAATCTCCCTCGGGTTAACAGCACTTTAATATTTATATACATTTTTTGATTTTTGTATATTTTGTCATCGGTAGCAGGACACAGTTATTTCTTCTACGTAGGACAATGTATATAAAAGTGCATTGTTATTTAGGCTAAAACTGATAACTTTTAGAATTACCCCAATCTACGTCTTTATCTGAATCTGAGTACTGAGTTAAGCGTAAGAGCAAGCAAGTAGATATAGCAAACAAAGGCATATTTTCAAGTGGGGTGTACGCAGTTTATGATAGCGACTTACTTAGCTTAGGCAAAAACTTAGGCAAACGCTTTTCTCGTTGCCATTACCTACCCTCACAGAAAACGCAAATAAACGAGAATATCTATAGTAGTTGCCGCATTTACTTGGGCGTGGGGACACCAAAGGTACGCAGCAGTCGCCGCACTCGGAGCAGAAAAACTAATTCTCGCAGTTTGGGATTCACCTGGGATGTTGCAGCAGGACGAGTTTGCAGAGCGTTCTGCAATTGGGCATACTCAGCAGCCGTGAGTTGCTTGCCATCTATAGGCGATCGCGCCTCGGTAATAATCTCTGTTCGCAATACTTCTTCAGGGATATCCTCTGGTGGTGGCAGGCTCTTAGCAGGCATCACCCCCAGTAGTTGAGATGAAAATTGCAATAGACATAGTGAAAAAATGGGTTTTTTCATTTCTATGTTTAATATTTAGTGTATTTTTAATTTTTAATTTCCCAGTCCGGGGGGTAGTGGTTCCCGACAAAGAAGGTGAATCTGCTCAATCCGCTCAAACAACCAGGGATAACCTTCGCGGTATTGAGGAATCAGCGCCAGAGGACTGAGTAAAGCTGCTGCGGCGATGTCTGCAACACTGAGGCGATTACCCACCAGGTAGAGGCTATTCTGCCACCGGCTGGACAACACTTCCATTGCTCCCTTCAGCCGATTTGTTGCCAGTTCCACTGTTGCCTGGTTAATGCCATATTGCCGCCGCACTACCTGGATCACCAGCTGACTAAACGGTGAAGGGTCGATTTGCTTACCAGCCCCGGCACGAAAATCATAGTATACAAAGCGAGTTGCCGTGCCGATACTTTCATCTAACCAATCTTCCAGCATCAAGGCTTCTGCCTGTAGCTGGCGATCGGGTAATGCTAGCGCTGGTTCTGGGCAATAGCGATCGAGAAATTGTAAAATCTGCGTCGAGTCAGCGATCGCTTGTAGTTCATTTCGTTTCTCTAAGGGCGTAGCTTCACTGCTGACTCCCTGAGTATCTTCTACTTGTGGCAACAGCACCGGAACTGTGGTTAGCCCGGTGAGTGGCTTGAGTTTGAGGATATGTAGCCCTGGGGTTAAATTCTCAACTTGATAAGCAATTTGCTTGTAACCTAACCCCAGTCTGGCTTTCCGACAATAGTGAGAAGTACTAAATTGCAGTAGTCGCATTTAATGCCAAAGCCGCCTACCGCAACAACATGATAGAAACATAGTCAGACTTTACCCAGACTTTAGGGCAGGCAACTAATGCTTTTGACGCCAGTTGTCTTACCCAGTCAGTTGCTGCCAACATAACAGTTGTCTTGGGTTTCAATATTCAGGTGGTATGTAGATACCGAGTGAATGTGTGAGGAGCAATTACCAGATCGGCGGTTCATCTGCGTCAGAACCCCATCCCAGCTTTTATTCCCATTCAGGGATGAATTCCCTTAATGAGAGGTCAGGCTCGAAAACTAGATTCCTAAGGGGATGTAGTGGGAGAAGGGCTGGGAGAAGTAGCAGCAGGCGAAGGGCTGGTAGTTGTTCCACCATCGCCCGTTCCTTCTTGACAAGCTGCCAAGGTGGTAGCTAAGCCGAGAACTAAAAGCAGACTCACTATTTTTTTGTTCATACACTCCTCTTTAAGAGATTGCAATCAAAGGAATCGTTTGCTATTTAATCACAATATTGCGGTTTTTGCTTAGACGCTTCCGCAGGTGAATCAAGGATTCTTGGTTCCACCAGTTGCCCTTAGCCTGTTTTGGGTTGTTCCCCAAGACTAGAGGTTCTTTTCTCCCTTAGCCTGAATTCCGGTGCGTCCCACCGGATTCTTCGGGTTTCGTACTTACGCAAGGATACTCTTGCGCTACTAGATTCACACTCACTCCTGAGAGTGATATTGCTTTGAGGGTTTCTGAATTTCTTTTTTAGCAGAACTCCATGAGGAAAACGCGCCTGAATTATACCGACCTAAGGGGATTCTGTCTAGATAAAATTTTTGATGATTTCCATATTGGAAAGCCAATTCAGTTTTTTTCAGTCAAAGCAACCTAATGAAGCTAGAAAATCAACCTTTATGGAGATGTAAAAGCTCAGTATCAGTTATTCTGAATACAATTCATAACCAAAGTGACTGATAAGCTAACGAGGCTTAACCATTTGCTAATGACTTGACAACAGGACGATTGACTGCTGCCTAAATTTTTCACCAAACTAGACGCGCAAGAAGAGTTTAAGGGAGGCGGCGTGTTTTCTCTTGTGGCTTATCTCAGCAAATTATTTCCAGCCTGGATTCAGCACCCGCAAAAGCATTGGGCGCTGCTACAGAAAATCGTGGATCGCATCCGCAACTCGTTAGAGTTGCAAGTGGTGCTGCAAACTGCGGTGGACGAAATTGCCACGTTGCTACACCTAGATAGGTGTTGTTTTTTGTGGTATTTCGAGGATACCAAGCGGGTACAAGTTGTCTGCGAGCGGATCAATGGAGAGCAAAAGAATTCTCAACTGGGATACCATCTATTAGAAACTTTTGGTGCAGTGGAGAGTGCGATCGCTGCCGGGAAATTAATCATCAACAACCAAACAGCAGGTTCTCACCCACCGACAGGAGGAATGATCAATCGATGGCTTTCCTGGCTAAAGCGAGATCGCCAACAAATGGACACCAGTGGGTATCCCCAAGGTTCTTTCCCGTGGGACAGGGCTAACTTATTCGTTCCGGTTAAACGACAAGAAGGATGGGTTGGCTTTATTGTCTGTATTTCAGAGCAACCCCGCACCTGGTTAAACTCCGAAATTGAATTTCTGCAAGCGATCGCCCAGCAGCTAGAAATTGCGATTTGTCAAGCTCAGCTTTACGAGCAAACTCAGAAACAAGCCCAAAGAGAGCAACTGGTGAATCAGATTACCAGTCAAACCCGGCAGAGTTTTAACTTGGAAACAATTCTGACCGAAGCGATCGCGCATCTGATGCAGGCGCTTTCAGCAGATCGGTGTCTGGTTCATCTGGTGGAACATAGCGACACGTTGGAAGAGGAGAACAGAAGCCAGGGAGCAGGGAAGCAGCTTGTAGAGACAAGAGCGATCGCTTGTGAAGCCGGGGAGCAAGAAGCAGAGGCGCAAACAGATAAAACTTTCTTATTGCAACCCTTGCCCGCTGATGGTGCCGCTTTTAGGCGGAAATACCTGTTTGAGGTGTGTCGGGAGCCTTTTCCCCCGAGCATTGATGACTTTGATACCCACGGGCCACTGACCCAATGGGCAATTCAGCATCGTCAACAAGTCAGCATTCCCGACATCAAGCAGGATGCCCGAATTGGGGAAGCAAACGAAGAGTATCAAAAAGCTCAGATAAAATCTTCCCTGGTCGTGCCAGTGCAGGCAAACGGAACCCTCAACGCAATTCTTTATCTCAATCAGTGTTCGCAGATTCGGTATTGGTCAAAAAATGACCGGACACTCGCCCAAGCGGTTGCCGATCAACTGGCGATTTCTATCCGACAAGCTAACTTATACGCCAAAACTCAGCACCAGGCAGCAGAAAGCGCCGCTCAAGCTAAGCAACTCGCCCAAACGCTGATCGAACTGCGGTTAACCCAATCCCAATTGATTCAAAGTGAAAAAATGTCAAGTCTGGGTCGGATAGTAGCTGGCGTTGCTCACGAAATTAATAATCCAGTGAATTTTATCTACGGCAATATTCCTTATGTGGAAAGGTATGCAAATGACCTAATTCGGTTAGTGCGGGGCTATCAAACTCTCTATCTCAATCCAAATGCTGAATTACAGAAGCTCGCTGAGGAGGTAGAGCTAGATTTCCTTCTAAGAGATTTACCGCGCATTTTGAATTCGATGCAGGCAGGTGCCCAGCGAATTCACGAAATTGTTAAATCATTGCAAAACTTCTCGCGCCACAATCAAGCGTCTCTAAAACCAGTAGATATTCACGTAGGGCTGGAAAATACGCTGTTTTTGCTGCACAGTCAGCTAGGCAATGAAATCCAGATAGAGAGAAACTATAGTGACTTGCCTTTAGTGGAGTGTTACCCGAAGCAACTCAATCAAGTCTTTCTGAGTATTCTGATGAATGCGATAGAAGCGCTCAATCGGGAGTCATCAGAGGATAAAAAAATCGCCTTGCGTACCGAATTAGTGCCGGACGGATTTCTAGGCGTCGCTGGCGTGCGGATTGCGATCGCTGACAACGGGCCAGGAATTCCTCCAGAAATTCAGTCGAAAATCTTTGATCCGTTCTTTACCACGAAAGACGTGGGCCAGGGCACTGGATTGGGCTTAGCAGTGAGTTATCAAATCATCGTTACTCAACACAAAGGTAAGCTAGAATGCGACTCCCAACTCGGTCAAGGTGCAGAGTTTATCGTTGAAATTCCTCTAATTCCCCCTCAACCTTTGTTAGCGCGGGGTGAGGAGAAGGAAGCTAGTATTCAGGAATCAGCCGCCAAAAACTCGGAAGAAGAAAATCATCCCTCATCCTATCCCCTGGATCATGCAAGCTGCTCCCCAGCCGCTTCCCTAAACATCCCAACGCCCTACATCCTTCATCCTGCCGAACCTTCGCCCGTTCATCTCAAAGCAATCGCGACGACTTTGCCAAAAGACTCAATGGGAGAGTGATAAGCTGTGGTTGCATCGAAGGTAGCGACTAGGTACACGTTCGCGATTAATTAACCATCTTGACTAGAATGCTGCATCGATGCGAGAAAATATGGACTATGGACAGCTCTTGTGTCTAGAGTTTAAATTGATTGGTTTATTGTCCTTTGTCAGTGGTCAGCAGTCAGTGGCAAAGCAATCTGACCTTGAGCGGCGAAAAACTCGTCCCTAGCAACTGACAACTGATAACTAAATAACAAGAACTACTTATGGCTGCTGCCCCTCACTCCCTGATTCCAGATCGTCACCGTCCGGATAGAAGAAGCGCTGTTTCCTCTCGGCGACCTAGAGGGAACGTGATGCCCTCGCGTTCCGAAAGCCATTCATCATCCAGAACCCGTAGCAGAAGCTCCCAACAGCGGGAATTTCAGGCACAAACACCCGCATGGCTGCGATCGCTGATGACATTGCAGCGCACCTCCAACCTGTTGTGCTTCTTCCTCATTGCCAGCACCCTGGGAGCTTATGCCTGGACGGTCTATACTCAGCAGATGTGGAGCCAGGAGTACCGTAAGTTGGAAACTTTGCAACGTCACGAGCGGCAAATGACAGCGGCAAATGAAGCGCTGAAAAACCAGCTAGCTCAAGAAGCTGAGCTTCCAGGTACGGGTTTAGTGGCTCCCAATCCAGCCAACACCATCTTTCTGCCGCCAGCACCCCAACGCCAGTCACTGCCCAAACCCGTAGCCGCTCCTAACTTAGAAACATCCCCAACTACGCCGCTGGGCTATTAACCAGGAATGGAAAAGTCAGGAGTCAGCAATCGTAGGTCGCTGCCTAGGCAAAAGGTTTCTGGAACAGCCAAAGGAACGGGCGAGGTGAACCAGAATCGAAGTGGAATCCCAGAGTCAGTGAAAAAACTGCCTCGAAAACCCACTCGGAACGGCAAAAGTCGTCAGTCATTAGAACCAAAGCAAGGCGACGACAATCGGCAAGAGGAGAAGACATCACCGCAGAAGTCTTTGCCACAGAAGTCCTTACCTCAGAAGTCTTTTGATTGGAGCCTATTGCGGTCTCCGTCCTTGTTGCTGGGTACTTCATCCTTACGGCTGCTGTTTGTTTGGCTAATCATGTCTCTGAGCGGGTTAGGACTGGCGATCAATTTGTATCGCCTACAAGTGGTGCAGGCACCGAACCTGCTGCAAAAAGCCCGACAGCAGCAGATGGTCTATCTGCGCCCCTTTATTCCCCGCCGCTCGATTGTGGATCGCAGTGGGAACGTTTTAGCAACTGACCGTCCCGCCTATACGCTATACGCCCACCCAAAGCTGTTTAAACAATCTAAGCAGGCAATTGCGACGAAATTGGCGGTGATTTTGGGAGTTTCTGTTGACAATTTGGTTAAGCAGTTCAACAAGCAGGAAAGTGGAGTTCGGGTTGCTTACGCCCTGACGGAAGAAGAAGCTGACGATATTTCCAATTTGCGAACCGACGGCTTAGAGCTGATTCAACATTACGCTCGCCTCTATCCCCAGCAGGATCTAGCCGCAGACGTAGTGGGCTACGTGGATGTCGATCATCGGGGTCAGGCGGGTGTGGAATATAGCCAAGAAAATTTACTCACTCGGGCTGTCCGCACCGTCCGGCTTAGCCGCGCTGGTAACGGAACGTTGATGCCGGATCACCTGCCCGAAGGATTGCTGCATTTTGATGAGCTGCAACTCCAACTGACAATTGATAGTCGCCTGCAACGTGCGGCTCGTTCTGCCCTCAAGCAACAGATGGAGTTGTTTAGTGCCAAACGGGGCACTGTGATCGTGATGGATGCGCGGGATGGTGCGGTGCTTTCGCTGGTTGCAGAGCCGACGTACAACCCGAATGAGTATTCTACATCGGACGTGGGTTTGTTTAAGAACTGGGCGCTGGCAGACCTTTATGAACCGGGTTCGACGTTTAAGCCGCTCAATATCGCGATCGCTCTAGAAGCTGGAGCCATTAAACCCGACACTGTATTCTACGATCGAGGTCAGATTCAGGTTGCTGGCTGGCAGATCAAAAATGCTGAAGAGGGCAGTCACGGTGCCCTGTCGATTTCTCAGATTCTGCAACAGTCGAGCAACGTCGGCATGGTGCAGGTCATACAACAACTCAAGCCGAGTATCTACTACGGTTGGCTGGAACGGCTGGGGCTGGGACAAGCGGTTGGCATCGATCTGCCCTTTGAATCACCCGGACAAATGAAAAGCCAAGAGCAGTTTACGTCCTCTCGGATTGAACCTGCTACCACCTCCTTTGGTCAGGGCTTTTCCCTTACTCCCATCCATCTGGCTCAATTGCACGCTGCTCTCGCCAATGGCGGCAAACTGGTGACTCCCCATCTCGTCCGGGGACTCATCGACTCCCAAGGTCAGATGTACTGGCAGCCAACACTACCCACGCCGCGCCCCGTCTTCTCTCCAACGACGACTCAGACGGTGTTAGAAATGATGGAATCTGTTGTCACGAAGGGGACGGGGAAAGCGGCACAAATCCCAGGCTATCGAATCGGAGGGAAAACGGGCACTTCCCAGAAAGCCAGTTCTACAGGGGGATATTCTAGCTCTGCCAGAATCACTAGCTTTGTGGGCATTTTTCCGGTGGATGCTCCCCGTTATGTGGTTCTAGCTGTTGTCGATGAACCGAAGGGCAAGGTCTATGGTTCCACCGTAGCCGCACCTGTCGTGAAATCAGTAATGGAAGCCTTAATTAGCCTTGAGAAAATTCCACCTTCTGAAGTTAAAAATTAAGTAGGTGAGCGGAAAGAAACCGCTGTTAAGGTTTCCATTCGTTAATTGGCAATCGTTCAGGGTTAATTCACTAATCGCAACTACCTGTTAAATTAGTTCGGCAAATCTAACAGGTAGTTGCCTTTTTAACTTAGAGATGAGGACAAGTGCGTACAAGCGATCGCGCAAAATTTTTATTCAATATGAATTTCTTATTTGAGCTGCACAAGGTATACTTAGATAATACAAATCTGTCGGATTTAAATATTAAAGCTTATTTCTTCCTTATCGGTTTTATTCTAACAGAAATAAAGTAGGAAAGTCTATATAGCCGCCCCCAAAAATTGTAGAGTCAATATCCCCGACTTCTCGCGGAAGTCGGGGGTCTGAACATCTGGCATCTCACAATTAAAACAGGATTGCTATCGCAGTCCTAAATGAATTGTGAAGTACCACCCTAAGAGAAATTGTGGCTAATCGCTAAAGCGAATTCCGAAGGTGAAATTAAAAAAGAAGAACTGAATCTTACCTCTTTAATTTCTAACTTGGCACTTTTAGTTGCGAATTTGACTTCGCTGCACTTGTTCCCACATTTGGTCGCGACTTTGGGGCGGTTCCAGGCAAGTTAGTCCTTGGCAAACTAATCCCACCGCACCTGATGGCAAATTCGACTCTGCTATCGATACCGTTGTAGGCAGATATTGCCCAACCAAAGAAGTCAGGTGGTTAACAGTAGTGCGAACCAACGTACAGTGATGATACCAATCTAGGGCAGTAAACAAACTGGGACAAGCTTGAGGTGACTGATGCATCACACTGCTGAAGGCTTGCAAAGCTTGTTCGCTGCGGTCGAGATAGGTAAGATTTTCGGTGAGTAAAGCCAGACGCACTAAGTTAGCGATCGCGATTCCATTTGCTGATGGTGTGGCATTATCCACATAGCTGCGTTCTCGCACTAACAGATCGCTACTGGCATCGCTGGCGGTGTTATAGTATCCACCCAGTTCCACACTCCAGAGGAATTCGTCAAATTCTTCTTGGAGGGCGATCGCTTTCTCCATCCAGAAACTAGCGTGAGTTACTTGGTGCAAATCTAGCAGCGCTTTAATAAACAAAGCGTAATCTTCCGACTGCGCCAGTATCGAAGGTTTTCCGTCGTAGTTGAGACGGTGGAAGCGCCCCTCCACCCACTGACAATCCAAAATGAAATTAGCTGCTTTTCCAGCTAAAGACAGATATTCTTCCTTGGCAAATACTCCGTAAGCTCTGGCTAAACCTGAAATCATCAGGCTATTCCAAGCCACAATCATTTTAGTATCTGTCACTGGCGGAATTCGACCCGACCAGTTGCCAGTTTTTGCCTCGTGGTTATTGCGGGCGGGAGGAAAGGTTTCTAGGGCAACGGGAGACGTACCGTAACGGGCTTCAAATAGCTTTCCGAGTGCCCTTTCTACTGTTTCGCTCAAAATACCCGGATGGCGGCGCTGCAAGACGTTGAGGCCTTCAAAGTTGCCTCCTGGGGTTACGGTAAATTGCAGTTGAATTTCCTCTAACTCCTCTGGAGTCAGCAATTCGACAACTTCAGGGTATGTCCAGACATAAAATGCCCCTTCCTCTGGTTCTGCTTCCTCTGGATGGGTAAAATTATCCGCATCTTGGGCAGCATAGAAATAACCCTGAGGTGCCGTCATTTCCCGCTTTAGCCATTGAAATGTGCCTGCGATCGCTCTTTCAAATGTTGGTTCTTGTATCCCCGCACTCCACAAATCAGCCAGATATTCGACAATCTGTCCATTGTCATAGAGCATTTTTTCAAAATGCGGCACCGTCCAAGTGGGATCGACCGTATAGCGGTGAAAGCCGCCGCCCACATGGTCGTAAATCCCGCCCAGTGCCAAATCTAAACCGCGCTGGGTACAAGCCTGCTTGGCATCGTATTTGGCAAAATTAAATCGAATTGCTCGCAGCGCCAACTCAGCATAAGGCATCATCGGGAAACTAGCGCCATGTTCGCTAGAACTCACGATTCCGGTATTCGTTTCTAATCCCTGCTGTAGCAAATCCTTGTTTGTCAGCGCCGGTTTTATATCCGTCCCGATGCTGGTTTGGAGAATGGCTGCTTGCTGGAGATGACCGAGAAGTTCTTCTTTGACAGCGTGCAACTTCGCCTTGTCTGTATCGTAGTAACCACGAATCGCTTGCAGCACTTGTAAAAATCCGGGACGCCCATAGCGCGGTTCTACCGGAAAATATGTGCCGCCATAAAATGGCACCCGATCCTCAGGAGAGAGAAAGACATTCAAGGGCCAACCGCCTTGACCCACCATCATCTGTAACGCCTGCATATAAATACTATCAATGTCAGGTCGTTCTTCCCGGTCTACCTTGATCGGGATAAAGTTGGCATTCATGTACTCTGCGATCGCCTGGTCGGAAAATGCTTCTCCTTCCATCACCGTGCACCAGTGGCAGCTAGAATAGCCAATTGATAGGAAAATTGGCTTATTGTCCCGCTTAGCGGTTTCTAGGGCTTCTTCACACCAAGGCCACCAGTCGATGGGATTTTCAGCGTGTTTGCGGAGGTACAGGCTTTCAGCTTGATTGAGGCGATTGGTCATGGGGCTAATAGCAGAACTCGATATGAGTACGTTTTCACCCCTAGCAGTTTAACGTGATGAATCTAGCGATCGCTCCACCCCACGCTAGATTCTGCTCAATCGTGACCGGGCGAGTGCATCAGTTCACCGACCCTTTGATTGAAGCGTTATTTTCCTTAATTTCGATATCGTTTATTTTTAAGCGTCCCAGTTCCAGTTCCAGTTTTAATCTTTGTTCAATCTTCTCTTGAGGAATGCCCAGCCGCTGGGAAAGTTCTGCGGTCGTAAAACTCAAATTCCCCACTTTTATTTTTGTTTGCCCGTCAAGTTTTAATTGACCGTCTTCTACCTTTGGCTTACCTTCTACACCAATGTAAACTTCCTTTTCTTCTAAGAAGGGGAAGGTTTTTACTACCTTTTCTAACAATTGTTTCTCTTGTTGATTCAGTTCTTCTTTGGGAACCTCTGAGACATTAAAGACAACTCCGCTTTCTAACTGACCATTCTTGATAGTTGTATTGAGAGCCTTGGTAGACGCCAGGAATTTACTACTATTTTCATCTTTAGCAATTGTTGAAATTACTAAATCGTTTACTTCCTTTTCGCTCAAATCGATTTCTATATTTTGATTACCTAATTCGGCTTGAGGATTATTATTGGAAATTCTATTAGTCTCAGCTTTCTCATCACCTCCACCATCCCGCCTGCTTAATTCTGATTGCAAGCCTTGCCGAGCCTCAATACTATTTTCTATTTTGGCGTCAACATTTCTTTGCAACCTCGCCTTAACTGTTTTAACTTCAGCTTCATTACGAAAGTCAATTTGAGCAGCTTGAGCAGTTGTCGTTTTTTCTTTGCTAATATACCACTCAGGAAGTTGGGTCGCCTGTTTCCAGTAATAATAAACTACTGCAAAAGAACCGAATGCTAATAACGAGAATAAAAAAATACTTTTTTTCATGTTTGACTCAACTTCCTTTGGCACAAAATATGATATTGATGTCTAGAGATTTTATTCTCCTTGATGAAAAAATCTATTTTTTAGTTCATTGGTGTTCTTCATCTGTTTAGAGTTCAATAACATTGCCTGCTTCGCAGGAAGCAGAGGAAAGAGAAAGAAAAAAGCCCCCCAACTGCTATAGCTTGTGTAGATTATAGACGCCGCTCCTGTCCAAGCGATCAACTGGGGCGCTAGGAGTGATCGCGTGCTGTTGGTATAAACAGACAAAAAACTCAATTTCTTGTCTGGCGCTTTGTTGCAGTGCTATAGGGAGAGAGTCAGCCAACACAGTAAAAGGTTCTGCAACACTTTCGAGTAAATCGTAGATTTCTTCTGAAGGTACACCCTGATATTGCCGTGCCTGTGCAGCCAGTGCGGCATCTGGCGTTAAGTCAATCTTCTGTTGAGCGATCGCTTCTAAATCTTTAAATTGTACGGTCATCGCGGGCAACTCCTTTGTTAATAAGGATGCAGTTGTGCAGAAGTCGATTCAGCCAACTCGCTATTGGTGTTGGATTTAGCAATTGGGAGCGATTGTGGCGTCTGAATTGCTGTCGGTACACTCAGTGCGGCGATTACATTGAGCAAAAAGGTGATCGTGGCGGCTTGCAGAAATCTTTTAGGTATGGGCATGACTCGGCTCCCTCCATCCCAGGATAGTTTTAACAGTACGATTTGATCGAGCGATCGCACTTCGTCCCATTGATTCACCCAGTTGGGCGATTGTTTCCTGACAAGGACAACCAGCAAGATGCGTGCCGCTGTTGCAAAACCGAACTCCCGAGGTCACAACGATAAAATACGCCTACCATTTCAGTGCTACAGACGGATTTTCCCAGAGGTTCTACATTCCAGCCAACAAGCCCAACTAGCCCCCTGCAAGCCAACCTTTCCGCTAGGGTCGTATCGGTAGTATTTCCAGCACCCGGTACTTTCTCCTACAATCGCTAAAATTAAGAAAAATCACCCGAAAAAGCAGACCCCATGATTCCTACCGTTATCGAACAATCAGGTCGTGGCGAACGTGCCTTTGATATCTACTCCCGGCTCCTGCGGGAGCGCATCATCTTCCTGGGACAACAAGTTGATTCCGACCTTGCCAACTTAATCGTGGCTCAGCTGCTGTTTTTAGACGCCGAAGACCCGGAGAAAGACATTTACCTGTATGTAAACTCTCCTGGTGGGTCTGTCACCGCAGGGATGGGCATTTTTGACACCATGAATCAAATCCGCCCGGATGTCTGCACCATCTGTGTCGGATTAGCCGCTAGTATGGGCGCTTTCCTACTCAGCGCGGGTGCCAAAGGCAAGCGGATGAGTCTGCCCCATTCCCGGATCATGATCCACCAGCCTCTCGGCGGCGCTCAAGGTCAAGCCACCGATATTGAGATCCAAGCGAAGGAAATCCTGTACCACAAAAAACAGCTGAATGAATACCTGGCTAAACATACAGGTCAGCCCATTGAGCGGATTCAGGACGATACCGAGCGCGATTTCTTCATGTCGTCAGAGGAAGCCAAAGACTACGGCTTGATCGATCAGGTGATTAAACGGACTCCCTCCGCAAGCCTCACCCCCGTCACCGCTGTATAGAGAATTAAAAATTAACGGGATGTGCAACTTTTTGTTAACCCTCCGATCAATTGGGAGAGAAATACAGAAAGTTACATACCCCATAAATAAAAAATGGGGGATGCCCCATTTTTTATTGACTATTGACTAAAGTTGCTCAGTTACTTTTCCGGTGTTGGTAGAGATTCGAGATAACGTAGGAAATCCAGCAATTGTTCCTGATTCAGCTCCGAACGACCTCGCTTACCGTAAGTTCGCTTCAGATAATCTTTTCCTTGCTCAGCAGTCCAGCGCAAGCGCTTAATTTCTACTGTCGTTCTAGCCATCGCTTCCGACAAGTCCATCTCCTCAGCAGCAGAACTCGTGCTACCGATAGTCATATCTATCGGGCTGGGTTGCATGACTTCTTCGCTAGCGTGATAACCAGACGATGTGGTCATTGACTGATTATGCTGACTGCCAAACAAACCTCCCGATATTTCTTCGGGTGCCTCGCTTGCAGCATCATCCCCATAAAGCTCAGTATGGGCAGGGGAATACTCTTCCGCAAATGGGACATCCTGATTCGATAGTACGACGGGAGGTGGTGAAGCGGCTTCTTTTTGCCCCCGATCTGAAAAGGACATTCCAGCCATGTCATTGAAGCTGACTGGATCGGAAAACATCCGATTTGGGCTTGGCTGCGAGGGGCTTTCTGACGAAATGACACTTTCGCGTTTGGGGTTCGCGATCGCCCCCACTGGCACCTCAACCGTAAAAGTCTGTGTATTCTGAGCATCAGACTGCGTAACCGGAGTGTTGTTTTGGGTAGAACTTCCAGCCGGAATTCCCAAACAGTTCAACGCTCTGGCTGTTGCCTTGTCTTCTGCCAGCTCAATCTCACCAGCTGCTGCCAAACCTGTCGCCAGGATCACCCCTTCGACTTGAACCGCTGCCTTGACCACGTACTTTCCTTCATGAATGGTTAGTAACTCGGTGGTCAGGCTACCTAAGGGATAACGAACTCGGAATTCAGAAAACATAATACTCCCACCCCCTAAACCTAGTGGGATTTTTTGGCTCCCATCAACGTTAAGTATAGTACGCCCCCTGAAAAACGATTTTAGAGAAGGTACCGCAAGAAACTAAAATAATTAGAGACTGTTCATCGGTATGGTATAAAACCATTCGCTACTGCCCGCTACGCTCGCAAGTGACCGAGTCCGTTTCACAGTGGTTAGCTTGAGAAAAGGCAGTCAGACAAATTGCTTGTCGTCGCTTTTGTCGTCAAGCACCTGAACAGAGAAAGCACTGGTTGCTGCCAGTCGCTGGTTGCATCCGGAGTTCTAGTTCAGGACATTTGCTTGATACTAGCAAAGGCGGGGTGAAGGAGAGATTGGTTGCCTGACGATGTTCCCTTGACGCTCAACTGTGGACTGTAGATTAAAGACGAACAACCGTGGGCTAGAGACTACCAAACGCAACCGTCTGTTGTCCAAAATCTGTAAAGAGTCAAAATTTTGCCTGTTTACAAAGTCTAAAATCGATAGTCCAAAATCTTCTGCTCGCGTAGTGTATGCCGCGATTATCTGCGACTCCTCGCATAGCGTATATCGCGATATGCATCTCCTCGTGTAGCGCTAAGAAGGCTAGAGCATTGCGTTCGGTGACGATGACAATGTTTTCCTTACTGTAGGGTGAGAAACGCGCCACCAACGTAGCAGCGGGGCAGCTCTTAAAAACGCGGCGAATTTGGCGCTGCCACATCAGGGTAAAAATACTCATGCTTTCCGGGCATGGCGTCAGGATAACAAGGAGAAAAATCGCTTTCAGGCGTCAATAGTCAGCAGTCAGTGGTTAGCAGTCAGTGGTCAGCAGTCAGTAGCAAGAAAGAAGCAACTGTCGTAGAGACAAGGTTATCTCGTCTTTATCAACTGACAAATTTAGACAAACAGAATTGTTTTTATGGTGGAGGCAAACTCATAGCTGCATGGAATTTTCAATCGCTACACTACTTTCTAATTTCACAGATGACAAATTAGTCGCTCCTAAGGTTCTGGAAAAAAAACTGCGTTGCCAGGATGAAGAGAGCTTAGCTAAACTACAAATTGCCTTGGATGCCCTAGAAAAAATTGGCATTTTGGTCAAAGATCGCGGTAAGTATCGGCGTGTCCAAGAAGAAGATGTCGTCGAAGCCAAACTGCGCTGTTCGAGTAAAGGGTTTTGCTTTGCCATTCAGGAGGTAGAAGGAGCGGAGGATATATACGTCCGAGAGAGCCATCTGAGTACCGCTTGGAATGGCGATCGCGTTCTGGTCAAAGTCACCAAAGAAGGAAACCGCAAACGCTCTCCCGAAGGGGAAGTGCGGCTGATTCTAGAACGAGCCAATCCCTCGGTCTTGGCACGAGTCAAGCAAGTCGAAACCGGCTTTAGAGCCGTTCCCCTAGACGATCGGCTGCTATTTGAACTGAATCTGCATCCGAACGGTCAAAACTTGGCGGAAGCCGTCGATTACCTGGTTCACGTCGAAGTTTTGCGCTATCCCCTGGCATCGCAGCCACCGATTGGCAAAGTCGCTCGTATTCTCGGCAGCAATGCAGAAGCAGCTGCAGACACCGATATTGTCTGTTGCAAGCACGACTTACCCCGCAACTTTCCGGCTGAGGTTCTGAGAGCCGCAGAGGAATTGCCCAAACAGCCGAGTCAAAAAGATTTCAAGCAGCGGCAGGATTTGCGGAATTTGTTAACGCTTGCCTTTATTCCTGAGCCTTCAGGAGCGAGAAGTGAGAACGAAACCGCTCAGCACGTCACAGAAAACGCTCTGACTCTTAACAAAACAGAGGCTGGACTGTGGCAGTTGGGCGTTCACATCACCGATGTTGCCCACTACATCGAGCCTTCAGAGGCGCTGGATCGGGAAGCTCGAAAGCGCGGAAACACCGTCTATCTGGGAGACATGGTGCTACCGATGCTACCGGATGCCGTTGCAAGTCGCTGCTCCTTGGTACCCGGCGAAGCTCGCTTAGCGATTTCGGTACTGTTAACTCTCGATTCCGCCACCGGACAAATGGTGGAGTATGAGATTCAACCCACGGTGATTCAAGTAGATCGCCAACTGAGTTACGACGAAGCAACGGCAATTTTAGAGCGTCATCAAGATGCCGAACCGCCAGTGTTTGAAATGCTCAGTCAGTTGTTTTACGAGCTGAGTCCAGCGGTGAAAGCACAGCGCCTAGGGAGGGGAGGATTTGAACTGAATCTGCCCGGTACTCAATTGCACTACAACGATGAAGGCATCCTAGGAGCAATTGTATATTCGGGAGGAGTGCGTTCTCTCGTCGTAGAGTTGATGCTCCTGGCAAATCAAGCGATCGCTACCCATTTGCAAGCACTCTTTCTGCCTGCAACGTATCGCATTCAGCCTTCTCCAGACCCGGAGGATGTGCAGGAATTGATGAAGTTGGCGAGTAATCTGGGCATGGAACTGCGCCTAGAGCAGGAAGAAGCGGTGACATCACGGGATTATCAACGTTTTACTCAAATGTTCGCTCAATCCCAGTCAGAGCGAGTCTTGATGTATCTGTTGCAGTCCACCCTGAGACCCTGTGGGTACAGTACAGCTCCCGGCTCTCACTTTGGTTTGGCTTTGGGAATCGGCGAGGACGAAAGCCCCTACACCCACTGTCTCTCACCGCTGCGACGCTACGCAGATTTGCTGATGTCGCGGGTATTGCTTGCTGTGTTCGAGAAAGGACGCGATCGCCGAACCACTCGCGCCAAAGAAAGCGTGAATCTGCGTCATAGTTCTGCCCACGGCAATATCAACTGGAATGTCTTGCCACCAGACGTGCAAGAAGATTTAGAAAGCCAGCTACAGGGTATCGTTGTGCATCTCAACGAGCGTGAAAAGCTGACCTCAGATGCACAAGCGGATCTGGAAGGACTCAAAAAAGCCGAGCTAATGAAGGAACGTACGGGAGAAGTCTTTCAGGGCTTAATTACCGGCGTCCAGTCTTACGGTTTCTTTGTGGAAATTGAAGACTTGCTGGTGGAAGGACTGGTACACGTCAGCTCTCTTAAAGATGACTGGTACGAGTTTCGCTCTCGTCATGCTTGCCTGGTGGGGCGGAAAAGCCGCGTTTCTTATCGTCTAGGCGATCGCGTGGAAGTCCAAGTTAAGAGCGTTGATTACTATCGTCAGCAAATTGACTTGGTCATTGTCGGCGGCGGTAGCGAAGCCAGCAATGAGGATATAGAAGCAGATCCTTCTGTCGATCCTGAATTGGATGACTAGCTAATCGTTAATGGTTCATGGTGTGTTCAAGAACCATGAGCCATTAGCTGTTTAGCCAATTACCCATTACCCATTACCAATGACCAAACCCCTTATCCTCGGCATCACAGGTGCTTCCGGCTTAATTTATGCCGTGCGTGCCTTAAAATTTCTGCTCCAAGCTGAGTACAGCGTCGAACTCGTTGCTTCCAAATCTACTTATATGGTTTGGCAGGCAGAGCAAAATATCCGGATGCCTGTAGAACCAGTGGCACAGGAACTATTTTGGCGACAGCAAGCTGGAGTCGAATCTGGAGTCGAATCAAAGGGGAAACTTAATTGCCACCCTTGGGGCGATGTCGGAGCCAATATTGCCAGTGGTTCCTTCCGCACCCTAGGGATGGTGATTATGCCGTGTAGTATGAGTACCGTGGCGAAGCTAGCAGCTGGCTTAAGCTCTGACCTTTTGGAGCGAGCAGCAGATGTCCAACTCAAGGAAGGACGGAAACTGATTCTCGTGCCCCGCGAGACACCCTTTAGCTTGATTCACCTGCGTAACCTGACCGCTTTGGCAGAAGCGGGTGCCAGAATTGTCCCAGCAATTCCTGCTTGGTATCACAATCCCCAAAAAATTGAAGACTTAGTAGACTTTGTGGTGGCGCGTGCCTTAGATCAGCTGGATATTGACTGTATCCCAATTAACCGATGGGAAGGAAAATGAAAAATTAAAAATGTAAAATTGAAAATACAAGAAGAAATTCTGGCATTTTTAAGCTTTAATTTTTAATTTTTAATAGATTATGCCTGCGATTCGGATTTTACTGCTGATGTTGGTGCTAGGCTCCTTAGCACTACTTGCTTTACAAAATTTGTCGCCGGTGCTAGCGCTGGTATTTTTGGGTGCGAAGACGCAAGCACTACCTGTAGGGGTTTGGATTTTGGCAGCGATCGCACTGGGTGCCCTGACTGGCAGTTTCTTACAATTGTTGAGCTATCTACAAAGGCGTCCCTTGCAAACACGCATCCGCACACTAGAAGCCGCAGAAACTCCTCGTCCTAGCCAGCCACGGCGTGAAACTGCCCAATCTACCTCTAGCACTCAACAAACCAGTTACACGCCTCCCCCGCCGCCGCAAGAAAGCAATCCCGATACGGATGGAGATGACTGGGAAGACGAGGTTGCAGATGATGATGACTGGGATGAATCGGAGGAACCCCGCGATCGCACTCCCAGTCCCCAACCATTTGCAAAAGAATTTGTAGAAGAAAGAGAGCGTACAACCTACGAGCGTCAGCAAGAACCGAAAAGCGCCTCTCGATCGGGTTCCGTCTATTCTTACAGCTATCGGGAACCGCGCAATTCTGGGGTAGGAAAAACTGAAGCTGTTTATGATGCCAATTACCGGGTGATTACACCCCCCTATCAGGAACCTCAACCTGTACGGAAAACCAATCAGGATGAGGAAGACTGGGGATTTGAAGACGAAGACGAGTTTGACAATGATTGGAAAGAGTGACAAGCCTACAGCGTAACTTTTTTACTAGGATTTTCCTCAACCCCACTCCGGGGAAGCATTTGCACTCTTAATTGTGTTGATTCCTGAATGCTCAAGTCCTTGACGCCTAAAAATTAACCCCATACTGCTTATAACCCCAGCTTATAACCGCATCAGTTCGCGCGATTGCTGCTTAACACGACCTGCCATTGCGGCTTTCTGCAAGGTCATGAAGGCATTAAAATCCTCGTGGTCATACTTCTTTCTTAATAACTGTCGCAGTTGCTCTTCAGCTTCAACTGTCAAATATCCGATATTCAGTGCTTGTTCAACAAGTTCGCGGATTAGCATCATATATTTTTCATCAACTCAATCAACAGCAGGAGAAACCATAGGGTTTTAAAATGCGGAAATTACGTCAGTCAATTTACGGATGCCTGCTCTGCGGGCAAGGCAATATAATTAAGCCGCACACTAGGCAGATGCCGTCAAACCCTAGTAAAATCATTGCTTCACCTCCTTTATCCTCTAAAAAAACTATAAAAATATAATGAAATTTAGATGAAAGTTAGATGAAGTTCTCCTAGAATTCAAGGATAGCCAAAATATTAAGAAAACTTCACCTAACAAGCGTTATTAAATTCGTTAGAACTTCACTCTAACTTCGTTAGGATTTCATAATTAATCCGTTAGAATCAGCCGTTGACAGCCTTTATATCGGGGTAGCAATGCGAAGGAATGGCATCAACTGTTGAGCGGCAGGATGACGAGTTTACAGAAGCGGCAAATAATTGGCATTTAGAAAAGCTATACATAGATTTAGCTTCTGCCAAGGGAAGGGGTCTGACCCCTGTTGAGAAGAAATTCTTAAGAGGATTGCTGTGTGGGTACAGTCCAGCAGAAATAGCAGATACTGTCTACAAAAGTCGCACTAGCAGTGCTGTTAGAGTTTATTTATCGAATGGGCTGTACAAATACATTCAAGAACTCCTGATTCGCCAGACGGGTGACGTAATCAAAATAAAGAACTGGAGCCGCGTCACCAATTTGCTCTCAAAAGCTGGATATAAAACAGATTCCGCTAACTTACCCGAACAGAGTCAAGCTGAGACATCTGCGATCGGGACGGCAATCGAGAACCAAGACTGGGAAGAAGTGATTGATGTAGCCGCTTTCTACGGCTGCGAAGAAGAATTGGCAACCTTAGAGCAGTGGATTGTCCACGACAGCTGCCGCTTAGTGGCATTGTTGGGGATGGGGGGAATCGGGAAAACCGCTCTCGCTGTGAAACTAGCAGAACAGATTCAGCAAGATTTTGAGTTTGTCATTTGGCGATCGCTACGTCATGCTCCATCAGTTCAAGATTTGGTTGCAAGCTTGCTCCAATTTCTGTCTCAAGGGCAGGAAATCATTGGTGACGCAACCGCAGATGAGGGAATTTCCCTGCTGATGGCTTATCTGCGATCGCACCGCTGTCTGATCATCCTAGATCGAGCTGAGGAAATTTTGTCCCCGATCCAATACGCGGGCTACTATCGTCCCGAACATGAGGGATATGCGGAACTGTTCCGGCGTCTGGGAGAAGAACGCCATCCCAGTTGCCTGGTTCTCACCAGTCGGGAGAAACCGAAAGAAATTGCATCCCTGGAAGGAGAAAACTTACCGATTCGTTCCCTAGAACTGAGGGGAATGTCAGCATCCGATGGGCAAGAGTTACTGCAACTCAAAGGTTTAGTTGGCTCAGCCGAAGAATGTAGAGTCCTGATCAACCGCTATGCGGGAAATCCATTAGTCTTGAAAATCGTAGCAACAACGATTCAAGATGTCTTTGATGGGAATATTACCGACTTTTTAGCAGAAGGTCTGGTTGTTTTCGGGGATATTCGCGACCTATTAGATCGGCAATTCAACCGCCTCTCGGATTTAGAAAAAAAAGTCATGTACTGGCTGGCAATTCGTCACAAGTTAGTTCCTATCCGTTCCTTGCGAGACGAGGGGGTACCAGGCGTATCGAAGCGGCAGCAGCTAGAAGCAATGGAATCTTTGCGACGGCGATCGCTTATTGAAAAAACCTCGAGTAATTTCACCCTACCGCCTGTCGTCAGGGCGTATCTCGCTGACAAATTAGTTGAGCAGATTTGTGAAGAAATGACAACCAAAGATGTGGCTCTTTTATTAAGCTTGGGGCTAATTAACGCTCCGTCTGGGAGATATGAAACCAGCCGTCGTCTGAGTTTACCGGGTTAACAGGGGGGCTGGAAAGGACGGCTTTTGCCAACTCTTGGCTTACTTTTGGCTATAACCTGTAGTATCACGGCTTTGCCCATCCCTGTCCGGGGTAGGCAGCGATCTGATAGAGAACTAGAAACTCCCACAGGAAAGCCGCTGAGAAAGGGCGATTTCGCGAGACTCTTGCCTTACTTGACCCAGCATCGCAGCTTGCTGCAATTGCATAAAAGCGTTGAAGTCTTCCAGTCCATACTTAGTTGTTAAAAGTCCCCGTAGATGCTCTTCTGCTGCAACAGTTAGGTAGCCTGTACTCAAGGCGTGTTGGACAACTTCGCGGATATTGCTGAGGTTATTTTTCATGGTAGAACACCCAATCTTGATGAACCTAAGTGAGATTACCCGTACTTCACAATTTAACCTTATTAGGCAACCGTAACATTACTGAAATTGAAACAAAGCAATTATAAGGTAATTTCAAAGTAATTTAAAGCTAAGTTGGTTGCTCAAATCAGCAGTTTGCATGAACTGATTACCACAAAACTCGGAATTTGGTCGGAAATACTAAATAAGGTCTATCGGTATCTATATGGCTGGTGGATTTGACCTCAGAAGAGATAACAGTAACGTTTTCTTGCCCGCAAGCTTAAAGAAAAAGCTACACGAAGAATTCAACAGAAAGTACAAGCCTGAAGGCAAACGTGCCCTAATGCAAGACTTTTTGAGTGCGTGGCGGAAACAACTCAATACGCTCGAACCCTCTCGCCAAGCTTTACAAGCGATTTTGAACTCGGATAGCCGCCAAACCTGCGAGTATCGGATTGCCAATGGCTTATGTCATCTGTTATTGAACTGTTCCTATGATGAATGGAGCGAGTTTTCCAAGAATGCTCCAGACAATTCTCAGGACAGCAAGTCCTGTCCAATCGGGGAAGACATTACTCAAGACACCTTGTCTTCCACTCCTATTGTCGGATGCTGGGAGGAGAATGCAACCCCCAACGCCCCAGCCGACGCGCCACTAGAGCGAGACAAAGAACGCCATCAGGGCTTGTTTATCCCCAACCCTCGCTGTCGGATGGTGTGGGGGCGAGAAAGCTTCATCCAAGAAGTATTGAACCGTCTAGACGATCCCGCTGAACTCTCTATTTTTTCCCTCAGCGGCAGTCCGGGGTATGGGAAATCCGAAGCTGCAAGCCAAATTGCCAAAGAAGCGCTCAATAGAAATCTGTTCGCGGATGTAGTGTGGGTGACAGCGAGGCAAAGCGAGTGGGTGGATGGTTACATCAGCCAGGACAAGCATGATGAGGCGCTGACGTGGAAGAAATTTTTAAATGAAATCGCCCATCAATTGGATTGCTCGCCTGAGCGAGTTCACCAGCGTTTGAGAGCGGAAAAACTACTCGTCGTCTTGGACAATGCCGAAACTGCACAAGTTGAAGAGATTCTGGCGAACCTTGTCAAAATGCTTAACCCCAGCCGGGTACTGATTACTAGCCGACACCGCACCAAACCTCCCTATGTGAGATTAATTGAAATCCCAGGACTTGAGGCAAGATGGTCTTCTAAATTGCTGGAGGACGAGGCAAAGTACAACAACATTTCGATACTCAAGCAGGCAAGCAACGAACAGCTCTATCAACTGCATCAATTGTCTCGCGGCGCACCCTTAGCATTGCATTTTCTGGCTGGACGGGTATTCCACGATCAAGCACTTGAGCCAATTTTGTCGGAATTAAAGTTTGCCAGCCGACAAGTAGAAACATTCTACCGCTTCTGTCTGGAGGCAGCATGGCAGCGAATCGATATGGCAGCACAAAGTGTACTGCGTTACATGGGTGGGATGGATGCAACGGTTAATAGAGCTGAGTTGTCTCAAGTTGGGGAATTGCTGGATTCAGAGTTGGATGCAGCACTGGCAGATCTGAGACGATGGTATTTGATTGAAGATGTACAAGATGAGCTAGGGAATCCACGCTACGATCTGCATCCTTGGGTGAGAAGCAGCGTGCGCGGGGGATTGGTGGAGAAGTGGCAATCGTCGCTTGAAGACCTGGAAAAGATAGCTACCTGGAAATTTGATATATAGGTAAAGAGTCAATTTTTTCAGTTGATGGCTAAACTAGGACAGCGATCGCTCCTGCAATTGTAAATATGGAAAATAGCAATCAGAACGTGCGCGACCGACTGAAGGGCATTAATGTCTATCTGATTGGCATGATGGGTGCTGGGAAGACTAGCGTGGGTCGCTTATTGGCGAAGCATTTGGATTATCGCTTTTTCGATACTGACGCTGTAGTTGAGCAAGTTGCCAAAAAATCGATTAATGAGATTTTTGCCAGTGACGGCGAAGAAAGCTTTCGGACATTGGAAAGCCAAGTGCTGTCGGAATTATCGGCTTATACGAAGTTAGCGATCGCAACTGGCGGCGGTATTATCCTGAAGCGAGAAAATTGGAGCTATCTTCAACACGGTCTAGTTGTATGGCTGGATGTGCCTGTGGAACTTTTAGTCGCCCGTTTGCAACACGATACCACCCGACCTCTGTTAAAAAATGCTGACATAGCGAGCGAATTGCCAAAGCGTTTTGAGCAACGGAAACCACTCTATGCCCAAGCCGATCTGCACATCACCATTGGCGAGGGGCAAACTCCCGAACAAATTGCTACGCAAGTCATCGAAGCCATTCCCTCAGTTCTCAAGCCAAAGCAAGAGAATAACAGTCAGTAAATCTGGAAACAGCCGCCTCCCATCGTGCCGCAGACGCCAGTATGCACTAAACTTCTAGAAAACGATAACTGGCATCATCCTGCTAAGTAATGCTTAACGATAGCGAATACCTCAAGAAAGCTGAAGCGACTCGTGTTCGAGTGCTAAGCGAAGCACTTCCCTACATCCAGCAATTTGCCGGTCGCACCGTTGTCGTCAAATACGGCGGCGCGGCGATGAAAGACGCTTCGCTCAAAGATAAGGTAATGCGCGACATTGTATTCTTATCCTGCGTAGGCTTGCGTCCCATCGTGGTACATGGTGGTGGCCCAGAAATTAACTCTTGGCTGGCTAAACTGGGAATCGAACCCCAATTTAAAAACGGCTTGCGCGTGACCGATGCCGCCACGATGGAAGTGGTGGAAATGGTTTTAGTGGGTCGGGTCAATAAAGAAATTGTCTCCTTAATTAACCGTGCAGGCGGTTCCGCCGTTGGGCTTTCCGGTACGGACGGCAATTTAATCAAAGCCCGCCCAGAAGGGGCAGAGGGCATTGGTTTTGTGGGAGAAGTCAACAGTATCGATATCAAGCTTTTGCAGTCGCTGGTCAATAGCGGATATATCCCTGTAGTGTCTAGCGTGGCAACTGATGACAGTGGACAAGCCTATAACATCAATGCGGATACCGTAGCTGGGGAACTGGCGGCGGCGTTGGGGGCAGAAAAGTTGATTTTGCTGACGGATACAGCAGGGATCTTGCAGGATTACAAAGATCCCTCCACTCTGATTGCCAAGGTTGATATCGCAGAAGCGAGGCGTTTGATTGAAAAGGGTGTCGTGGGCGGTGGGATGATTCCCAAGGTGAAATGTTGCGTGCGATCGCTTGCCCAAGGCGTTCAGGCTACTCATATTATTGACGGTCGCATTCCCCATGCACTGCTATTAGAGATTTTCACCGACGCTGGTATCGGCTCGATGATTATCGCCTCCGAATATGACGTAGGGTCGCGCCGTTAGCGAATAATAATCTGCCTGGGTCGGTTGAAGTGTCTGCGATTCCCTCTCGGTCTCACAATCACTGGATTAATCAGGATGGAATCCCGAATCTGGGGATTGATCAGGGTGGGGTTGATTAGTGTCGAATTGTTGACTCTCCTGTTCGATCCCACCGGGTAGCTGGGATAACTTGGATAGGAGTTGGGATAACCCCGGTAATAGCTGTCAGGATAACCTTGGTAATAGCCGTCAGGATAACCCTGGGAATAGTCGGGATAACTCGGATAGGAGTTGGGATTGACTCGATAGTAATTACTCGATCCGCGATCGCTCATCCCCGTCGTTGGGTTTATCGGAATCGGACTGGGAATCGGACTGCCATAGACAAAGCTACCTGATGACTGCTGAGGAACTCCATGTTGGGGAAATCCATAAGTAGGCACGCCTTGCTGAATGATTAATTGTGCCTTGGCTGGGGAAATTGCCCCGGTTAGTACTGTAATGCCCAGCGTCAGGGGTGCTAAGGCAGTGGCACAAAACCAATGAAAACGATGCGGCGGCAGAGGGAGTGTTTTGAGCATGGTTTTACATCCTAAGATTTTGGATGGGACTAATTATGAAATTTTGAATGACTTCTTAAGATAAACCCTGGCAAGGTGAGGAAAATTCCCCTCATTGATTCACCTGAACGGGTGATGTTAAAACAACGAAACCGAAACCACCTCTTCCGGACGCCAAAGATTCCGATCTGGCGGCTGGCAACTTCTGTCTGTTCTGGGATGCTCTCGAAAACCCTGGCAAAGGCAATTTATTTTAGCCGTCTTGATTACAGGATAATCTGCTTCGCTAAAATTTAAAGGGGCTATCGATGATGACGTACAAACCGGAAAAAAGTTCTCTTTAAATTCGATTGGCACAGTGAATTCAGAAACCCAGGACATTATTAAAACCGAGTACCAGGCTGGCACAGCGGCATTTGAGCGAGGAAGTTACCGCCAGTCAGTGCAGCATTTAGAGAAGGCGAGTAGCTTGGTGACGCGGAACTCCCAATTGGGAGGAGAAATCCAGATTTGGCTAGTGACGGCTTATGAAGCAGCAGGACAAACTACAGAAGCGATCGCTCTGTGCAAACAGCTGCGACATCATCCCGATCCACAAACTAGCAAGCAAAGCCGTCGCTTACTCTACATTATGGAAGCCCCACAACTCAGCAGGCGTCCAGAATGGCTGACTGAGATTCCCGATCTCACAACTCTCGCTGACAGCGAAGCGGAATTTCGCCGGGGGAGCAATCTTAAGGGTGCTACGAAAACTCCTCAAAAGCGTCCAGAACCGGAACCTATCGATCTCAGCCAAGTAAATACCAAGGACAATTTGTTTATTTGGGTTGCCTTGATTGCTATTGGTTTGACACTCGGCGGATTGGCTTGGTTTAGTTTTTGAACGCCTAATTTTATCGGTGATTGGGTTCTTGTTTGGCTTCTTGCAAGCCTTTTTTTCATGCCTAATATGGCGTGACTGGGTGGGCTTTCCTGAGTTGATAAAATTCATCTAATCGCAAATCCAGCTTCTGTTTAAGTTTTTGAGGAGATTTCTCTCTAATCAAAAGTCGTAGAACAATTAGCAGCAGTCGGTAAAATTCCTATCTGTATTTACAGCATTTACAGCGGTAGTGCAACGAGTTCCTCTGGTAGCTTTAAGATGAGGATGGTTGAAGCGGGAGAACCTGAGATGGTGACTGATGGGACGCTGGAGCAGATTCTGAAATTGGCGAAGGGACGAACCGACTCCGCTGAGGTTTACTATCTATCAAGCCAAGACACACCAGTTGAGTTTGAAAATAATCGCTTAAAATCCCTGCAAACCAAAGCGCTGCAAGGAGTTGCGCTGCGGGTGCGACATGAGGGGAGGCTGGGTTTTGCCAGTTCTAGTGACTTGACGCGGTTGGAAGATTTGGTGGATGCTGCCGTACAAACTTCAGAAATTGGCGACAAAGCTGAGTTTGAATTTGCTGCGGCTGTACAGGTGACGGAACCCGAAAAAACATATACGCCACCAACAACTCAGGAATTAGTGGAAGTGGGCGATCGCTTAATTTCCCAAATCCACGACTATAACCCCGATATTCTGGTAGATGTGGGATTTCACGTCCGGGCAAATAACGTAAAGATTGCAACCAGTGAGGATGTCTACGCCTCGCGCACCAGCCAGGTTGTCAGTGCCAGCCTTTCGGGGAATTTGGTACGGGGTGAAGATTTTCTTCAGGTTTATAGCTCTGATATTGCCCGTGAAGGCGTCCCAGATTTTAACCGTCTCCTGGAAGATTTGTTACGAAAATACGCTCTAGCAGAGCAGCCAGCGACCATCAAGAGCGGATCTTTCCCCGTTCTCTTTAATCCTAGAGCCGCCGCTAGTGCCATCGGACGCTTATTTAAGACAGTTCTCTCCGGTCAAAGTGTCGTCCAAAAAGCCTCTCCTCTCGTCGGGAAACTGGGCGAAACCCTATTTGACGAACGCTTAAATTTATTTGAAGACCCCAGCATCGGACCATCTGCCTGTGCTTTTGACGATGAAGGGACGCCTACCCGTCGCAAAGTGTTTATCGACAATGGCACAGTCAAAGAATTCTACTGGGATCGGCGCTGGGCAGCCAGGGCTGGCTGTGAGTCTACAGGAAACGGCTTTCGGGGTGGTTTGTCTCGTCCTAACCCGGAGTTGGTAAATCTCTGCTTTGCGCCTGGGAAGACATCGACAGCGGATTTAATTGCCAGCATGGATGAGGGGGTGATTGTGGATCAGGTTCTCGGTGCTGGACAGTCGAATCAAATGGCTGGAGAGTTTTCTGTCAATCTGGATTTAGGCTACAAGGTAGAAAAAGGTCAGATTGTCGGTCGAGTCAAGAATACGATGGTGGCTGGTAGTATTTTTGAGGCGTTTAAAAATCTGGTGGATTTGGGCGATAAGCCGGAATGGGTAGGCGGGGGTAGTTTCTTGCCGTGTTTGTTGTTCCAGCAGTTGGGTGTAGCGGCGAGACAAGGGTAAGGAACGACTTCAGGCAAGAGTAGATTCAGGCACGAGAAAAGGCAATCAGAGGAGTAAGGAGGAGAGAAAGGCGTGAAGTTAGCTGTTTTGAGTCGGAGTGTGAGGGATGCTTTCGGTAAAGTGTTGCCGAAAATGCGGGTTCTCTGGGCGATGCTGTTAGCGGTCGTATTGCTGTCGGGCTGCGTTCAGTATGATGCTGGGGTGAGGTTCGAGAATCCGAACCGTGGTGAGATTGTCCAGCATATCAAGTTGGGTGAACAGCTGACGGCATTAAGCAGCGATCAGGCACAGGAATGGTTAGATAGCCTTCAGCGTCGGGCGCGACAATTGCAAGGGAAAACGAAGCGCATCTCAAACCAGGAAGTTGTGGTGACAATTCCGTTCGCTACCGGCGCGGAACTGGAGGAGAAGTTTAACCAGTTTTTTAATCCTCCTGCAAAGAAAGGTTTTCAGGCGGCGACAGATACAGATTTACCAAATATTAATTCCCACCTGACTCTGAGACAGGGGAATTTCCTGTTCTGGATACGGAATCGCTTAAGCTACGATTTGGATTTGCGATCGCTCGGCGTTCTTTCTACTAACGGTAACGTTATCGTTAGTCCCGGTTCGCTGTTCGATTTGGACTTTAGCTTGAGAACCCCTTGGGGCGCGCGGAGTGTTGAGAAGGCGGAGAATGCTATAAACCCGGTTGTCTCGGAGAAAGGACATCTGTTAGTTTGGACGCTCAAACCCGGTGAGGTGAACCATCTTGAGGCGGTATTCTGGCTTCCCAGTCCCCTCGGTATTGGTACCCTCGCGATTATCTTGTTAGTAGTCGCAGGGTTTTATTTGAAATACAACCGAGGTAAGGGAAGCGGTATTAGTTCTGCACCCCCATCCGTGCCACAAGTACAGTAGAAAAGTGATGGTCCTAACAGGCTGGGAATCTAGAACAGCTTACTTGCCATTCGGAAGCCGCTTCTGGGAATCCCAGTCGTTAGGATAGACATCAACCTCAGTCTGCGATTTGCGTACCAGCAATGTATAAATTTCGGTAGGTATTTCAATCTCTGCTTTGTGCAAGGCTTCTTTAATCGCCTCATTTGCTTTAGAAGTGGTTTCTAAAAACTCCAGACGCCGAGAATCCACCCAAAAGCGGATTTCCAAATTCACCTTTCCAGAATCCAGTTCCCGAACAAGGACTTCTGGTACTGGTTTTGACTGCACGCCTTTGACTTTAAGAACCGCATCAGTAATCACTTGTTTAGCTGTAGAAATATTGGCACCATAGGCAATGCCAACCGTAACCGAACTGCGGCGATGCTTGAAAGCGGTGTTATTAATAATGCTGGCGAGGAAAACTTCTTGATTCGGGATGTACACCTTCCGCCCATCATAGGTATTTAGAGTAGTTGCCCGCAGTTGGATTTGGGTAACGGTTCCCTCAAATTCCTTGATCGTCACTTGATCGCCTAACCGAAAAGGTCGGGCGGCAAGTAAAATCATCCCAGAAATGTAGTTACTGAAAACTTCTTTGAGGGCGAAACCAATCGCGACGCTAGTGAGTCCCAACGCCCCCAGTAAGGCCCCAATGTCAAGCCCCAAGACACCTAGAGCGACGACTGAGCCAATTACGCAGACTCCGCCGTATCCCACTCGCCCCATTAGAATTTCAGTGCTGCGATCGCCTTCTGTCTCTTTCTGCGCCCATTTCAAGGCAATGTAACGCACGCCTCTAGCGCCTACCCAGGTGATGCCAACGACGACCAACGCTCCTAAAATTGAGGGCAAGCTGCGGATGGCGTCCTGCACCATATCGCGTACAGGAATATAAAGTCGCTGTCCGACATCAATCGCTAGGGGCGGTTTTTTGAAAGCTTGATTTAATTGATTCGCCCATTTCTCGCCAAGTACCTCTACAGACGCCCCAAAGTCGCGGGCGTCCTGTTGAGTAACGGTCATTAAGACACGGTTATTGAGTTGTAAGGTGGCTATCTTCCGTGGATCGTCCGGTTTAACGGTGACTGACCCCAAAGCTTCCGATTGCAACAATATGCTGGCAATCCGTCGATTGATAATTTGCGATCGCTCTTGGGCAGTGATTCCCGATAAACTACCTACTTGAAAAACTGGACGTCCTCTGACAACAACATCAGCAAAATATTGTTCTTCTGTTGAAATCCTTACGGGTGAAGGTTTTGGCGAGGTAGTCTCCTGGGCAAGTCCAGATGGAATGGTAATCAAGAAAATGCTAGTGATGACTATAAAAATCTGAAGCCGCTGTGAGCCTTGCTGCCAAGTACAACGATGAAAAAGGGTTTTCATATCCATTCTCAAGGACAACCAGACCCAGCATAATTCGTGCATTTTGCATCTGAATTCTTATTACTAGAGATAGGGAACCTTACCCTAAATTTCAGTTGTGGCATTTCTCTTCCCCATGCTTGACTTGTTTTCCCTCTATAAAATTTGATGAGCGATCGCTCGGCGTTGGTTATTTATCCTTTATCTGTCTTTGGACAGATGAAAAACATGATTGATTAAAAATTATTTATTTTTAGTAAACTGCAACACGGAATGCTCTTACCCGCTCTGCTACTCTATTTAAACTCACATTTTCCACCAGTTGCATGACCCGATTGGGTTTTAACCCCCAGCTAACAGAGGAGAAGCGCAGTGCAAACTTCAACTAAATCCTATCTTCCAGAAGAGCTATGTAAGGCTCCAGATTATCATTTAGCTGAGAATTATCCTAAGGATTTACCGGAGGTTGAAACAGGCTCTACGAAATCTAAATATTTAGATTCCTTAGCACCCATTAGTGCTGTGCAAGTTTTTGAAGATATACCAGGTATAAAAAAATCTACCTTTTCACTGGATACAGAGACTTCCTTTGAAGTTTGGACTATCCTACCCAACAGGGTATTACTTCCAGAAGATTTAGAGTTTCTCAAGCAAGACAAGCTGCGGGTAGAATCAATCGCCAAACAACTGGTTGAAATTGGGGACTCCTGGTTGAATTCAAAAATTTTTGACAAGAAAATAAAAGTTCAAAATTGGGAAGATATTCTAAGAGTTTTGGACAAATATGAATACAGTTATGAGCTAATCGATATTGTTGAATCCCCCTATAAAATTAGTAGAACAAATTTACAAAACGAAATTAGTGACAAAGCTAAATATTGGAGTGTATCTCCACCAAGTTGGAATATTTCCCTCAAGAAAACTCGCAGCTTTAATGGATGTTATATCGTCGATGATTACAATTCATCTTATAATTTTTTGATAGAAGTTGGAATAGGAATTCCCTTTTTGAAAAATATCCAAACAGGAGAAGTCATTACAAGGGAAAATCTTGAGTAAAGAGGCAATTGTACTGGGGACATGGTAGGCTCTAGCACGGCAGATGTGGAGAGAACGCCATCTAAGGCGCGATCGCCTCTACGATAGAAATCATGCGCTACTCTCTTTTAAATCGGTTTCGTGGCACCTTATGGGGGGCTGCATTGGGAGATTTAGATTTCACCCCTTTGAGTAAAAAACAGTCTCAGCAGCCTACGAGCTGGGGCAAAATGGCGGTTTGGGGAACAGAAAGCTTAATTGAGCAGGGTAAGTTTGATTTGGCAGATTGGCGTCACCTCACGGAAAAATTTTTAGAGTTAGACGCCAACAGTGCTAACGCGCCTACGCCAGGAGCCATTATTGCTACGCTGCCAATTGTGCTGTTCTCCCATGAATATAAAGCCAAACTGCGGCAAAATTTAGAACAAGTTGTCAGCATCTGGCAAGATGAGCCAGAGTTAAGAGATGGGGCGTTAGCAGTGGGATACGCGATCGCCCAATGCCTTCGAGAAAAACTCAATCGGGCGACTCTGATTCCCAAAACCCTTGCCTTCTTAGCAGATTCTCAGACGCCTCTGGTGCAACAATTACAGCAAGTCCAAATTTTATTAGAAGAAAATGCGAGCTTAGAATTGGCTCGTACTCAGCTATGTCGGAATGCCCAGCCTCAGAGTACCCCCATCGCTCTCAGTTTTTACTGCTTTCTGAGTACTCTAGAAGATTTTCGCCTGAGTGTCGCCCGCGCTGCCCGTAGCGGCTACCAAGCCCCCATTACCTGCACCATCACAGGTGCTTTGTCAGGAGCGTACAACAGTACAGTAGGCATTCCTGCGGGATGGCGGCTATCTTGGAATCAACCTAGGTGGGGAATCACCTCAGATTCCCACTTGTTTCAACTAGCAGACAATCTCTTCGCTGTCTGGTCTGGTGTTTATGATGCCTCAACAGCAAAGCAAGTCCAGCAAATGAGCGCGATCGCAGCGCCCCGTGTCATTCAACCGCGTTAATCTTTATTTTTAAACGCCAGCAATGGCTACTCCCTGCAAGCTAAGCTGGTCAAAGAAAATTAAATCTAATCGGATAAATCCCCCTTGGGGGATAGGCATTTTTGAAAGTGTTTTGTAAGGTAGGATGAAGCTAACAATCGGGTGCCGCCACGGATAAAGATTGCTGTAAGGTGCCTTTTATCAATGCCAATCTACTTTTCGCTCCTATTACTCCTGTCGCCTAAAACGACAGGCATACTATAAACATGAAGACGCTTCAGTCATTGACAAACCAGCTTGCTCAATGGCGGCAAACGTACAAGCCCCTTCGCAGTCTTTTACCATCCCGATTTTTTGATTCGCCTGCCGCTATACCGGCGCAAGGTCTAGGATTAGGTCTTAGTGCTACTCTTCAAAACCGCAGAAACCGTCCCCGGATTGTCTGGGTGCTGGCAGTGGTGTCCCTTACCGGAACGATGGGAGAACGCTACTACAATGCGCCGAAGCTTGCCGTAGGCAAGATAGCACCGCAGACGATTCGGGCACCGTTTGACGCTAATGTGGTAGATACTCTCACCACAGAAGAAAAACGGAAAGCAGCCCGCACAGGTGCCGTACCCGTCTTGACAATCCAGCAGGACGTAACTGAACAAGTTTACGAGGATTTGGAGCGATCGCTTCGTATTGCCGAAGACCTCCGACAACGAGCTGGTTCTTTTCCAATAGTTTCGACTACCGTATTGTCTCCTGCCACTCAGATTGACCTCCGCAAGTGCGCGGAGTGGGAGTGGCGCTCCATATTGGCAGCGGTTGACACCGACATTCAAGTAAATCAATCCCCGTCGGGTTCATTTCCAAATGCTAACGGTCAATCGAATAGTTCCGCAACACCTGCGGTCGCCGAACTCCAAGCTTACTATCAGGTTGCAAGCCCCCAAGAATTTTCAGCCCTGATTGACACCATCAACAAAGCCCGCGAACAATACGCCAAAGCTGCCGCCGCCTTCTTAGATAGCAATCCAGAAAGGCGCTACGATGCCTCTCTACTTGACTTGTCAAATGAAACTTGGGAGCAAACAAAAACCGGCATCCCCCAAGTTGCCGAACGGATGCTCACTCAAGGCATTCCCCCAGGCTTGCCCGACAGTATCTTGCAGGAAGCGTTACGAGTACAGATGAATTTGCTCGTTCCCCCGGAAGCTGAGCCGGTGGCAACCCAACTGTTGCTCTGGGGACTGCGCCCCAACTTAACAGAAGATCAAGAACAAACGAAACAACTGGCAGAACAGGCAGCAAAAGCGGTAGAACTGCAAATAATCCCAGTTCGGAAGGATGAGGTGATTGTCCGTGGCGGTGCAACCATCTCCCAAGAGGATTTTGTCCTGTTAGAGTATTTTCAATTAAGCCGCCGGAGCCTCAGTTGGTCTGGATTGCTTGGTTTTGGAATTCTGGTCACGGGTGCCGTAGCTACGTTCTGGCGGGTGGAACGGCGATTTCATCCTCAAATTCGGCAGCGAGATCACTTGCTGATATTGCTGCTGACTTTGAGTACCCCCGTATTAGTGAGTTTAGGTGTTCGCTATACGAATTTGCCAGCAGTTGGTTTATTAGTCGGCAGTTTTCACGGTTCTGCATTAGGTGTCACCGTGGTGGGACTGCTAAGTGGCGTGTTATCAATTAGCCTGCCTATCGCTTGGGATTATTTGCTGGCGGGTGCTGCGGGTGGAATCATGATGAGCGTACTGGCGGGGAAAATGCGATCGCGCGAAGAACTCGCTTTCCTTGGCGTTGGCGTCGGATTAACTCAAGGCACAGTCTACCTGATTGTGCATCTGATTCTCAGTACCGCAACGGGTTCAATTTGGTACACCGTACTCCAAGAAGCTGCCTTATGCGGTTTTTCCGGTTTAGCCTGGAGTATTGTGGCACTAGGTCTGAGTCCCTATCTAGAACACGTATTTGACTTGGTGACACCAATTCGTCTGGCAGAACTCGCAAACCCAAACCGTCCCTTGTTGAAACGTTTAGCCGCCCAAGCACCCGGAACTTTTCAACATACGCTGTTCGTTTCCACCCTAGCAGAAGCCGCAGCACGGGAACTGGGCTGTAATGTAGAACTCGTGAGAGCCGGTACTTTGTACCACGATATTGGGAAAATGCACGATCCATTGGGATTTATTGAAAATCAAATGGGCGGTCCTAACAAGCATGATGAAATTAACGACCCCTGGAAGAGTGCTGAGATTATCAAAAAACACGTGACTGAGGGCATGGTGATGGCGCGGCGATGCCGGTTGCCCAAAGCAATTCAGGGGTTTATCCCAGAACATCAGGGAACAATGTTGATTGCCTATTTTTATCACCAAGCGCAGCAGATAGCCGAGAAAGACCCGACTAAAATTGTGCGGGAGGAAGATTTCCGCTATGACGGGCCGATTCCCCAGTCGCGCGAAACAGGGGTAATGATGTTGGCAGATTCCTGTGAGGCAGCATTGCGATCGCTTAAAGATGCAACTCCAGAACAAGCCCTCTCCATGATTAACAAAATTCTCCGCGCCCGTT
Organism: Coleofasciculus sp. FACHB-1120; assembly: GCF_014698845.1. Lineage (NCBI taxonomy): Bacteria > Bacillati > Cyanobacteriota > Cyanophyceae > Coleofasciculales > Coleofasciculaceae > Coleofasciculus > Coleofasciculus sp. FACHB-1120. The sequence continues at coordinate 70,759 of NZ_JACJTV010000004.1, read as the reverse complement.
GGCAAGACAGCCAGTTAGCTGAGTCTGGTTTAACGCGAGAAGAATTATCCCGCATTGCTGAAGTTTTCGTCCAAGTCTGGCAACAATATAATCACCAACGCATTGCTTATCCCAAATTCACAGTTAACGCAGAAAAAGGATGTAAAGCATCCGTTTAATAGGCAATTCTCTTAGCTACGTTCTATTTCGCAGACTGAGAAAAACACAATTAGCAATTCGCTGCTGACAAATAACCTTGAAGCAGTCCAATCACCACTTCTGGTTGCTCTAAATGAGGCAGCACTCCCGTTCCCACAATTGGCTGAAACCCGCGAATTGCTTTGGAATTCAGTGCAGCCAAACGCTTCCCTAGATTTACACTGATAAATTGTGCCTCCTCACCCCACAGAATAAAAGTCGGCACCGTCAATTGCTGGATATACAGGGCGAGGTCAAAATAAAGATCGCCCCGCAAAAACGCCAGCGCCGCGTATTCCCCATTCGGCTGCTGCGCTGACGCCAAATAAGCCTCTACTATCTCTTCAGACAATCGTTCTGGCTGAGTAAATAGGAACCGTTCTAGAAAACTCCGCACCGCCACTTCGTTTGTCGCCCCAAGCGTATAAATTAGCTTGTCTAACAGCGGCGTTCCAATTACTTGAAGCGGTAATCTGCGCCCAGCGTCTTGCCCAAAATCGGCAAACCCAGATGGACAAACTAAAAACAGCGAATGGAATAACTCCGGACGTTCAATAGCCAGACGGATTGTGAAACCCGCCGTCAGCAAAGATGCCACAACTTTTACCGGGGTAAAGCTTTGCTCTCCTCTAGAAATCGCAATTTTTTCAATAAACTCCGTCAGCGTCTTCAAATAGTCTGAAATTTGATAATCTCGGACTGGATGAGCCGACTCTCCCCAACCAATTAAATCTGGGGCGAATATGCGGTGAGTCGTCGCAAAAGCCGGGTACACTTTCGACCACTCGTAGGCAGAGGCTCCGCCACCAAAGCCATGCAGGAAGATTAACGGTGGCAATTCAGCTTGTCGTTGCCCTAACCACGAGTCCTCTACTGCGGTGTAGTAAACCATCGAACCCAGCGAGGTTTCTATGGCTTTTTGCTCAAAACCAGGCGGTTGAAACTGAAGCATAGGCGCTAACAAACCTTAAGCTTACATCTTTACTTTGCGTATCTTTGCTCGTACTTTTACGCTCTTTGCGTTAAAAAATAGCCAATTTTGGGCTAAAAGAAATAGTAACTTATGAATCTGTATTTGCTGGAGCAAAATCAATTGCAATTACAGTTGCGTAAGTATCGATAACTGATTCTGGCACAGTAATGGTTAACTCACCCAGCGGAGCGGGGCTGGAAAGCACTTCAGCGATCGCATCCTCATCCCCATTTATTCAAACGTCAGTATCGCCATAGGTTTGCCTCCAGCTTTCTGCTTGCTGAAATTTGATGCCTGCGGCTTTTGCTGCATTTCTATCATCCGAGCGATCGCCTACCATTAAAACTTTGTCTGCTAAGTGCTTTTCTATCGCTAAATTCAGCATTCCTGGATTCGGTTTGCGAAACTTTCCTGATTCAGGATGCTTGCTATGGTTAACAACATCGCTGCGGGTTACACAAAAACATTTTTTTCCTTCAAAGTCGGGACAGAAATAAACTTCTTCTATCTCTGGTAATAAATCCAAAGTATACTGCTGCTCTTTGATGCAACTTTGCAGAGATTTTTTACCACTGGCGACACCCCCTTGGTTGGTTACGCCGACAATTTTCCAGCCGGACGCGGCGAAGTAAGCGATCGCTCCCTCAGCGCCTTGAATAATCTGCTGATCGCCGGGACGCTGGATAAACTTGTGATTTGAGAGTGGCGATCGCACCGTGCCATCAAGATCGAGGATGAGTAAATTCGTCTCAGCATTGACGGCTGAAGGATCTTGCTCCATTAGAGAGTTGTTTTCAAATCAGTGGGCTATTAAACAAAGATAAAGGGAATCAGCTAAAAACGTGAATTTTACAAGAAAATGACGAATCAAAATAACCGATCTAAATGGGATTTCGGCAGATTTTTGCAAACGCTGACCTATTTCGAGGTGATTCCTTTCTTCAACTGCCTTCAGCGGTTGCTGCAAGGTCGCACCAAGGATAATCAAGACAAACCTACTGGAGAAAAGCGCGTGGGAGTGATATTGGTTGCTGGGGCGACGGGTGGTGTTGGTAAGCGAGTCGTGGGGCGACTGGTTGAACGGGGTTATCCAGTGCGTGCCCTTGTCAGAAATACTCAGAAAGTGCGGGAAATGCTTGGCGACAATATAGAACTCTTTGAGGGAGATATCACCATCCCAGAAACGTTGACTCCGGAAATGATGTCGAACGTTAGTGCTGTGATTTGTTGCACTGGTGTTCGAGTGCAGCCAGTTGAGGGAGATACACCGGATCGGGCGAAGTATTATCAGGGTATCAAGTTTTATATGCCCGAAGTCATAGACAGCCCGGAAATCGTGGATTATCAAGGCATCAAGAACTTAGTGCAAGTTGCTGCCAACTACTTTAGCCCTCAGACGAAGGGGGGAGCTGAAAAAGTAGTATTTGATTTTAGCAACCTTTCAGATGACATCAAGAATACTTGGGGCGCGGTGGATGATGTCGTGATGGGTGGCGTAAGCCAGAGTGGGATACAACTGGTGGAAGGCACGGCGCTTTTTGCTGGCAACGTGTCAACCGACAACTCTGGTGGTTTTGCTTCCGTTCGCACCCGCAACTTCGACACTCCGATTAATTTGGCAGGATACGAGGGTGTGGAATTGCGCGTTAGAGGCGATGGAAAACGCTACAAATTTTTCATCCGCACAGAATCCAGATGGGATGGCGTTGCGTATTCTTATTCCTTTGATACCATAGCCAATACCTGGATCGATGTTCGCGTTCCCTTCGCTGACTTAACTCCTGTCTTTCGTGCCAAAACTTTGCAAGATGGCGAACCCATTAATCCCAGCAAAATTTGCTCGTTCCAATTGATGTTGAGCAAGTTTGAATACGACGGAGAACTAAATCCAAAATTTTCACCAGGCGGCTTTGCTTTGCAGGTGGAATCTATCAAAGCTTATGGCGGCGCGATGCCTCAATTTGTCATGATCAGTTCGGCAGGTGTGACTCGTCCTGGTCGTCCTGGCATTAATTTAGAGGAAGAACCACCAGCGGTGAGAATGAACGACCAACTAGGAGGAATCCTGACTTGGAAATTGCGCGGAGAAGAGAGTATCCGCGAAAGTGGAATTCCTTACACAATTATTAGACCTTGTGCGTTGACTGAAGAACCGGGAGGCAAGGCGTTAATTTTCGAGCAAGGTGACAATATTCGGGGCAAAGTCAGCCGGGAAGATATTGCTGAATTGTGCGTGCGCTCGCTAGAACAACCCAAAGCGTGTAATCTCACCTTTGAGGTAAAAGAGGCAGAAGAGAGTAAAAGTTCTCCCGACTGGGAAAGTTTATTCTCTAGCTTGCAAAGCGATCGCGTCGCAGCAATCAAATCGTAAAACAAATAGACTTCTTGCCTCTGGGGTTTTATAAAAAACTCCGTGCAAGAAGTCTACTATCTTTACTAATATTTGCCTACCCCTACTTTATTCCCTCAAATTGTCCTAAAAAAGTTGGTTGAGGGCGGATAAGATTAACCTCCAAAACGGCTTTTACAGTCGCTAGTGCTTCCCGCGTCGAATAGGATTTCATTACCTCATCTCCATACCGTCCCCAATCGGGTGTACCCAAGCCGATCGCATTCACACCTAATTGACGGCAAGTATACACGGCGCGTGACAGGTGGAACTGCTGCGTGATGACAACCGCCTGCGTCACACCAAAAATCTCTCGTGCGCGATAGCAACTTTCATAAGTGCTGAAACCCGCATAATCCAGAGTAATATCAGCAGCAGGTACACCGCGATCGCTTGCGTAGCGTTGCATCACGCTCACCTCATCGTAGTCGGTGCGACTATTATCGCCCGTCATCAAGAGTTTTTTAACACGACCCATCTGATAAAGTTGCACAGCCGCTTCCACCCGATCGGCTAGCATCGGCGTTGGGCTACCGTCGGGCAATACGCCTGCACCAAGAACAATGGCGACGTGCTGAGCCGGAACCTGGGCGGGATCGGTGTAGCGATCGCTTCTGGTAACTGCACTCACATAGTAGATCGTCGCTGGAGCGATCGCGGCACTTCCCAACACGAGGAGTAGAAAAACACGACGCCAGTTAGACAACAACCATTGACGAACGCTCACTCAAACTCCCCCAAAGATTATCAGAAATCTGTTCTAGCTAGCCTCAAGGAATTACATCCCAACTCCGGAAAATATCAATCGGTCAAAATAACCCCTTCAAAAGAAAAACCCCTGGCTTGTGTCCAGGGGTAAATATCAGGGTGCATCTAACTAATCTTTGTTTTACATAGACAATGTAGAAATATCCGGAAGAAATCTAATTTCTATGCCTCTTACGTCTTCAGTTGTTCTTCCGAGCAGAATTTAAAAGATTAACGAGCGAATCAACTTTGTCTGATTAGGCAGGGTGGGAAATACTTACCCTACCTAATTGACGTTTCACGCTGCTGTAGCAGTGGCAAAGAACAACTTCTCCAAGTTTTGTGGCTGCATAAATGCTACGTATTGAGGAGCAATCTCTGGGGGAAGCAGTTCAATCAATAGCTTGTTCTCAATCCACAACTCGATCACGTCAAAAAACGAGTCCCGGTTACAGCGCAGCACACGCCAGCCTTCACGGGTGGCAATTTTCTCAATCTGTTCTTGGCTCGTCGGTACAGATATGGCAGCATGGGTAGCTGTAAACGGTGAGTACAAAACGTTTTGAATGAATGCTGCCTGCTCGTAACCTTCACCAGGTATCATTTCGGTACCAACCGGATAAATCTCAATCATCGTCCCGTACTCATCGCCGGCAATAACGATATAACTGCCTGGGTTTGGTGGGAATGGGGCAACCTTTCCATTCCATATCTCTGCAAAGACATTGGCGACGTGAAGGGGATTTTCAGCGGGGAGAGAAATGTGGTGAATCATAGAGAGTGACTGCTCCTGAAGGAAATCGCTGCAAGAATTTAAATCGGTACTTCTGAAACATCCAGCTGAGTCATTGAAATTTCGCAAACAGCCAGGTTGCTCCCCCAAAATTCACCCGATTGGGTGAGTTTTCATCACCCGATTGCATGACTTAAATCGAGATGAATCCACTTAAATCTCTCGTGCGCGATCGCTTTCGCGTTGAATTTAGGACTCTTGGAACTGAAAATCAAGCTAACAGTGGCACCGCTGTGTCTGTTTCTAAGGGAAATCCCTGGTTGGATAGGGTGGTTTGATAAATCTTTGCGCGATCGCCTTGATCTGAAGCGCCATTAACCTTTGACGCCGCTACCTACATCTGTCGGCACAATATATCGCTGCAAAAAGAGGAAGACAAGCAGCACTGGAGTAATGGAAATGACAGAACCCGCCGCAACCAGTCGCCAATCTAGGGATAATGCCCCGGCAAGGGTGGCGACGCCTAAGGGGAGGGTGTAATATTCGGGTCGGTCGAGGACAATTAAGGGCCAGAGGAAATCACTCCAAGAACCGATAAACACAAAGATTGCCAGCGTCACCAGTGCTGGGCGAATTGCCGGAAGCATGACGTGCCACCACAAGCCCAGCTCCGAGCAGCCATCCATCCGAGCGGCTTCTTCCAGTTCTTTGGGAACGCCCTGAAATGCTTGCCGCAGCAGGAAAATCCCGAAGGCAGAGGCGATGCTTGGCAAAATAACACCCAAATAGGTATTTCTCAAACCTAGCTGCACGGTCAAGATGTACAGGGGAATCATCACGATTTGGAACGGAATCATAATCGTGGAGACGACAGCCGCAAAAACCATGTCTCGTCCTCGGAAATCCAGCCGTGCCAGCGGGTAAGCGGCAAGCGAGCAGAACAGCAGATTTAAGCCCACCGTCAGCACTGCCACCAGGGTACTGTTGAACAAATACTGACCAAAGGGATTGGTTTGCCAAACTGTGATGAAGTTTTGGAATGTTGGCTCTCGTGGCACTAACTGGGGTGGGAACTGAAAAATATTTTCAGTGGGAGATTTTAAGGAGGTACTGATGAGCCAAAGTAGGGGAAAAAGCATCACTAGCGCGATCGCTCCTAGTAACCCATACATCCAAAAAGTTTTAACTTTTGAGTTTTGATTGGTAAAAATGCGAGAAATTGCGTTTGTTTTTTGAGTTTTAGGATTTATCATTGGGCGATAATAGCTGCTTTTTCTACTTTAAATTTGTCAATGTAAAATGAATAAATATTGCTGTTTTTACCGACAAGTTATAATATTTGTTTTTGAGAAAACTCTTGCTTTTAATATAATTAAGTCATATTATAGTAAGTATATTTGTCTAACCAAATGCTTGTTCTAAGTAGGTGGTTGGAGCGCAGAGGACAATGTCCTCTGCGCGGAAATTGAAAATTTAAAATTGAGATTTTGAGACTTCATCGCATCATTCTCAACCCCATTTCTGTACAGACACCCTGCAAAGATTTATCCCAGCTATCAATCGGCAGCTCTAGGGAGCAAGCAAGGTCGAAGACAATGCCGATAGTTAATTTGGTTGACCATTCGGATGAATTGAGCAAGCGATCGTAATAACCGCCACCATAACCTAAACGATATCCCCGCACATCACAAGCTACAGATGGCACAAGAATTAAATCTACCTCGGTTGAGTGTAAAACGGGGCTATCTGGGTGCGGTTCAAGAATACCATAAGCGCCTTTTTGTAGGGAGTCTCCGGGTTTCCAGAGATGCCAAATAAGACTATCGCCAACACAGCGAGGAAATCCCCATTGGCGACAATCGCTAATTAGAGGGCTGAGGTCAGGTTCTTGTCGAAAACTGAAATAAGCTAAGACAGTTTTGGATTGGGTAAATAGGTAGGAAGATTCGAGGTGGGTGCAGATGCGATCGCTCTTTTCTCTCCATTCCTCCACAGGCATCAATTGCCGTGTTTTGAGAAGCGATCGCCTCAATTGCTGTTTATCCAGTTGATGATTGACTTTGTTCACAAGTCTTAATAAATTAGGTTTGTGCCGAGGGGAGCCTATCGTCCATATCCTGACTCGATATCCTGCGGACTTGTTTTGCGATCGCTATTTTCCCTCCTGAAAACGCAGAAACCCGTTTTGTTTAGCAAAACGGGTTTTTCACAATCGCAAGTTTTTCACACTTACTCAGCGTGTTGCCGATACCAATCGATTGTGTTCTTCAGCCCTTCCTTGAAGTCCACTTGGGCAGTGAAGCCAAACTCTTGCTTCGCCCGTTCTGTATCTAAACAGCGGCGCGGTTGACCGTTCGGCTTATCGGTTTCCCAGATAATTTCGCCCTGATAGCCCATCAGTTCGCAAATCAGTTCTACCAAATCCTTGATAGAAATTTCATAACCCGTTCCCAAATTGACGGGTTCTGCGCCATTGTAGTCCTGCGTACCCATGACGATACCCAAAGCGGCATCCGTAGAGTAGAGAAACTCGCGAGTGGGACTCCCATCGCCCCATACAGGTAGCTGCTTATCGCCTCTAGCTTGAGCTTCATGTACTTTGCGAATTAAGGCAGGGATCACGTGGGAACTCTTGGGATCGAAGTTATCTTCCGGCCCGTACAAGTTTACTGGCAACAGGTAAATGCCGTTAAAGCCATACTGCTGCCGGTAGGATTGGAGTTGCACCAGTAAAGCTTTCTTAGCAACGCCATAGGGAGCATTAGTTTCTTCCGGATAACCATTCCAGAGGTCATCTTCTTTGAATGGTACTGGAGTGAACTTGGGATAAGCGCAGATAGTCCCTACACAAACAAATTTTTGAACCCCTGCTTGATAGGCAGCATGAATCAGTTGAGCGCCCATCATCAGGTTGTCATAGAATAATTCAGCGGGTTTTACCAGATTCAGACCGATGCCACCGACGTGAGCGGCGAGGTGAATCACGACATCCTGCTGCTCAACGGCGCGTTGACAGTCTTCTAAGGAGCGGAGATCGTACTCGCGCGATCGCGGTATCGTAATCTTGTTTTGATCGGCTCCGGCTTTACACAACCGATCTACGACCTGACGCCCCAAAAAACCAGCTCCGCCAGTGACGAGAATTCGCTTATCGCTCAAATCTAAAGTTGCCATATCTCTTGCCATCCTCCACTGGATTCAGGATATCTCCAAAAATTGATGAGTGATGAGTTAATGCAAAACTCATCACTCATCACTCAGTAGGGCACGGGGATCGCCCTTGCCCCGACAAGTCAAAACGATTTAATCGTGCATACTACCGACATTCTGGCGAATCGTGGCAAGATCCAGAGGCGAGTGCAAACCGTTGCCATTCGGACAATTCAAACCCAAAGCTTGCATATCCGCTTCCACCATTAAGCGAACTAATTCTTCAAAAGTAACCGATGGTTTCCAACCCAGCTTTTGGTAAGCCTTCGTGGGATCGCCGATCAGCAAATCCACTTCAGCTGGACGTAAATAGCGTTCGTCAAACTCTACGTAGTCTTTCCAATCTAGATTGACGTGCTCAAAGGCAATATCCAGGAATTGACGAATGGAGTAAGTTTCTCCCGTTGCTACAACGTAATCATCCGCTTCCTGCTGCTGTAGCATTAGCCACATTGCTCTTACATAGTCTTTTGCGTAGCCCCAATCCCGCTTGGAATCGAGATTACCCAGGTAGATTTTTTTCTGCTTCCCGGCAACAATGCGAGCGATCGCTCTGGTAATCTTGCGCGTTACAAACGTCTCTCCTCTCCGTGGACTTTCGTGGTTGAAGAGTATCCCATTACACGCAAATAGACCGTAGGATTCCCGGTAATTTACCGTTTGCCAGTGAGCGTAAAGCTTCGCACAGGCATAAGGACTGCGGGGGTAAAACGGTGTGGTTTCCTTCTGAGGTACTTCTTGTACCTTACCAAACATCTCAGAAGAACCTGCCTGATAAAACCGTACCTCAATGCCGGTACGTTGTTGGTAGTCCCGAATCGCTTCCAAAAGGCGTAACGTCCCCATCCCGACTGCATCAACCGTGTATTCCGGCGAGTCAAAACTAACGCGGACGTGGGATTGGGCACCTAAATTATAAATTTCTACCGGCTGGACTTGTTCTAAGATCCGGCGTAGCGTCGTGCCATCGGTTAAATCACCATAGTGCAGAAACAACCGCACACCCTCTTTGTGAGGGTCTTCATACATATAATCGATCCGGTCTGTATTAAATGTAGAAGTCCGGCGAATGATCCCGTGAACCTCATAGCCTTGCTCAAGCAAAAATTCACTTAAGTAAGAACCGTCTTGTCCTGTAATGCCCGTAATTAGCGCTCGCTTGCGTTGCGTCATACTTAGTATTCCCTATAGCCTGTGACGAAACAATCGTCTTAACAGTAAGTGGTAATTATCCTGTAAGTTTTCTCTCGCTAACGTTGCAGCAAGAGTCACTTGCACCCAATTTTATGAAAAATCCCTCTGTAAGTAGAGGAAATCCTTAATTCACTCCTTACGTTAACTTAAAATCTCTGGCGCAACATCAGGAATATACGTAGATTCTTCTAAGCATCGGCAATAAGACTTACGTATTTCAACGGTGGACTAAATGTTGAGCCAAGAAGAGGAGAAAAGCTTCTTGCAAGAGTACCTACAATACCTGTTGCATAAATTCCGAGCGAGACAAATTGATTAATCGCCATCACAACAACTCACTGATCTAGACCGTAAAATCAGGTATGAAGAGTCTACCCGCTCTAGAGGCAAGCGGAACTCCACAGTCTTCTAAGACTCATCAAACTAATGAATCACAAAGTCCTACAGCTCTCTCCACGTAAGGAGGAAAGCTGTAGGAGTCGTTGTTTAAAGAACTTTATTTGAGTGATAGATGGCCGAACGTCAGCTATTTGTCAGTAGGCACCATTGTCTTTAGGGGAAACGACAACGCCAATTGTTTTTACAATCAGCCACAAATCGAGCCAGAAATTCCTGGCATTGACGTAATAGACATCTATCTGCACTCGGCGCGGGTAAGGGATGTCATTACGCCCAGAAACCTGCCACAATCCGGTGATTCCAGGTCGAATCGTCAACACTTTGTCAATGTGATGTCCGTATTTTGACAACTCCTCAGCAACTAGAGGTCTTGGTCCAACAACACTCATATCCCCTTTCAGAACGTTCCAGAATTGGGGAAACTCATCCAGGCTAGTCACCCGTAGAAATTTACCAATCCATGTAATTCGAGGGTCGTCTTTGAGTTTGAAATTATCCTCGAATTCCTGACGCAGATGGGGTGAGGTTGCCATCATTTGCAACAACACTTCGTCTGCATTTGGCACCATCGTTCTGAATTTGAGGCAACCAAAAGGCTGGTAATTTTTCCCGATTCGTTCCTGGAGATAAAAAACCGGGCCTCGTGTGCTAAGGGCAATCAGCAAGGCCAACAGCAGGTAAACGGGAGAAAACAAAATCAAAACCGACAGTGAAAACAGAACATCAAAACATCGCTTAGCGAAATCTCGGTCTAGACGCTGTAGGGGGAGGTCTCGCTGTTTGCTCAAACCTCTGGGCCTACCTGTCGGCGCGAGTGGTTGAAAACCTCGCTTCACGAACGCCCACAACATCTTGCCGGAGATAAGTTGGCTTTCGGCAGTCATCTTACTCCTTCACTTCACACCACACAGTCCCGATCATAAAGCCACAAGACGCCTGAAGACAGCTAATAGAGTCCCAGAAAATGGAATTTGGTCATTAACCATTGGTCATTGGTCATTAGTCATGGGTTTTTAGCAACCGGCTAAAGAGCATGACGGATGATTAGGGACGAATGGCTGAGGATGACTGAAATTCTTGATAACAGCTCTCTAGAAAGGCTAGATAGCGCTTCTGGAAAGTTTGAGGGGCGAACTGAGAAGCGCGGACTCTAGCAATCTCCGGATTAAATAATCCTTGCGATGCTTCAAAGGTTTTTACCGCTTCTATCAAAGCCGCTTCTGTTTGGGCTGGAAAAAATAAGCCAGTCCCCTGTGTCGGGTGTTCCCGAATATCCAGAACGGTTTCTAATGCCCCACCAGCACCATAGGCGATCGCAGGAGTGCCACAAGCTTGGGCTTCTACCAACGCCATGCCAAAGTCTTCACAGGCTGCATACACAAATGCTTTTGCTTGAGCCATATACTGCTCAACAACATCATCTGGTTGTGACCCTAGCACTTTTACATTGGGTTTCGCTAGTTGGCGCATTTCGTCAAGTTCCGGACCCGTGCCAATCACCACAAGCGGGCGTCCCAGTTGGTTAAAAGATCGGACAATTAAAGATACTTGCTTGTAACTCACCAGCCGGGAAACGGTGAGGTAAAAATCTTCTTTATGGGGCTGAAAGGAAAACCGCTCGATATTGACGGGTGGATAAATGACTTCTGCTTCCCGCCGATAGCAGCGCCAGATGCGACGTGCGGTGTGTTGGGAGTTGGCGATGAAATAATCAACGCGGTTTGCGGAGAGGACATCCCACTGACGCAGTTGATGAAGGAGATACCGCGTCAGGATGCCTGGGAGACCCCGTCCTAGTCGGCTACTGTCTAGATAATCAAAAGTTAAATCCCAGGCGTAGCGCATGGGCGTATGGCAGTAGCAGATATGCAGTTGTTGCGGACTGGTGAGGACTCCTTTGGCGACAGCGTGGGCAGAGGAGAGAATTACGTCATAGTCGCGTAAGTCCAGCTGTTCAATCGCTAGCGGCAATAGGGGGAGATATTTTTGAATGCCACTGCGGGCTTTCGGGAAGTGTTGCAGGAATGTGGTGCCAATGGGGCGATTGAAGAGATAACTTTCGGAATTGGTGGATTCAAAGTCAATGAGGGCATAGAGGTCGGCATCAATGTGCTTGAGAATTTCTCGGACAACGAGTTCTGACCCGCCAGTAGCTTCGGGGGTCAACCATTCATGGACGAGGGCATACTTTAATGACAAAGCTGACTTCACAGTTGCGCGTACTTAAGGGCTGAGTGTAAATTTTACTCACTCCTCAGCCAGCGATCGATCGCTCTTGAGCGATCGCTGTAGGCTCTAAGTCCATTACCGCACTTTTGCACGCCTGACACTGGATTACATGGAATCAAAAATAGACTTCCTAGAACTTAGCCCAGAAAAATAGCTTGATTCTTCTCTTCTCCTAATTTTTGAGCTTTAGAAAGTGGGTAGAAATCGCAAGCAACTTTTGATTAACTTCCACAGTAGGTGTTTATCCCATTCACTAAATTTCTTTCTGGGTTATAGGATTTTTGCAATTTTTTAAATCCGGCATCAACCGCGGGGAAATCCCTTTTTTTGAGAGCTGCAACATATTCGCGAGTTGCCTTACTACTCTCTCGATACATCCTAATAAAATCAGCTTGAAACTTTTTCAGCTTTGGGTCATTGACTTGGATACTGGTCATTTCTTGAGCTGATTTATCCCAAATCTCGGCTGTTTTGACTAGCGCTTCTGGAGAGCTATTTTGACCTCCATTGGTAACGGTTTTGGTTTCATTCACCGTTTCGTTGGTAATCTTGAATATCTTTTGACACTGAGTGATTTTGCTTTCGCTGCAACTGACGAGCAAGAAACTGACGGCGGCAGTCACGGGAAGGATGACAGCGTACCGACGAAGAAAGTGCATGAAAACTCTCCTGATGAGTTGATGGGGACTTCCACTTTATTTCCCTGGGATTGACAGCCAATCGGGATACGATAGCAAACCAGAGACCGAGATTAAGATTCGGTCTCTTCAGTTGCTTCGATGGCATCCACAAGGCGTTGTAAAGCTTCTGTCAGTTGCGTCAACCGCACGAGAGAATCATCTTGGGTTTCTGCCAAGGTTTGCACTGCATCACTTAAGGCAAAAATTTGATAGTGCTGCTGTTGGACTTGATGCCCCTGTTCTTGTACTTGAATGGTGAGGGCATCCACTCGGTCAGCAAGGCGGTTAATTGTCTCATTGGTAGCAATTACTGCCTCTCTAAGATTTCCCTGTTGTTGTACTTGAATTGTGAGAGCATCTACTCGCTCGCCAAGACGGTCAATTGTGTCAGCGCTGGCAAGTACTGCCTCTGCAATTTGTTCAACAATCGATTCTAAACGACTTAATCTAACTTCCACTCCAGAATTATCCATGACGATGCTGATGCCATTGCCAAGCGTCAGCAACGATTTTACTCAGGTCTGCGTATTGTGGACGCCAACCGAGGATTTTTTTTGCTTTGTCGCTGCTGCCGACTAAAATTGGGGCGTCACCGGCACGGCGATCGCGTTCTACTGCGGGAATTTCCCGACCCGTTACCGCCTTTGCTGTCTCAATCACTTCTCGGACTGAGAAACCGTTGCCATTCCCTAAGTTAAAGACATCGCTGCTTCCGCCTTGCAGGAGATACTCTAACCCTAAAACGTGAGCATCTGCCAAGTCGCTGACGTGGATGTAGTCCCGAATTCCGGTTCCATCAGGTGTCGGGTAATCGGTACCAAGAATGAAGATCGATTCCCGTTTGCCCAAAGCTGTCTGGAGTACCAAGGGAATCAGGTGGGTTTCTGGTTCGTGATCCTCACCCAGTAAGCCATCGGGATTCGCACCAGACGCATTGAAATAGCGGAATGCCACAGACCTGAAATCGTAGGCAAGATCAAAATCCGCCAGAATTTTCTCTACCATCCACTTACTGGTTGCGTAAGGACTGAGGGGATTCTGGGGATGGTGTTCGGTCATGGGAACTTCCTGAGGCATCCCGTAGATGGCGCACGTAGAAGAAAAGACAAATTTCTTCACGTTTGCCGCCACCATTGCTTCTAGCAGTGTCAGGGTGCCAGCGACGTTGTTGTGGTAGTATTTCGCGGGATCGGTGACGGACTCTCCCACAGCAATATAAGCGGCAAAGTGCATAACTGCCGCAATATTGCGAGTGGCAAAGAGTTGGGCGAGGAGAGCGCGATCGCTCATATCTCCCACTACCAGCTCTACTTTGAGTACATTTTCCACCAATTCCCGATGTCCGTACACCAGGTTATCTAATACCACTACCCCATAGCCTGCCTTGAGCAGCGCCAGTACAGCATGGGTTCCAATATATCCAGCTCCACCCGTCACCAGAATGGTTGGTTTGACTTGCGACACGTTCAATCCCTTCTCAAAACTTTGAATCAATGCTTTATAAGGATAGCTAACTGAGGGCAATGCGTTGTCCTCAGTAAGAGAGCTTGTGTTCCTTATAAATACTTTCCTTCACCAAACTAGCGATCGCATACCTCTTTCGTCTGAAAATCGCACAGAAACGCGGAAGTATCCGCATTTCTGGGCGATTCAAAATTATATCTTAGAGATTTTTGCGGCTGAGCTTACAAACCAGCGCTTTCGTGACATTGATTACTTTTGAGGGATCGCGCGATCGCTTTGTTGTTGCGGAACAAACAGCGTTTTAGAGCTTGCCGGTGGCTGATTGCGGCGATCGGGGCGTTCTTGACAGCGAGGCAACCTGTGTAAAATCGGCAGCTTTTCATCTTCGAGACTCTCTACCGTACACAAAATCGGTCTTTGATTTTCTGCACCTTCTACTGGTACGGGTGAGAGTGTATTTCCTTGAAAGTCTGCCACAATTTCTGCCTTGGGTTGGTTCCCAGGTTCCGGCTGGGGATTTGAACTAGGGACAGGGGTAGGAGTTGGCGCGGGAGTTGGCGTAGGAATTGGTGCAGGAATTGGTGCAGGAATTGGTGCAGGAATTGGTGCAGGAATCGGCGGTGGAGGAGTGGTATTGATCGTAATATTGCCCTGAACAGTTCCACCGGGGAAAGATTCGGGGGGCGAAATTGTCGAAGTGCCCGTGGTGATGGCTTGGGCAGTTCCATTCGTTGTGGGATCGCCAACGACAAATGGAGTCGTGGGGACTGGGACTCCCCCGTGATGGTTGATATTAATGGCTCCACCCCCGCCCGTTCCTGTCGTGTTAATGCTGGGGTTATTGTAAGTAAAAGTAACGAACTTATTATCAACGGTGAGATTCTGTCCTGCCGCGATAGTTACATTACCGCCTATGCCACTGCCAAGACTCTGAGCATCGATGATTTTAGCGGCGATATCATTGCCAGCAATCAGCGTGATTTCACCGCCATTGCCAGAGGAAGAGCAAGAATTGCACTTAGAACTGGAATCTATGGTTTCAGTCTTAATATTGCCTCCGGCGCTAATTGCGATCGCGCCACCAGTCCCAGAAGCGGTAGTGCCAAAGTTATCAGAAGAGGAAAAAATATCTCCAGTTGTGATATTTCCAGATGGGGCGCTGAGGGTAATCGTACCCGCGTTACCAGGGCGATTCCGCGAGTCTAAATTGTAAACTTGATTGACTGGGTCGGCGGCATTAATAGAACCGCTGGTGCTGCTAATACTAATGTTTCCCCCAGACGACTGAATGGTTTGAACATTAATATCACCCGGTGCCGACAAGGTAACATCTAATGGTTCGGCTGGCCCCAGTAAATCATCAGATTTGATGGTTCCTGCAACTGTAATTGTTCCCGCTGAGGCAGGAGATTTCACAAAGGTTGTGTAAGAGGGATTTGCGCCTGCGTCGTCAAAATATTCTGGAGATGCACCCGGAAAGGGTTCGCTGAAAGGTACATTATCAGTTGTTCCAACCGCACCCGCCTGTAAAATCAAGGCACGGCTATCAGGGTCTACCTCTGGATCTATCGCATTAATGACGATATCCCCACTAATCGTAATTTTTCCGGCTGCGATTATCTTAAGGGAAGCACCTGTATAAGAATCAAGCATGACATCGCCATCGGAAGTAATGATGGGGTCATAGATACTTTGAAACTTGCCACCTGCTCCCGATAAGTTGAGAATTGAAAAATTACCACCCGCTGAATAGTGAGCATCTCCAGAAATAATGCCATCACTGATTAAACTGAGATTTCCGCCACTTTGAAAGGGGGTTTCTGGGTGATTCAGTGCCAAAATATCAACCGCTTGATTGCCTTGAACAGTGAGATTCCCCCCCGCCTTCGCCACAAAAGGCGTCGCGACGCTATCCCGCACTCGCACGGTATCTTTTGCCAGCAGATTCATATCTCCAGATGTCTGCATCTGGCTTTCAACTAGGGTCAAATTATGGTTGGCTGAAAGAGTCGCTGTTCCCGCATTGAGCTGACGGACTACCACATCTCCCGCTTCTACTTTGATACCAGAACCTGTTAGCTCTACCTCTCCTTTGCTATTTGTAGTCAGTCCAGTGGCATTTCCCGCTTTGCTGCCCGTTAATAACTGGGGTAGAGAGGAAACTGTTGCAGTTGAAGACTGACTGGCATCAGAAGAAATTGGTTGAATTTCTAAACTTAGCAATTGTCCGGGTTGACTAATCCGTACTGTATTCTGTCCTGGTACTGCTGCCACAATCAGTTTACCTCCTGGTGCTGACAGAGTTCCCTGGCTAACCACAGTGCCACCCAGCAAGGTGAGATTTTGTCCTTCTTTAACAGCTAGTTCTCCAGAGTTGACAATGGCACTCGGTTGAGCAGTATTAAATGAAAAACTACTGGGGGTTCCCGTTAATGTTGCGTAATTATTATCGCCGCTAGCATTAAAAGAATTAGAGCCAAAACCAATACCTGTGGCAGTGGTTGCGGTAAAGCTTCCCGGCACATCCAATCTGGCATTGGCACCAAATATAATCCCGGATGGATTCATCAGGTATAAATTATAATTTCCTCCGGTGACTTTAATTAAACCATCAATTGTAGAGGGATTACCACCCACTACCCTGCCTAAAATATTTTCAATTTTGGGATTAGAAATAAAGTTAGCGATTTGGTCTGCATTGAGGTTAAATTGCTCAAAACTGTGGAAAAGGTTTGCTCCATCCCCAGAGAGTTTTCCCCCACTGATATCGATTGTATTCCCTTCAGGAGCGGCAATTGTGCCCGTACCATCTTGAGCTGGAACAATCGTTTCTGCCTGTGCCGGTTTCACAGCGATCGCTGGTGCAACAGCAAGTAACCCAAGCAATACGCCAGAACTTTCAAAAGCTGATTTCATCTGGTGTTAACCCATCAGATTTATGATGTATCCTGCTCCTCATTACCAGGATTAATAGAACTATCAGGATTTCAAAGAGACCTTATGAATAGATAAATAAAATATTTCTAGGAGCGAATTTGATTGAATTCTATTTATGTAAATATATGGATAAAAATGCTTTTACGCTGTACACACAAGCAAGAATTTATAAATGATTTTACGGTTAATCATAATTTCTATTTTTAAATAAAAATTTATTTGTAATTTGGCAATAGTCTAATACTATAAAACGTGTGTAAATTTACTGAAAATCGAAAAAATTTCCGGATTGATAGCCAAAATCACGAACTATTTAACAAGGCTTCTTGTAAGACAATTCTGTAAAGTGAAAATTACGTATATTCGCGGATGATTAAACTTTCTAGTTTTGTTAGAGACTCTATTCCGGGTTACAAATTATTCCTTGAGCCGAGAATGCTGCATTTGTTTGGAACCCAATAAATGTTGAACTTGTCAAATATCTGGTTTGTTAGTTCAGCTTCTAACCTTTCTCACTCCCAGGCTTTTTTTGCAATTGCACAGTATTCTAACCCCAAAAATAAGTAAGCTCATTTGGTCGAGCAATTGCAAACAGTAATATCTCTTCTAGTATTGAATAATGAGGTTTTTGGTATGAAACAACCACTCTATTTTTTAACTCTCGCTTTCTGCGTCGCCTTAACGATTTCCTCGCATCAAAAAGCTAAGGCGGCTGGAACTGTCGGCAATGGAACTGCTGCAAGCTGTACTGAAGCTGCTTTAGATACTGCTTTAGTAGGTGGGGGGACTGTAACCTTTAATTGTGGTTCCAGTCCGCATACGATTGTAGTGAAAGAAAAGGTACTTTCCGCTAATACGGTAATCGACGGACGAGGTGTAGTAACTCTCAGCGGAAATGGAACTAATCGGATCTTCTCCACTGATAGTCTTGTTCAACTGACACTTAAGAACCTCACCATTGCTAATGGCTTTAGCGCCGAAAATGGCGGCGGTGTTTATAGCGGTTATCGAGGTAAGTTAGTAGTGCTGAACTCTACCTTCAGCAACAACAAATCAACGAAACCGGGAGAGGCTGGAGGCGGTGCCATCTATAGTAAGAGTGAAAGTACAATTATTATAGATAAAAGCACTTTTACCGGAAACCAAGCCAGCCTCGGTGGTGCAATCTATGACTTGCTCAGCGATCTAACCGTAACTAACAGCACCTTCACGGGAAATAGCGCTGGAATTGTGGCTCCGGGTGGGGCGGGTGGTGCCATTTATAATGATGGTGCTAATGGCAATCTTGGCAAAATCATCCTGCGGAATAACACCTTCACAAACAATACTGCTACCAATCAAGGCGGCGCTTTCTTTAACCAACTTTATAATAGTAATACAACGGCAATCGAAAATAATACCTTCTCTGGAAATAGCGTTACAGGCACTGACGACAAAGGCTTTGGCGGTGCTATTTTCGTGGTCGGTGGCACTACGACTGCTCCTAATTACACAGCCGGAACAAATAGCACTATTTTTGTAGTGAGAAACACTACCTTTTCTGGCAACCTTTCTGCGAATCAGGGCGGGGGACTGTGGACTGGAAATGATGTAAAGGCAGAAGTTTCTAATACTACTTTTTCAGGCAATCGAGCCGTGACTCCAGATGCGAAGGGGGGTTTGGGCGGTGCCATTATGAGAACCAGTGGCAAGATGACCATCAATAATGCCACGATTGCTAACAATTATGCTGGGTTTATGGGAGCTGGTATTTTTGGCAGTAGTCCAGATATAACGCTGAAGAATACAATTATCGCTAATAATAAGGCAGATAATGGGGGGAATACCTGGAATATTAAACAGAATTGTTCTGACGAAATGACCAACGGCGGCAACAATATCCAATTTCCCGCCAAAAATCCAAACGATCCCACAGACAAAAACTGCGCGGTTAGCATCACTATTGTTGAACCAATGCTAGGCGCACTTTCTGCCACTGGTGGTTTGACTCAAACTCTACCGTTATTAGCCGGTAGTCCAGCGATTAATACAGGTAACAATGCGACTTGCTTGGCAACCGATCAACGGGGTGTTGCAAGACCGCAAGGCGGTGTTTGTGATATCGGAGCGTTTGAAGCAAAGTAATCAGATGGGTAATTGGTAAGGAGATGTAATTTACCAATTGCCGATTTTTTTCAAACTATTTGTTGCCCGGAGCAAACAAGAAGAGGAAAAAGCGCTTTTTTCTTCTTCTTGTTTTTAGCTCCGGTATTTTTATGTCTAAGCTTTGACATTTAGGGGTAGTTACTGAATTGTCAGCTCAACAAGTGCAAGACTAGGAGATAGTTAAAGATACTGCTCTTTTCTAGTCAACATTATGCTAGATACCCTGGACTTGGATCTTTCCCTCGATAAAAATACCTATGAGTCTCAGATTGAGACGCTAATGCGTCAAGTGCGATCGCTCCAAAAGGCTTGCTGGGACAAAAAGCTACCCATGATTGTCGTGCTGGAAGGTTGGGCAGCGGCGGGGAAAGGTGCTTTAGTCAAGAAAATGGTCAATTACATGGACCCGCGAGGGTTTACGGTTCACCCGATTTGGCCTCCCAACGAGGAAGAGCAACAATACCCCTTTTTGTGGCGCTTCTGGCGGAGACTGCCAGTAAAGGGCAGTATTGGGATTTTTTATCACAGCTGGTACACCCATGTTTTAGAAGACCGGCTGTTTGCAAGAATCGAGGAGTCAAAAATTCCATGCGTGATGGCGGAGATAAACGCCTTTGAGCGCCAACTGGTGGATGATGGAAATGCGATCGCTAAATTCTGGATTCATCTAAGCCGCAAAGAATTAAAGCACCGGCTAAAAGAATATGCCAAAGATCCCTTAGACTCTTGGCGAGTGCGTCCGGAAGACTGGAAACAAGAGAAACACTACGGCAAATATGTAGATTATGCCGAGGAAATGCTCGTCCAAACCAGCACTGGCTCCGCCCCCTGGACATTAGTTGAAGGCAACTGCCAACGCTGGGCGCAGGTGAAAGTCCTCACCCAATTCGCAGCCACTCTTACAGAAGCCCTCGACCGACTGCACATTCGGACGCCCATTCTTCCCCCTACACCCTTTCAAGAACACCTCAACCCCGCCGAACCGGATCTCTTAGCGCAAGTCGATCTCAATCTCGCCCTCTCTAAAGATGAGTACAAAAAGCAGTTACGCGAGGCACAAGTAGAACTGCTGAAACTTCAAATGAAGATTCACAAACATCAAGTGCCCGTCCTGGTGCTGTTTGAAGGTTGGGATGCGGCTGGGAAAGGAGGAGCCATCAAACGCTTAACCGATGTTCTCGACCCCCGCAGTTATGCCGTTCATCCTTTCGCAGCACCTACGGATGAAGAGAAAGCGCATCACTACCTCTGGCGGTTCTGGCGGTGGTTGCCAACAGCAGGGACAATTGGCATTGATGACCGCAGCTGGTACGGACGAGTGTTAGTAGAGCGTGTTGAAGGTTTTGCCACAGAACTGGAATGGCGCAGAGCCTACCAGGAAATCAATGAGTTTGAAAGCCAACTGACGAATGCAGGCTACGTTTTGGTCAAGTTCTGGCTGCATATTAGTCCTGAAGAACAGTATCAGCGATTCATATCGCGTCAGAATGACCCCTTTAAACAATACAAACTCACCGCCGAAGATTGGCGAAATCGGGACAATTGGGCTTTCTATGAGGTGGCAGTCAATCAAGCAATTCAGCGGACGAACACTCCTAACGCTCCCTGGACAATTGTTGCCGCGAATGATAAATACTATGCCCGTGTTAAGGTAATTCAAACCGTAACCGAGGCGATTCGGACAAAATTGAAACGTCGATAAGAGGTAATCAGTAATCGCCGGTAAATAGTCATTACCAATTACCCATTACCAATTACCCATTACCAATTACCTACTATGTTTTTACTCTTAACGCGAGTTCTGTTGTGGCTGCTGATTGGCACCTTAGTCTACTTTTTGTTAGTGCGATGGATTCCCAAACAATATCTCGCTTGGTTGGGCGGGCTACTGTTGTTTGTGATCATGGTGATGGCGTTTTACAATCCCAATGAAAGGTTGGTATCGAATGCCTGGAATATCCTTTCGTTTCCGCTCAAACCGTTGGGGTTGTCAATTATGCTTTTGCTGTTCGCCATTGGCGGGGTGAAAAAGGGAGGCATAACAGGCGTAGCCTGGAACCAACTTAGGATAGCCTTCCTCGTTTTGCTGCTGTCTAGTTTGCCCATTGTTGCCTACTGGCTGGCTCAGCAAGCAGAAGTGGAGGCGATTCAACTGGAGCAACGACGCCAACTTATTTGCCAAACTCAATGTCCGGCTGATATTACGCCGACCGGATCTCAAATTGTGGGGGCGATTGTGGTGCTGGGGCGAGGGACGACACAAGCAAATCTTCCCTATCGGACGCAGATTCAATTAACTGATACAGGCGATCGCATTCTATACGCTGCTCAGCTTTATCAAGAACAGATACGGAGCGGCAATGACCCCTTAGTCATTGTCAGCGCCGGACCCAGATCGGAGCTGATCGGGAATCAAGATAGTGTCAATGAGGCTAACGATGTCGCGGCGCTGCTGGTCAGGATGGGTGTGCCCCGAAACCGAATTGTGCTTGAACCTCGTGGGGTTGATCTCCGTACCAGTGCGGTCAGGGTTGAGGAAATCTTGAGACAACGTGGGATTCGATCGCGCCGCATTATCCTTGTTTCTTCTGGCTTAAATATTCGCCGTGCTAACCTCACTTTTGCCAATTTGGGCGTCACGGTCATCCCCAGAGCGACAGATTTCTTCACCTTTCAAGGCGGGGCGACGCCCGCCCGACGGATCGCCGTCACGGATTTTGTTCCGACTGTGGAAGCGTTGGTCACAACAACGCGAGTGGTAGAAGAATATCTCACCTTCATCTACTACTTTCTGCGTGGCTGGTTGACACCCCTCGTTTTATAGAAGCAGTATGAGTGCCAATTCGTCTACGATGGTTTGGGGTTGGGTGTTAGGCGAAAGCCTCTTGCAGGTTGCAAGGAAGTTTTTTGCCTGTTGCCTTTTCTCAGTTTTTAATCCTCAGTCCTCACAGAATGGCTCACTCTCGGCTGCAAAAATTGGGTGCTTATCTGCGTCCCCACTGGCGGCAGGCTACCTTAGGCGTCATCGCGCTGTTTGTTGTGAATGCAGTGGGCGTTTATATCCCTTTGCTGATTCGAGATAGCGTTGACGACCTCCGCCAAGCGTTTGACTTCGCTCAAATCTGGAAGTATGTAGCGCTAATCCTGATTCTGGCTTCGGCGATGTGGGTGGTGCGGATGGCTTCGCGCATCTTGCTGTTTGGAGTCGGGCGACAAGTAGAATTTGACCTGAAACAAAAGATTTTTCAGCATCTACTCACCCTGGAACCGTCTTATTTTGCTAGCAATACAGCGGGAGATTTGATTAACCGGGCGACTAGCGATGTGGATAATATCCGGCGTCTGCTGGGATTTGCTGTGTTGAGTTTGGCGAATACAGTTTTTGCCTACGGATTGACATTGCCAGTGATGCTGTCGATTAATTTGCAGCTGAGTCTGCTGGCGATCGCAGTCTATCCGTTTATGCTGATTGCTGTGCAACTATTTAGCGATCGCTTGCGGAATGAACAGCTAGAGTTACAAGAGGAACTCTCCAGCGTCAGCGAATTGATTCAAGAAGATATGAGCGGGATTGCTCTAATCAAAATCTACGCTCAGGAGGAGAACGAGCGCCGCGCCTTCTCCCGATTAAACAACCGCTTGTTGCAAGCCAATATCAAATTGGCAAAGACGAGAAATACCTTGTTTCCCATCATTCAAGGGATGGCTTTTATCAGCTTACTGATATTGCTATGGGTAGGAGCGCGGTCAATTGTGGCAGGTGCGATTACGATTGGCGATTTTCTAGCGTTGATTCTCTACACCGAGCGATTAGTTTTCCCCACTGCTTTACTGGGTTTTACGATAACTGCTTACCAACGAGGTGAGGTGAGTATTGACCGCATTGAGTCGATTCTCATGGCAGAAGCCAAAATTAAAGATACTCCGAATGCACTGAATTTACCAGTTGAAAAAGTAAGCGGTAAATTAACAGCTCGTCAGCTGAGTTATACGTTTCCCGGAGCCGCAACTCCGGCGCTTAAGAATGTTAGCTTTACCATTGAACCAGGAGAAACCGTGGCAATTGTCGGGCCAATTGGCTCCGGAAAATCGACGCTTGCCAATGCCTTGCCGCGATTAGTGGATATTCCAAGCGAGAGTTTGTTCCTAGATGGCAATGATATTACGCAGATAAAATTGCCCGATTTGCGGGGAGCGATCGCTTATGTCCCTCAAGACAGTTTTCTGTTCAGCACTACCATCAAAAACAACATTCGCTACGGCAATCCTCTGAGCGAACAGTCAGAGATTATGAATGCTGCCAAGCAAGCACAAATTCACCCAGAAATTCTTAATTTTCCGCAGCAATACGAAACCATTGTCGGAGAACGCGGCATCACCCTCTCAGGCGGACAGCGACAGCGAACTGCTCTCGCCCGTGCTTTGCTGATGGATTCCCCGATTCTGATTTTGGATGATGCTCTCTCTAGCGTCGATAATCAGACTGCCACAGCGATTTTGAATAATCTATCGGAAGGCGTTCAGCGCAAAACGGTGATTTTTATCTCTCACCAACTGTCTGCGGCTGCAACTGCCGATCGCATTTTTGTGATGGATCGAGGTGAGATCGTGCAGTCTGGGACTCATGCCGAGCTTTTGCGAGAACCTGGGCTTTACCGTTCGCTTTGGAACCAGCACGAGCTAAAGGAAATCCTGAGCTAATTATAGTGGCAGTCAAGAAGCGATCGCTTCTTGAGTTTTTGAGCCAATGCAATTTGATTCGCCGGGTTGGATTGTAAAGAAGATTAAAGCCGAAACCAGCAGACAATTAACGCACATTTTTTCGATTCCTCCTCAAATAAAGCGGCTCTTGGAGTCATCTGTTTGAGGTTCATTTTACCCATACTTTTTAAAATGCCAGCACTGAAGTGATATGATTGCCCTACTCAATCGGTTCTGGTGGGGAGCAGCCACCAGAGGTAACGGGGAAAGTTCGGTGTAAAGCCGTCGCTGTCCCGCAGCTGTAATGAGATCCGTCGTTTTGATCTCTCAGCCAGAATACCCGCCGAAAGAAATTGATTTGCGAAATCTGCGAGGTACAGAATATGTCTAAAGATAGACGCTTTGCTTTCTTGAATCTGATGCAAAGCCGAACGGTAATTGTATTTTTGGTTTTAATTAGCACTTTGCTATGCGCCCAGCAGGCGATCGCTCACCATCCAATGGGTGGCAAGACGCCGTCTAATTTCTTTGAAGGGTTCTTTTCAGGGCTAGCCCACCCCTTGATTGGACTGGATCATTTTGCGTTTGTGGTGGCGATTGGGTTACTGGCGGTTGGGCAAGTGTGGGGCGCATTCATCCCAGCCGGGTTTGTGTCGGCAGCACTGGCGGGAACTGGGATTCATTTACTGAAGCTAGATTTACCGGGGTCTGAGATAGCGATCGCGGGTTCCGTGATTATCTTTGGGGCGCTGTTAGTGACGCCAAATAAACCAAACTGGCTGGTTATTCTGGCGCTGGGAGCGATCGCTGGTTTATTTCACGGCTACGCTTATGGCGAGGCAATCGTCGGTGCTGGCATGACGCCGCTTGTTGCTTACCTTCTGGGTTTCACATTTATTCAGTATGGCGTTGCCTTGGTTGCCATGCTGATTGGCAATGCAGTGAGCCGGAAATCTGCCACTCAACCGCTACCCTGGCAGCGATTCGCCGGGTTGGCTATCTGCTCGATTGGAGTGGTTTTCTTGAGTAATTCCGTCCTCGGTTAATTTGTCAGAAATTGAGGCGTTGCACAGGGAACGGATGATCATCTCGCGCAAAGACGGTAAGAAAAACTTTGCCTCTTTGGGCAAAATTTAACAGAAAATCATCCCGATTGTGCAGCACCAAAATTTAACTGTGAAACGGCACGGTTATTAGCGGAAGAAAGCCTAGCAGTATCCAATGCCAAAGCCATAAGCTGGGTGAATTTGACTCTTCTGGTGGTGCTAAAAGTGCTTCGATTCTTTCCTCTAAACGGTTCCGGGTGGCAACAGCGCTGAACGCCGCACAGAAACTTTCAGACTGTACTGGCGAGACACTCACCACCAATAGCAGAGATTCCGCCAACAACAAAGGATCTACCTGTTGCGCCGCCCATCGATCCGCACGAAGTTCTCGCAATAGTAAAAGTTCTTGCCACAAAGCTTCTGTATTTGGCAGCCAAGCGGTTATCCGACGCACCCAGCCAAGCCAAAAAAACCAAAACGTATCCCGATAATAGGAATGCGCTTGTTCGTGGGCGAGAACTGCTTTTAGATGATCTCGATCGAGGGTTTCTAACAATCCCTGACTCACGACTAATTCAGGCTGCCAGAACCCAATTTGGGCACTAAATAGAACGCTAGCCTCAAGAAGGCGACCCAATTTACCTTCAATCTCAATTTGGGGATAGGTGCGTGTCTGTTGTACCGCAAGCCATCCCTCCCTTGCCAACTTTAGACATAAAATTCCGGCAACACCTAAAAATCCCCATGCGAGGGAGTAGCTGAACCATCCGGCTTGCAGTCCTCCCATTTTTCCGTCTGTACCCATACAAATAACCGCGATCGCTGTCACGATTAATAGCATCGGCGGAAACAAAAATAACCCAAAGGCTCGTTGCCAGCGTTGCGTCCAATTTCCAGAAGGATTTGACCCTGTGCATCTCAGACACCACGCTAATCCTAACGCTGTCAGAATCATTGCTAGATGCATTATTTTCCCTCCTCTCTCGCTTTGCGTGCGGATTGAAGACGAAGCGCGATCGCTTCTATTTGCTCTACGCTAGCGCTGTCGAGGCTATCTGCAAAGGCGGCGACGACATCTGGGTTCCCCACTGCCAGAAACTGGTGTAACTGTTCGTGAGCTTTAATGGCTTGCGCTTCTTCCCGCGAAATCAAGGGTTGCCAGGAGAAGCTACGTTCTTGTTTATCGCAAGCTAGCCAACCTTTTTGGGTCAAGCGACGCAGCACCGTTGTTACTGAAGTATAAGCTAACTCCCGGTCTGGGTCAGCCAGAATGCGATCGTGTACATCCTTAACCGTGGCAGAACCAAGTTCCCAGACGATATTTAAAATCTCTGCTTCTAAAGGGCCAAGGGAGAGTTGTTTGGGACGATAGTTAGGTAGAGGAACCATGCATCTAAAACTTTGTGCTTTCTTTGTGTTCTGTGCAATCTCTGAATAAGCTTACACTCCAAACTGCACGAAACAAGTTTGACAGCTTGTCTTTTGACGGCGACAGCAACTCAACTCAAAATGTTGGCGTATCCGTGCTTTCTAAACGTCTATCTTATGAGTCGCTCCCGCATTATTATCATCTTCAGCATTGCAGTGGTACTGCTGAATTTGCCGCTGATAGCTCAAGCTCAGCCATTACAAATCACGATAACGGCGAGTACCGATATAGCTCAAATGGGTGCTGAGGACTTCTTCAAGCGCGGAGTCTACAAGGTATTGAGCGGAGATTACAGTCAAGCGATCGCTGATTTAACCCAAGCAATTCGCCTCAATCCCGATAATGCTCAAGCTTACACGAATCAAGGTCTTGCCCGCGCTGCCCTCGGAGATACGCCAGGAGCGATCGCTGACTTTAGCCAAGCAATTGAGATCGATCCCAGCCTCGCATTAGCTTACTATAACCGGGGTTTTGTCCGCTCCCAGTTACAGGATTATCAGGGAGCAATCGAAGACTTTACCCAAGCGATTCAACTCAATCCTCAGGATGGCGACGCCTATCACTGCCGATGTCTCGTCCACTACACGTTGGGACACAAACAGGGAGTGAAAGCAGATTTCGAGAAAGCCACCGATCTCTATCTACAACAAGGCAAGCAACAACAATATCAAAGTTTACTCCAAGAAATCAAAGAGCTTCATTCGTCAAGCTATTTTTTGATTTCTTAATCATTTGTTGCCTTCAATCATCAAAGCGATCGCTAAAGCTCGAAGCAATTAACTAAAACTTTATTGGAAAAAATATATGAATAAACAATTATTGTTCAATAGCTTTTTGATTGCGAACGCTGTAGCAGTATTCATTGCCCCTCTAGTTCGGGCAGAAGTCACACAAGTCACTAGCATTCGTTTAATTCCAACAAGTAGCGGTATTCAGGTAGTTTTAGAAACTACGGGTGGTACGCTTTCTCAAATTTTGACATCCAGCAATAACAATATCTTTTCCGCTAACATCATCAATGCTCAGTTGAGCTTACCTGAAGGAAATCGTTTCTATCAAAATAACCCTACTGATGCAATTACTGCTGTATCTGTTACTCCTTTAGATTCTAATAGTATTCAGGTAGTCATAATTGGAAAGGCTGGAATTCCAAGCGGAGAAGTTAATCAAAGTGATTCCGCGCTTATTTTCAACTTAGATAATAATACTGATTCCCTATCATCTGAGCCTGCTATCGAGGCTGATGAAACGCCAGAAGCAGTTGAATCAAGTGAGTTGGCATCTGAGCCAGAAGTTCAAGTAGGAACAAATGAAGAAATTGAATTAGTTGTAACAGCAAAAAGAGAAGTTTTCACGGAAACGTCTACGCCCCTCTATACAATTAATCAAGAAGAAATTCAAAAGCAAGGCGCTAATAGTGCAGCGGAAGTATTGAGAGGACTTCCTGGATTTGCTATTAACGATGCTGGTTTTGGCGCAGATATTCATACGGGTACTTACTACCGGGGACATTCGACTAATCAGTCTGTTTTTCTCCTCAATGGCAGACCGATTAACACGAATATTAATACTTATCATGGCGCTACCGACCTTAATAGTATTCCAGTAGAAGCAATCGAAGAAGTAGAATTATCCAGCGGCACCAGTTCTACTTTATATGGTTCGGAAGCTTTTGGAGGAGTTGTTAATATCATCACCAAACAAGGGCAAGAAGTTCCTAGACTCAATGCTTTAGTTGAATATGGCTCTTTTAATCAGTCTAACTATCGGATTAGCTATGGCGGTTCTGTTGACAATCTAAGATTTAATCTTGGCTATGAAGATTACGAGGCAGATAATCGTTATGCTGTCCCTAAAGGTGCAGCTAATCGGGATTCCGAAGGTCTTCTATTTAACGGAGATACCGCAACTAGTAACTACTTTGGTGGGATCTCACTAGATTTGAATTCTAGAAATACTCTTAGTTTAGATGCTTCTAAAATTAGCAGTCGTCGTGGGTTACTTTATTTTGGGTTTCCTCTACAAAGAGACAGATTAGATCACGATGCTTTTAATATTGGGTTATCTTGGAAGACTTTGCTAGGAGAAGGTGAAGATTCGGTTCTGAAAACGACACTTTCATACAATCAAGATTACTTTAACACTTATGGCCCAACTCAAAATATCTTCTACCGGACTGGCACCCTGAATTCTCAAGCTCTCAATGCTAGGGTAGAGCATCAGTGGCAAACATCCTCTGATAACAAGTTGACTTGGGGCTTAGATTTACAGAATAGCTACTTGAATGGGGATGTTTTAAGTACGGCTCCTAATCAGCTTGCCCTTAATGAAAGTGAAAATAGAGATAGGTTACATACAGCAATATTTGCCTTAAATAGTTGGAAGATAAGCGACTCCTTTCAGGCAGATTTTGGTCTGAGACAAAACTTTAATAGTGACTTTGGGAGTTATTTAAATCCTAGCGTCGGGGCACGATGGGCTGTTACCCCAACGGTAGCTGTGCGGGGCAGTTGGGCTTCAGTGCAGCGCAATCCTGGATTAGATCAATTGTATGTTTTTGATGCAGTTCATAACTGGTTGCCTAATCCAGATTTAAATCCGGAAACTGGCTCTTCTTGGACGGCTGGAGTCGATATCCAATTTTTAGAAAATTTGACAGGACAGTTTACCTATTTCGGCAGTCGTTTAAACGACCGCCTCGGAGTTCTATCAGGACGCTGGGCGAATATTGGGCTTGTTAATACAAATGGGTTAGAGGCGGCACTGCGCTGGCAAATGACTCCGCAATGGTCAACTTTCCTCAACTATACCTATACGGATGCGCGAATTGAAACTGGCTTGGAAAGGGGATTTCAACTAGGCTTAATTCCTTATTCCGTAGGGCAATTTGGTATCGGCTATACCAGGGGAGGATGGCAGTTGAATTTATTTGCAAGTTACCACAGTGGGGCACGAAGAGCTTTCTTTAATAATCCTGGTGAAAGCAACAAAGATTTTTCACCGTCCTACTTAAATTTAGATTTGAGCGGTCGGATTCCGATTACTAAAAATTTTGGTATTACCGTAAATTTAGAAAATTTGGCTGATGTAAAGTACGAAAAAGCTAATCGAATCTATCACCCCGGTTTAAGTTTACGAATTGGTTTACAGTCCAATTTTTAATCCAATTTTTTGAAATATTGGATGGAGTAAGAGTGGAATTTACTGTTTTTCGAGGATGCGATCGTTTAACGCAATCCGGTCGCCATCCCGAAATTACCTCCTTGAGATAGAGGTATTTATGTCGGTAGACAGGTGTAATTTTTGATAAAAGCGCAGATTTTTACCGAAATTGATTGAATTATGGCTCTTTATCGTCGAAATTTCCTGTTTCTGCTAGGTGGCACTGCCGGAGCAGCCGTGATTGGGGCTTTCCCCGCAGCTTGTGCAGCTCAAACAACCCCAAAAAGTGAAACCCAGCAAGCACAGCAGCAGACACCGCAAGTACCACAGCAGACACCGCAAGCACCACAGCAAGGGCAAACGGCAAATACTTTTACACTGCCGCCTTTACCTTATGCCTACAATGCTCTGGAACCCCATATTGATGAGGCGACGATGCGGTTTCACCATGATAAACACCATGCCGCTTATGTCAAAAACCTGAATGAAGCCGTGAATAAATACTCGCAACTCAAAGGCAAGAGTGCTGAAGAATTGCTTCGCGACATCAATAGCGTGCCAGAAGATATTCGTACTACAGTACGCAATAACGGCGGCGGTCACGTAAATCATACGATGTTCTGGGAAATTATGGCACCCAATGCCGGTGGAGCGCCGACGGGGGAAATTGCCACAGCGATTAATCAAAGCTTTGGCAGCTTTGACGCCTTCAAGAAGCAATTCAATGAAGCCGGTAGCAAGCGTTTTGGCAGTGGTTGGGCTTGGTTGGTTCGCGGCAAGGATGGTAAGTTGCAAGTGATGAGTACGGCGAATCAAGATAGCCCGTTGATGGAAGGAATGTATCCGATTATGGGTAATGATGTCTGGGAACACGCCTACTATTTGAAATACCAAAATAAGCGTGCTGATTACTTAGATGCCTGGTGGAATGTCATTAATTGGAATGCAGTGAACCAGCGATTTGAGAAAGCATCGGCTTAGTCGCTGATTTCAGCCCTAAACTGAAGCCCGAAGCTAAAGTTTGGGCTAAAAACTTAAACCCGTTTAAACGGGTTTAAAGGCTTACCAGTAAGCTAAAGGAAGCTTTAGGTCTAATCTAGAAATTTATTGCTAGGCTCCTTGCGTTAGGCTCATTCCGCCTTAGTTTATCTAAAGCCAGGGTTGGTAGGCTAGATTGAGTCGGCAAAGCGCAAAGCGGCTCTCGAAGCGGTAGACGGACTTCGCTGGTCTAGCCCAATTCCCGTCTCTGGACAATTTGCTCTCATCGAGATGCTCCCGAACCTAGGAACTTAACGCCGCTGCATCGCTGTCACCTTCAAAATTTGTGCAGCTTAATGATAATTATTGACAATAAGTTTTTTTGCAGCTATATTCAAAGGTTGTCAATACGCCACTCAAAATAGTGTTAATAACACAGGCTATAAAAGATGGTTTTAAAAAAAAAGCAATCTTTTATACAGGTAGCAGGTTGAGAAGTTGCTTGTAGTAATTTAACCAACACTTCTGAGTTACCTAGTTAACAAATATTGTCAATAGAAAATTTTATTAGGAGTAATCTTGTGAAGCGTCGAAAGTTTGTGTTTTTAATGGGACTGGCAACTGCCAGCGGCGGGTTAGCGATCGCCTGCGCTGACAACCAGAGTGCCACAACTCCCAATGCAACCTCCCCAACCAGCAGCCCTGCCAGTACGACTGCCGCCAGTCCATCTGCCAGCCCAGTTGCCGCCACCGGCCCATTGGAAAAAGAACTGGTGATCTACTCAGGACGGGACGAGAAACTGGTTGGCGACCTGATTAAACAGTTTGAACAGGAAACTGGGGCGAAAGTACAAGTCCGCTATGGCGACACCGCTGAGTTAGCAGCCGCCATTCTGGAAGAAGGCAAAAATAGTCCGGCTGACGTTTTCTTTGCTCAAGATGCCGGGGCACTCGGAGCAATGCAAAAGGCAGGGAGGGCATCTCAGTTGCCACCGTCACTGCTCGATCGGGTAGAAAGCCGCTACCGCTCACCCGATGGGAAGTGGGTAGGAATTACGGGTCGAGTGCGGACAGTAGACTACAACACCAAGCTAGTCAAACCAGCAGATTTACCAGAATCAATCTCTGGCTTTACCGATCCAAAGTGGAAAGGAAAAATTGGTTGGGCACCTACAAATGGCTCTTTCCAGTCCTTTGTCACCGCTCTGCGCGTCTCGCAAGGGGATGAGAAAGCCAAGCAATGGCTCGAAGGCATTAAGGCCAATAACCCCAAAACTTATCCCAAAAATACGGCAATTGTAGAAGCCTTATCCCGTGGGGAAATTGCCGTCGGATTTGTCAATCACTATTACTTGGAAAAGTTCAAGCAAGAAAATCCTCAAGCTCCCGTGGATCATCACTTCACCAATGATGTGGGTTCCCTAGTCAACGTGGCAGGGGTGGCAATTCTAGATGGTACAAAACATCCCAATATTGCTCAGAAGTTTGTGGACTTCATGTTGGCTCAGGATGCTCAGAAATACTTTGCAACCAAGACTTATGAGTATCCACTAGTTTCGGGAATCGCTCCGGAGGGGAACTTAAAAGCACTCAATGGAATTCCCAGCCAAGCGACTGCCATTGACTTGAGCAATCTGAACGACTTGGATGCAACGTTGAAGCTTTTGCAGGAAACACAGGTAATTTAATTGGTTGAATTATTGGTTGTTAATCCCAATGTCGATTAACTGATTGGAGAAAGCAGCTCGACCCCCTTTATTTCTGACTTTAACAGCAGCGGCAGTAGCGATCGCGATCGCTCTGCCTCTGACTTATTTGGTCATCCGGACGGCTGGTGTCGGTGGGGAGGCGCTCTGGGAGTTAGTTTCCCGTGCGCGAACTCTTACCATTTTGTTCAACAGTGCGGCGATGGCGGCAATCGTGACCCTGTGTTCGGCATTGATTGCCGTTCCACTGGCATTTTTAACGGTGCGAACCGATTTACCGGGACGCCGATTTTGGCTAATTGTCACGACCTTACCCTTGGCAGTTCCTAGCTATGTAGGGAGTTTTACGCTGATTGCCACCTTTGGGCCACGGGGTAGTTTGTTGCAGTTGTTGCTGGAACCTTTGGGAGTGCAGGAATTACCCTCCATCTACGGTTGGCCTGGGGTGATTTTGGCACTCACCTTATTTACCTATCCTTATCTGCTATTGAGCGTGCGTTCTGGATTGCAAGGAATTGACCCAACCCTGGAGGAAGCCGCCCGGAGTTTAGGTCAAAGCGGTCAATCTACGTTCTTTCGCGTCATCTTGCCCCAGTTACGCCCTTCATTGGTTGCCGGGGGTTTATTGGTCGCTTTGTACTCGCTGCGGGATTTTGGAACGCCGTCGCTGATGCGGTTCGATGCCTTTACGCGAGCGATTTTCTTGCAGTACAAGGCAAGCTTTAACCGTAATTCAGCAGCGGCTTTGGCATTGGTATTGGTGGGGCTGGTGCTGTTGATTTTGTGGTTAGAGTATCGAGCGCGATCGCGTGCAGCATACTATAGTCGCGGCTCCACCTCCCAGCGACCGCCTAAAGTCTTGCTGCTAGGGCGTTGGAAGTGGCCTGCGGTGGCTTTTTGCGCGGTCGTGACAGCGATCGCTTTAGTGCTTCCTGTTGGCATTACCGTGTTCTGGCTGATTCGCGGACTCCATAATGGCTACAGCCTTCCGAATCTAGTACCGGCTGCCCTCAATTCCATCTTGGCGTCAGGAATTACAGCGGGTGTCGCTACTCTTTTTGCCTTACCTGTGGCAATTTTATCGGTGCGGTTTCCTGGCCGAATCACTTCAATAATTGAACGCTGTTCTTACATTGGATTTGGTTTGCCTGGAATTGTGGTGGCGCTGTCGTTGGTATTTTTTGGGGCGAACTACTTGCCCCAGTTGTATCAAACTTTGCCGATGTTGGTGTTTGCCTATCTTGTCTTGTTTCTACCCCAGTCCGTGGGAACTGTGCGGGGTTCGCTTTTGCAGGTGAATCCGCAGCTGGAAGAATCAGCGCGGAGTTTGGGTAGAAGTTCCTGGCAAACTCTCAGAGAAGTTACGCTTCCGCTGGTGCGTCCGGGTGTGATTGCTGGAGCAATGTTGGTGTTTCTCACAGCAATTAAAGAATTACCGGCTACTCTGCTGCTAGCACCGATTGGATTTGAAACCCTGGCGGTAAAGATTTGGAAAGCTACGGAAAATGTTGAGTTTGCTGAGGCAGCAACTGGCTCTTTATTTATGTTGTTAGTTTCGATTGGTTCGACTTTATTATTGTTATCTCAAGAGCGGGTTAGGAGCTAGAGGAATCTGAAGTAAGGGTTTTTTTGTGAACCGCGAAGACGCAAAGAGCGCGAAGGAAGAGAAAGAAGGAATGAGGAAAGATTTTATTGATGATTTAGTTTTAGCAAATTATTTTTCACCCTAAAAAGATATTTAATCAAAGCCTCCAATTTTAAGTTTTTAATTTTAAATTTTTAGTTATGCAATCACCGGCAATTTTACGCTTACAGAATGTAACGAAGCAGTTTAGTCAAAATACAATTCCCGCTGTTGAAGATGTAACGTTAACCTTGCAACAAGGGGATTTGTTGGGATTGCTAGGGCCATCTGGTTGCGGTAAAACTACCCTGTTGCGGCTGATTGCGGGTTTTGAACGACCTTATAGCGGAAGTGTGGAGATTGCGGGACGAATGGTTGCGGATTCCCGTTGTTGGGTGCCGCCAGAGCATCGGGACGTGGGAATTGTCTTTCAAGACTATGCTCTGTTTCCTCATCTGAGTGTGGCGGAGAATGTTGCTTTTGGGTTGCAACAGTTGACTAAACAGCAAGGAAAGGAGCGCACGGAAGATGCGATCGCTCTCGTCGGTCTTCAAGGATTAGAAAAGCGCTACCCTCACGAACTCTCTGGCGGTCAGCAGCAACGGGTTGCTCTCGCCCGTGCCTTAGCGCCGCGACCCAAGCTGGTTCTTTTAGATGAACCCCTCAGCAATCTCGATATTCAAGTGCGTTTGAGGTTGCGCGAAGAAGTACGAGACATTCTCAAGGCAATCGGCACTTCGGCAATTTTTGTCACCCACGACCAGGAAGAAGCGCTTGCCATCTCTGACTGGGTTGGTGTGATGCGTCAAGGACATTTAGAGCAATTGGGCACGCCGGAAGAAATTTACACGTACCCCGCCTCGCGGTTTGTGGCTGAATTTGTCACCCAAGCGAACTTCCTTCCCGCCCGACGCCAAGGTCATCTGTGGGAAACAGAAGTCGGTTGTTTTGATGTCGCAATGAACCGACGACAAGATCCCATTTCTAGCCTCACCGGGGAACTAATGATACGCCAGGAAGACTTGCTCCTACAGCCATCTCCGGATGCACCCGTTG
Source organism: Coleofasciculus sp. FACHB-1120 (assembly GCF_014698845.1). Classification (NCBI taxonomy): domain Bacteria; kingdom Bacillati; phylum Cyanobacteriota; class Cyanophyceae; order Coleofasciculales; family Coleofasciculaceae; genus Coleofasciculus; species Coleofasciculus sp. FACHB-1120. The sequence goes on along the minus strand of NZ_JACJTV010000004.1, from coordinate 35,780 downwards.
TCATCCGAACCCGACGGTTTTTAGGGCGGGAATATCGATATTGTCTCCAAACTCCCTCTGGCAACGAATTGCACGCTCGCACGATGACTGACACCGCTTTGCCCGTGGGAACCCGAGTGCAGCTATCTATTGCGGGTGATAGCGTTCGAGTTTTCCCCAGCTAGAAGTGGGCATTGCTCCAATCCGGTTCGCTATAGTCTCAACCGACTGTGTATACACAAGTCGGCAGACCTCTCCCCAAACCCCTCTCCGTGTCGGAGAGGGGCTTTGAATATGGCTCCCCTTCCCTCGTAGGGAAGGGGTTGGGGGTTAGGTCTGAGAGCGTGGGGGAGCAAAAAAAGTCACTTGTGTGTACACAGTAGATAGTCTCAACAGCGACGCAAGCGAGTCAGTAGCAGCACAATTTCGTCCGTCGCCTGCCGTACCGTGGAGGCGGATTGGTCGGATTGATTGACGAGAATGCTAAAAACAATCGTTTGATACTCTGGGTGGCTCATATACCCAGATAAGGAAACCGTTCCACTCATCGTTCCTGTCTTCGCTTGCACAATGCCTTGGGCTGGGGTGTTTTGAAAGCGACTTTTTAGGGTGCCGCTGACACCGGCAATTGGGAGAGAGGCGCGGTAAATTGCGGCTTCTTTCGTTTGCGCGATCGCTTCGAGAGTCTGCACCAGTGCTTTTGGACTCACTAAGTTATGACGAGACAACCCGGAACCATCAGCCATCACATAACTATTAGGATCGACGCCTAATTCCGTTAAAGCTTGTTTAACAGCAGCCAATCCCATTGCCGCAGAATTCTCTGAAGGTGGGGTTTCCTCGCCTTTGCTGGTGGCACCCAGAGTTCGCAATAAAGCTTCTGCGTAGAGATTATTGCTGTTCTGGTTCGTTTCCACCAACAGAGTCTCCAACGGCGGCGACTCCACAGCAGCTAATTCCCGTTCGTTCCCGCTTTCCTTGCCAGATCCCACCTGCGATTGTGCGACAGGAATCCCCGCAATTACTAAAGCCCGCCGGAAGTGCTGCAAAAAATACTGGGCGGGGTCGAGAACTGCTACACCCAAAGATGCAGGTTCGGCACCCGCAGGCAGCTGACCTTTAATCTGCAACACGGGTTTCCCCAATACAGCGCTAACGGCGATCGCTGCGGGTGCTTTCGCTTCCCCTGTCACCGTATTATTTTCCAGTCGCCATTGCGCGATCGCAATTGGATCGACCCAAGCGGTTTGTAGCGGTTGCCCAGGCGAGCGCGGTGATAGGGTCAGCACGGTGGCATTTTGATTCAAAATTAAACTATTAACGGGTGCCCCATAAGGTGCTTGAAGGTCTCCCCATTCCCAACTGGGATTTACTGCCTGTCCTTGAAAGTAATCATCCTCAACAATTAGCTGCTGCACCTGACGAATTCCCTGGCGCTTTAGCTGTTGTGCCAAGCCTCTCATCTGGGTATCGCTGAAACTAGGATCGCCTCGTCCGACAACGCGCAATTCTCCTTTATTTGTGCCATAAACAGAGGTGCGAATCCGAAACTGAGAGCCTAACTTGTTTAAAGCAGCTGCCGTTGTCAGTAGCTTCGTACTTGATGCGGGGATAAAGTAACGCTCTGGTTCGCGGCTGTAGAGGGTGCGTTTTGGCAGGTTTGAATTTGTTGATAATGGTTCTATTAAAATTCCCCAACGAGTGCGGGAAAATTCCGGACGGGTGGTGATAGCATTAATCGCGTTTCCTAGTTGGGCAGGACAAACCAACGCAGGGGATTGGGGTTTTTCTGCTTGAGAAACCTGCCTTGAATTTATCGACCGATTCGGAGAAACAGCGGGATTATTTGCCCTCGCTGCTTCCTGCCAGGATAGCAATTGTGTGTTTAGGAGCAACAGGAAGCTCAGGCATTTACTAATTTTAGTAATTTCTAAGAATAAGTAGGGGCGCGGGAAAAACCTAAAAATAGATAACCTTGTTTTTTTGAAACTACAGGTTTTTTGAGGCTGGAATGAGCTGATACTTTCTTTTAACAACCTACTCACCATTCAGATTTTTCCAAATAAAACTGATTTGGGTAATAAAAATATTACCTTGGATAGGTGCGAAACTGCAACTTGGTTTACCAATAAAAATATTTCTAATGGTAGAGCTTATTGAGTCTTAAAAAGTGAATAAAATACGGAATAATCATAGCTTTTTTTGTATTTACAACCGAAAAAAATAGGTACTTATAATCATGGCACTTCAAGAGCGCGATTTTGAGAAAAGCAATCGTCGTATAGAGGCACCTCGGCGGAACAACGGGAGTAAATATTTTTTGGTTGCTCTATTGAGCGTACTTTCGACGTTAGGTTTAGTTGCTGCTGGTTGGTGGCTGTATCAGCGAATGCAACAAGAAAATGCGATCGCTCCCGCAGAAATTCCTGTGACGACTGCTAGCCCCACTGTCAGCCCAACCATTAGTCCCACCGTCGCTCCATCTGCCGCAGTCGCGCCAGCGCCCAGCCTTGGCATTCAACCCGGTCAATTTGTTCAGCCTGCTTTAAGCAACAAAGCGCAGGTAGAATTAATCGCCGTCCGCAGAATTCTCGGTGCGCCTGATGAAGTCAGCGTGGATATGCGAATTAATCGTCTTGCAGACGATGTGGTGGGAGGAGACCTGATTAATGTCGGTGGGACAACTGCCCGGAATCCAATCACCAGCGAAACTTATCAAGCACTCGATCCCTTGAAGCGTTCATCAGCAACGGTTTCTTTATATCAGATGCGCCGGGGGCAACCGCAAGAAGCCTATGTCGTGCTAAAAGTACCCGCAGGTGTCAACGCCCTTGACATCTATGTCGATCAAACGCAGGCATTTAAAAATGTGCCGATTGCGGATGCGAACGCCAGCCCAGTGAGTGGAACCGCCCCCGCTTCCCCAGTACCTACCATCGCGCCATCGCCCCAAGCTCAAGCACCTGCAACCACTGTGCCAGCTGCGCCAGCATCCAGCGCTGACATTCAACCCGGTCAATTTGTACAGCCTGCCTTGGGCACCAAAGGACAAGTAGAGTTGCTGTCTGTGAAGCGAATTCAAGATCCCGACTCAAGAAACCGCGACGTGGTAAACGTGCAGATGCGCGTCCGGCGTCTGTCAGCGGATCGAGTGGTTGGAGGTGACATCATTACTGTGGGCGGAACCACTGGACGGAATCCAGAGACGAGCGAAACCTACAAAGCCGTTGACTTGATTAATCGCTCGACGGGAACCGTTTCTTTGTTCCAGCTGCGCCCACAAGCCTCGGCAGATGCCTATGTCTGGTTGAGGGTGCCAGAAAACGTCAATTCTATTGACCTTTACGTGCCGGAGGTACAGGCATTTAAGAATGTGCCCATCTCTAAATAAGGGCAGAATAAATAGGGCCGGAATCGGTAACGGGTGATGGAAAATTGGGAATTGTCAGTTGTTATTCGTCCATAATCGTGAGTCCAACGTCATTAGACATTCGTTCTTAGTTCGTTGCTATTCACATCTTTCACCAAGCCACCAGAAAGGAATTCTGAAGCTATTGCATTCCTAGTCCGCCTACGCGGACTAAGAGAGCAAATCAGGGTGTTTGCAATCTACTTCCGCAGGTTTCGGTTGTATCGCTGCGGTTTACGGTTTCAACCGCCCGGTGCAAGATGTGAATTGCTGACTCACGATCCATTACCCCTGACCAAAACGGTATGAGCAATTTTTTATCTGGCATCGCAGTTGTACTTTCAATTTTGGCGATGATTGGCAGTGGCTTCAGTGCCTATCAAGTTTTTGAACTGCGGGAGGAACTCAACGCGATCGCTAATTTAAAAAGCGGTTCGACGCCTATCGGAGAGCCAACATCTAGCCCGACACCAGATTCAGACAGCACTCCCACTGTCAGCCCCACTAGCGTCGCCTCTCCAGTGCCTACTCCGACTAACGCCACCAACACCAACGCCAAAATTCAACCAGGGCAATTTGTGCAACCGGCTTTTAACAGCAAGGCGCAAGTAGAATTACTTTCGGTAAGGCGAGTTGCCGATCCAGAAACGGGATCGCGGAATGTCGTAAATATGCAATTTCGGATGCGACGGGTTGCAAGTCCGACCGATCCAGATATAGACGTTTTAAATCCGTCTGCAATCACTGCCCGCAATCCGAATACGAACGAGACTTACAAGGCGGTTTCTCCGAAACGTGCGACTCCTTCGGTGGATTTTGGCAGTATTGGACAAGGTGCCTCAGCCGATGCCTATGTTTGGCTACAAGTTCCTCAGGGAATCAATACGTTAGACATTTATATTCCCAATACCCAGCCATTTAAAGGCGTGCCGGTTTCTAATTAATTTGGTGAGCGTAAATGCAAGGTTTGGATAACATGGCTCGTTAAACAGTGAGATTGTAGAGACGCAATTCATCGCGTCTCTACGCAGTGAAAATTCTTGCGTCTTTTACGAAAAAAACTGGATTGAGTCCTACTGAATTTGTCAGATATTTTTTTAACAAACCGCCTTGGCGATCTAAATTTGTGAAACCCACACGAAAACTAAGGATAAAACAATGATGATAAGCAATCTGCCTAGCCGGACAAACGTGCATTCCACTTCCACAAAATCACCACCCGAATTAGGGTTGGTGTGTATCACAACGTCTGACAAAGTGCGTTATCGCGCCCTCACGCGCAAACGACTATTGCAGCTAGAAACTGCGGAACAGCAGCAAGTGCTGCGGGAATTATATACCGACAACTTGCAACGCCTGAATAAGGCGCTGGATTTTTGTGTAGAAAATAATCTCAGGCTTTACCGAGTTCCGTCTGGGTTGTTTCCCTTTGCTGATACCGATTTGGGTGAGGCGGTGCTGGAGGAGTTTACGGAACAGGTGAAAGCAACAGGCGATCGCGCAACGGTTCTTGGCATCCGAATCGTGGTACACCCAGATCAGTTCGTTGTCCTGAGTTCCGATACACCCTCTGTCATTGAGAACAGTATCAAGATTCTCCAGATGCACGCCCGGAATATGGATTTATTGGGGCAACCGCGATCGCCTTGGGCGATGATAGAGATACATGGTGGGAAAGGCGATCGCGCTGAGCGACTGATCCAAGTTATCCGCGATTTACCCGATGAAATTCGCTCAAGATTAGCGCTAGAAAACGACGAATACGCCTACAGTGCAGCAGAAATTATCGCTGTTTGCCGCGAAGCTGGCGTGCCAATGGTCTTTGACGCCCATCACCACATTATTCACGAGAAGCTGGACAGTTACGAACACCCCAGCATCGCCCAGATGAAGGCAGCAGCGCGAACGACTTGGCCCGTGCCAGAATGGCAGCTAGTTCATATCTCTAACGGGCGGGAATCCTTTGGCGATCCGCATCATAGCGATTTCATTACTGTGATGCCCAGTGCCTACTGCAACGTTCCCTGGATTGAGATAGAAGCAAAACTGAAGGAAGAAGCGATCGCTAAATTGCGAGAAGAATGGTCGCCTGTCTTTGGCACCGCACCCCCACCCAAACCACTCGAAGAAAAGCCATTAGACAAGATTACTCAACCGAAAGCTAAGCAAAAGAAACGAACCGGCAAGAAAACCGAACAATCCAAGGACAAAATTTTGAGTTCAAATTTAGAAGGCGAGTAATATTTCTTGGCGAACATTGGCGCTATCCTTTGCGTTGAATATTACTATCTTTTTTAACGCAAAGGGTCGCAATGGGAATCGCAATGATTCGCAAAGGAATGTTGGGTGCGTTGCCAGTATTCATTTGGAAAATTGACGATACTGAGCTATGTCTATTTTTCCTTTTTTGCTTAGATAATTGGTAATTAAAAAAATTACCAATTATCTATCTAGCTAGTTGCTATCGCCTTGACCTGTTACTTTCTCAACCAGTTCTTTCGCTCCTTCAATTAAGCCATTCTCTGCCTGTGGCCCTTTATTGGCTTTTACACTTTCGTTATAAATTTCAGCCTGTTTTTCTGGGTTCCGAGCCTGTTCTGCGGCTTCTTCGTAAGCTTGTTCCCGCAAACCAGAGTCTTCACCATTGTTATCGGCGCGTTCGATTTTGTCTGCTAGAGCCTGCTTTGGACTAGAATTGCTGGCTGCATAAGCAGGCTGATTTGCAAAAATGAATAAATTGGAAAGGCTAAGCAAACTCACCGTAACCAGAATCAAAATGCCGTTGCGAAATGCTTGCCCTAATGCTGAAAAAATACGCTGCATTATTTAAATCTCCCTGTTGTTGTATTTCGTAGAATCTGGCAATATTTGCGAACCGCTGACCGTTAAGGTCATTCATAAAAACCAGATGTCAATTGATTAGACCAGAGAGATTCTACGGGTATGGCGATAGCGCACCCTTCTGCCGCAAGATACATTCAAGGCGTCAAAATAATTAAAGATTGTTACAAGCTATCGGTCATGGGTCAGAAACAAAAAACAAATGACCCATGACGATGGACTAATGACTGATTAGCCTTAGACAAAGTATTTTTTACTCTGTTACCGCAGACTCAAACAATTGCCCAAAGGCATCCAGGATCTGCTTAGGGATGGCTCGTGGACGCATTGCGGCAAGATCCACCCACACCCACAACGCCTCTGCTGTCACTAACAGCGGAGCTTCTCCCTGTTTGCGGATTTCATAGCGGCGGATGGCACGGGTTCCTTGAATTTGATGTACCCAGGTGGTAATTTCTAAGCGATCGCCTGCAACAGCAGAACGCAGATAGTCTATCTCGATCCGCCGCATCACAAAGCCGCCGCCGAGTTCCCCGTAGACCTTCTGGTTAAAGCCGAGATGTTCATCGTGTTCGACTGCTGCGTGTTCTAGGTAATGCTGATAGACTGCGTTGTTAACGTGCCCCAAGGAGTCCATCTCGTGGTATCGCACTCGCAGTCGGCTTATGAACTTTTGCATCCGTTAATCAAAATGTTTTTCCAACTTTCAGACTAGCCGATGGAAAAGCCACTTTTGCATTTCTAAAGCTATGTGCCAAAACCGATACCGCTAGTCCCCTCTTTTATGCCACTTTGCTCGTTCTTGTGTTCGTTCTTATGCTCGTTCTTGTGTTCATTTTTCGGTTCATTGTTGATATCACTTCCATCACGCGGCTGCAACAACGCCAGGTGAAAGGCTTGCCGTGTTTGGGAATTTAAGTAACGCTCTTGTATGGGTTGCCACTCTTGCCAAGCTTCGTAAACAGTTTGATCTAGCTGTTCAGTCAGTGTTGGTAGTTGGTGTTTGAGCTTGGAGTGCAAGACATCACTCAGCACATCTGCTAAAACAACGCAGTCTTGAATTTTCCCCAAAGTTTCCTGAACTGACCTTACATCTTGCAGATAACCAGCATAAGCTGGGCCATAGAAGTCAGAAAATAGTTCCATTTGGTAGCGCACCCGCTTAGCTTCTTTCCGCAAACTGTGGAGAACTTCCCCATCCTTTGTTAAGAGTTTCGCTACGGCTGAGGGTTCTAGATCGTTACCCGTTTCAATCTGTCCCCCTTTAAATTCAACCCCTAGCAACCAACCTGGATGCAGCAACAGCTGGCTAATTTCTGGCAATAATAAATCTGGCAGAACCGGATCTACTGGCATCTGAGCAACTTCTTGATAAGTTGGATGCTTCAGCCACCCTTGCAATGATTGCTTGAGTTTGTTGTATTCCTGATGATCCAAAGTTTCCCGGACTTGTTCTAGTGCGTGTCGGCGCTGCTTATCTAGAGCATTCATCGCCTCCTTTAAGGATTTCTGTTCTTTGGAAGGTAGATTCGGATGGTAACGGTTTTTCAGAGCATCCTGAAGCACGTCTAAATCCCGCAAACCGCCAAGACGATGACCAATTTTCCCAATCTTGTTTTCTTGGGCTGATTTAGGAAGATCCAGCGCGGGTGCAAAACCCTTTACCGCCGAACGCAGGCGACGAATTCCCACGCGCATCTGGTGTAAAGCTTCTGGATCTTTGTCTTTGATAACATCAGATTCGTGCTTAATTGTTTTCTGAAAGTGTTTTTCAATCGCTAGGTATGCCCAATCTCCTAGAGTCTTGGCTTTTTCTTGGGTATGCTTTTTCATGACAATATTGGCTCTAAACGCGATGGATTAACTAATGGCAGGGCAGAGTTGAGTTGAATGGTAAAAATACCACATTGCTACCCAGCTTTTGGTATTGGAGTCTATTGAATCCAGGGAGTATTTGTGATATGTCCCGGATAGGAAACCCAGAGGTCATACCGGGTAACGGCTTCGCCGGTTTGTAGGTTTTTGAGGAATGGCTTGCCAGTCCAGATTTGGCAACTACAGAGGTTTTTTACTTCCTGAAGCTCAAAAAACCCAGCTTCATCGGGTTGCAGCCGAAAAAACTCAATATGCCAATGAGCGGGTTCAACGGCAACATGAGTAGTAGAGGGAGTATTTTCCGTTAGCTGGGAATTTCGGTTATCGAGCTGAATGGCGCTGGGTAGAAAATCAATATCCAGCACATAAGATTCAAACCCGTGCTGTCGGGCAAATTCTATAATTTGCTGCCAATCATAGACGGGTTTTTGCTCTCCCTGTTGGGGAGTATCGTCTCCAAAGCAGTAACCACCAAACAGCCAAACCAATTTTGACAGAATTGATTCTACGCGGAGGCGATCGCTTCTTAAAAGTTCTATATCTTCCGGTAGCAAGATGCGCCCCGGAACACACCACCAATATTCCCAGAAAGTATTCGCATCTAACGAAACTATCCGCTTGACGACTCCCGGAATGCGATCGCGTTGTTGGATCTGACGAATTTTTTCCTTAGATGCGCTTTGTCCCGGAATCGGCAAATCTCGATTTGCTGCTAAGGGATGTTCGGGCGCGGTCGTCATTTCTTGGGGGAAGAAGGAGTCGAGGTTCAACACGGATATTCTCTCACTACACCTAATGCAGTGTTCCATTCTAGATCCTAGAATAGGCTCTTGGATCTAGAGATTTGTATACCTTTGGTTGAATAAGTTTAAGCTTTATTGGCTCTCCTTGGAGATAAATGAAAATTACGCTAACCTTAAAAATAGAATAGTTAGTGTCGCGGTACGCTACTTGCAGACTGAAGACGAAGGAATGACATTAATAACTTCCATCAATTAGGGATGTGTTGTTTCAGGTCACTCAATCTAGAGAATGTCTGAGAGAATGCCTGAAAAGTCATAATCAAGATGTTTAAACGGTACAGCAAATTTAGCATTGAGTTGAACAATAGAAAAACTTAAAATTTGCAAAGGTTCAATGGGTAGTGCATAAGCTTAAGTGACTCTACAAATGCTTACCGCTACCTACTAATATGAATCGGGTAGAATTTTATAAGGATAAGATGAAGGGATCAGCGTGTGTTAGAAATTCTCCTCATTTTTGTTGTCAGTCTAATACCAGGGCTGCTTTCAGTGTGGCACGTTCGCAGGATAGAAGCACGAAACAGAGAAGGTTTACAAGCAGCGATGCGAAGGGTAGAAGCTAGGCAAATGCAAAGAATGCACAGACCTTTAGATCAACATTACATTGAAGGTGTGGGTTATTTGGTTGGGGATATTACTTGCCAGTTCAATGCTCATTCTGCTTATATCCGTTGTGCGGTTAACCCTTTTGGGCCTTGCCAAGACTGCTCCCATTATCAATCCAGGGAATACAATTAAGTTGGCTCCCTAAAAACATTAATATGTTTAAGCATTAGCTGGTTAATGGGTAATTTCCAGAAAAAATCTAACCGATTCACCCTTATCAAATTTTAGGAATTAAACTGACTTTCATCCATTTGCTTGGCAGCGCGACGAGATAAAAAATCTAAGCTTAAGAAAATAGCAGCAATCGTTCCGGAAACGGAAATTTTACCCTGAGCAATTGATTCCATCACCTCAGAAATCGGAATCAATACAACCTCAATCTCTTCGGTAATATCTAGCATTTGCTGGCTACTTTGATGAACATTTTCAGCCAAAAATAAATGAATCTTATTTGTGTATTTTGGTGGATTGTCATACAAGGTGGTTAGCTTAATAAATTCCTCTGCAATATATCCCGTTTCTTCTTCTAATTCTCTGGCGGCTGCTACAACACTATCCTCTTGGGCTGGATAAAAAGCACCCGCAGGAAGTTCTAATAAAACTTCTCCAACGGCATGACGATATTGGCGGACAAAAACAATTTCTTTTTGCTGAGTGATTGGTAAGATAACAGCAATGTCAGGTCGAATATTTACAAAAAAATCATCAACAATTTGCCCGTTGGGTAATTCGACTTCATCTTGCCTGACTTTACACCATTGATTGTTAATCACCATTTTAGAGTTTAAGATTTTCCACTTGCTAAGGTTTTTCATAAACTTAAGTCGCCAAAGTAGAGCCAAAAATCATAAAGCATACAACAATGCAGATTAGCGTAGAAACCTTCACAGTAAACAAGCGATTTCCTTTAACCATTAGTCGCGGGACGACAGCGCAAACCATGAATGTGTGGGTACGCGCGATCGCAGACGGGATTGAAGGCTGGGGGGAAGCTTCGCCTTTTTCCATTGGAGTGGGACAACCGCGACAAACCACAGAGATTCTCTTGGAGGCATTGCAAGGCATCGCGCCGCTGTTGGAGGCATTTAGCCCTTGGGAGAAGCAGAAAATTGAGGAGGTGTTGCAAGCGGCACAAATGCCTTCTGCGGCGTGGGCAGCCATTGATATGGCGTTGCACGATTGGCAAGGAAAGCGGCTAGGATTACCGTTATGGCGTCTGTGGGGATTGGATCGAAATCGGATTGTTCCTATCTCCGTGACGATTGGGATTAATTCCCCCTCTGGGGCTGTACAGCGATTGCGCGACTGGCAGCCGGTGACAGGGGCAAATGTTTTGAAGGTGAAATTGGGTAGTTCTGAGGGGATTGAAGCGGATCAAGCGATGCTGATGGCGATTCAGGAGGCAGCACCCCATGCTCAGCTAAGCGTCGATGCCAATGGGGGTTGGAATCTGGAAGACGCTGTGATGATGTGCAGTTGGCTAGCCAAGATGGGCGTCAAGTATGTGGAACAGCCACTGGGACGAGAAGCAGAAGCCGGGATAATGGGGGAATCGTCGTTTCAAGAATTGTACAAGCGATCGCCTCTACCCATTTTTGTAGATGAAAGTTGCTTTACTAGCAAGGATATCCCGCAACTGGCAGACCGCGTTCATGGCGTTAATATCAAACTAATGAAGTGTGGCGGTTTAACGGAAGCGATTCGCATGATACATACAGCGAAAGCTTGCGGATTGCAGGTAATGTTCGGTTGCTATTCTGACAGCGCCATCTCAAATACGGCAGCGGCACAACTCTCACCCCTAGCGGATTATCTAGATTTAGATAGTCATCTGAATCTAATCGACGATCCTTTTAGCGGCGCATCCATCCAAGATGGGCGATTGCTACCCAACGATCTACCCGGATTGGGAGTTACCCGCAGGGCGAAGAATATTAGCGAAGCAGCGCCTTAGTGCCGAATAAATTTCTGTTCCCTATTTTCTAAAAAGCTGTGCATTTGACATCTAAACATCGAGTGGCAATTCTGCTACATGAAGGGATTCGCGGTATCCACGGCAAAACCGGGCTGGCGCTATTACGCTACACTGAAGCGCTAGTGGTGGCAGTCATCGATCGCCAGTGTGCGGGAGAGTCATTGCGGGAATTGACAGGTATCCCCCGTGAGGTTCCGATTGTTGCTTCCGTGGAAGAGGCGCTAGCTTATACACCCGATATCCTGGCGATTGGGATTGCACCCCCAGGGGGTGCCTTGCCAGACGAATGGTGGCAGGAAGTGAAACAAGGGGTAGCAGGGGGGTTGTCCGTCGTCAATGGACTGCATACTCCAATGGCGTCCCATCCGGAAATCCAAGCATTATTGAAAGATGGGCAGTGGATTTGGGATGTGCGTCAGGAACCCGCAGGATTAAAGATAGGAAGTGGACAGGCGCGATCGCTCGCTTGCAAACGGGTTCTCGCCGTCGGCACGGATATGGCAATTGGCAAAATGTCAACCTGTTTGGAACTCAATAAAGCCGCATTGCAGCGCGGTTTGCGTTCTAAGTTCCTGGCTACAGGTCAAGCCGGTTTAATGATAGCGGGGGATGGCATACCGCTGGATGCTGTGCGGGTTGACTTTGCTGCCGGTGCTATTGAGCAAATGGTGATGCTTTTTGGCGAGGAGCATGAGATTCTGTTTGTGGAGGGACAAGGCTCCCTGTTGCATCCCGGCTCAACCGCAACGCTGCCACTGATTCGCGGGACTCAGCCAACGCATCTAGTGCTGGTACATCGAGCGCAACAAGCAACCGTTCGCAATCATCCCCACGTTCGGATTCCGCCTCTGTCAGAGGTCATTCAGCTTTACGAGACAGTGGCAGCCGCAGCCGGTGCATTTGCGCCAGTGCCCGTGGTCGCGATCGCACTCAACACCGCCCATCTCGACGCCTACACAGCACAACGAGCAATCGAGCAGATACAGGCAGAAACAAAGCGTCCCTGCACCGATCCAGTCCGCTTCGGTGTGGACGCACTGTTAGATGCAGTAATGACTTAATACTATTAACTAAATTAAAAACTTAACCGCTAGTCCCCTTCTTGATAAAAGGGGACTAGCGGTTAGATTCTTCTGCCATATTTCAGTCAACTAAAAACAGGTAGATTTTCTGTAAAAGCAATTGCCCAGAATAGCCCCAAATTCTGCATTAATCGCTTAAATTCCGCCTAAATTGCCTTTATCTTTCATTACCGCTTATCTCCTAGGAATTAGGGCACGGTAGGCAACTTTATTTCTCAAGAACGATACCTTAGCCGGATGAAAAGGAGAAAATACTGCTCTAAGCATTTTTTTCATCAAACTCCAAACACTTCTATGGCAACTCCGATTGAATTTAATTTATTTGCTCCCTATAACAATGGAGCTGCTTTAATTGGGGATTTTTCTAACTGGGAAGACATCCCAATGGAAAAAGGTAAGGATGGTTATTTCCGTACCAAAGTTGAACTGGAAGATGGAGTTTATCAGTATAAATTCCGCATCCAATCCAAATCTTGGTTCTTTGAACCAGATCAATGGGTAGAGGTGGTTGACCCCTACGCCACCGATATTGATAACCCCACCCAAAACGGTGTTGTCCGGATTAAAGATGGCGAACGGATTGTCGATACATACGTTTGGAAAAATGACGATAAGCCACTGCCAAGCGATCGCGAATTAGTCATTTACGAATTGCACGTTGGCGACTTCTCCGGCGGTGAGGATGATCCCTACGCACGCGGTAAATACGAACACGTTGTAGAAAAATTAGATTACCTCTGCGAACTGGGAGTTAATGCCATCGAGTTGATGCCAGTGAAGGAGTATCCAGGCGACCATAGCTGGGGCTATAATCCTCGCCACTTCTTTGCCACAGAATCCAGCTATGGCACAACTGAAGGGTTAAAAAATCTAATTGATGAGTGTCATGGTCGTGGAATCCGCGTCATTATGGACGGGATTTTTAACCACTCAGAAGCAGAAAGCCCTCTGACACAAATAGACCACGATTATTGGTACCATCATTCTCCCCGCGACCCTGATAATAACTGGGGGCCAGAGTTTAACTACGAACACTATGATGAAAATCTAGATGTTAAGCCTGCATGGAAGTTTGTTGGTGATACTGTGCGCTTCTGGATTAAGGAATTTCACATTGATGGCATTCGCTATGATGCGGCTAGGCAAATTGCCAACTATGATTTCATGCACTGGATTGTTCAGGAAGCAAAAAATACAGCTGGGCCAAAGCCGTTTTACAACATTGCTGAACACATTCCTGAAAACCCCAGCATTACGAATGTAGACGGTCCGATGGATGGTTGCTGGCACGACAGTTTCTATCACTGCATTCTAGAACATATTTGTGGTGACACCTTTGATTTAGAGCGCCTCAAGGATGCCATTGACTGCAAGCGACAAGGCTTCATGGGTGCCACGAATGTTGTGAATTACCTAACGAATCACGACCACAATCATGTTTTAGCTGAGTTAGGCGATCGCGGCATTTTGGATGAAGAAGCATTTAAGCGGAGAAAGTTAGGTTCTGTTATCAATATGACCGCTGTCGGCGTACCTCTACTGTGGATGGGTGAAGAGTTCGGAGAGTATAAATACAAAACAACTGAACAAGCAAAAATCGATTGGACACTATTGGGTCATGACCTGAATCGCGGTATGTTTGAGTTTATCAAAGGCTTGATTCATCTCCGTAAAAATAATCATGCCCTCTACACGGAAAATATCGACTTTATCCACGAAGATCCAGAAGCGAAGATATTAGCTTACAGTCGTTGGAATGGCGAGGGTTCTCGTGTCGTCGTTGTCGCGAACTTCTCCGACAACTTCTTGGGTGGCTATCACGTCCCTAACTTCCCTGAAGCCGGAACCTGGCACGAATGGACTGGCGATTATGATGTCGAAGCTGGGGAGGATGGCATCCATCTCGACTTAGGCGGTTACGAAGCCAAAGTATTAGTTTGGCATTAATCGAAATTTCCTAAAGGCTTGAACCTTAGATTCTCTTTGCCTCTTTTACAAGATGGCGAAGAGAATCTAATGGGTGCCTCACAGAAGTTGCACCATTCTGTTTCTTTTTGCAACAGATAGACTTCTTATCCCCCTTTTTCTAGCGCGATCGCGTAGCGGCACGGATGCCCTCAGCGATGCGCGATCGCGCTATAGCGATTCGTTAACATAGGGATTAGGTCTCGTTAATGTAACGCCTCACAACCTAAATAGTATTAAGTGGTAGAGAACGAGGGGAAATAATTATTTTCAGAAATAAGCATGAATTGGAGTTGTCGCTTTCTAGGTTCTGGAGCCAAAACACAGAAGGCTGATTAAGCAACAACTCTATTAAAGACATTGCCTTAAAATCACTGGATAATTTTAAGCGCTTTTCAGCTGCTGACCCTGCGTACTGGGTGCTAAAGCCCAGCCTTCACATCTTAATTTCTGGTAGGTTGCCCAACCCTTAGAACCTCCAGGAATCGGGTAGTCTGGTACAGCATATTCGGGAAAAGCTGTATAAGGTCGCCACGGTTGATTGGGTGCCGTTCGTAAATGCAATAACTTTTCTCCACTGACTCCCATCGTTGGCAACCAACACATTTGTTTCAACATCTGAAACTCCTTAATTCAAATTAGAAAATAATGGATTAATCAGACAAGCTCCCATATAGGAAACTAGATAATAACTGCTGCAAAACAATAAGCAAGCATGATAAATGCAAGACCGAGACTAAGAGTAGAAATGAGGGGAATCCATTGTAATGTGCCCATTTTCAGCTCCTTTGAGCTGTTCGTTATGCCCCGATCCTCTCTGTTCATCCCTCAACTGCCATCTCTCCATAGCCTTATTTACACCCTTTTTAAAAGTATCTCTAAAGTCAAAAAAAAATAGTTCGTGTCTATTCCTAGAGGTAGAAAGATTATAAAAATTATCAATTTTGTTCCTGAGTATACAAAAATATTTATGATTAACTATTTCTCAAAATGGATAACTCTGTATAATCCATAACTAAACTTTAGAATTAGAAACACAAACTTAAGGAATTTTCGCAAACAATCCTTGCTTTCACAAGCGAATCTACTTCATCAAAAGGTTTTATGGCAAGTTCAATCAAATTCGATTTATTTGCTCCTCGCAACCAAGGAGCGTCATTGATAGGTTCTTTTTCTGACTGGAAAGAGATTCCAATGGAAAAAGGTGAGGATGGCTATTTCCGAACTCAGGTTGAGTTGGAGGATGGCATCTATCAATATAAATTTCGCATTCAATCGAAAAGCCCAGATTTTGAACCCAATCAATGGGTGGATGTAATTGATCCTTACGCCACAGACATTGATGAAGCAAGAGACAACGGTGTAGTGCGGATTAAAGATGGGAAGCGAATTGTTGATGCTTACGTTTGGCAGCATGACAACACACCTTTGCCAAATAATCACGAATTAGTCATTTATGAAATGCACGTTGCGGACTTTTCTGGCGGTGAGGATGATCCGCACAAGCGAGGAAAATACCAAGACGCGATCGCTAAGTTAGATCATTTGAGCGAACTCGGAATTAATGCCATCGAATTGATGCCAGTGAATGAGTATCCCGGTGATTACAATTGGGGCTATACAGTCCGTCACTACTTCGCTACAGAATCCAGTTACGGCTCCACAGAAGATTTGAAGCGGTTGATTGACGAGTGTCATAGTCGAGGTATCCGCGTTTTCATGGATGGGATTTATAACCACACAGATGAAGAATGTCCATTAATGCTGATTGACCGGAATTACTGGTACTACGAGCATATGCATTATCCAGAAGATCCGGCGAATTACTGGGGACCAGAATTTAACTACGACAACTACGACGAAAAGTTAGATGTTAAGCCTGCTTGGAAATACGTGGGAGATGTGGTGCGTTTCTGGGTTCAGGAATATCACATTGATGGGATTCGTTTTGATGCCGTGCGCCAATTGGCAAATTATGAATTTTTTTCTTGGCTGGCTTGGCAAGCCAAGAAAAATACTGCGCCTAAGCCGTTCTACAACATTGCCGAACATATTCCCGATACCAAAACCGTCGTTTATCCAGAAGGCCCACTGGATGGTTGTTGGCATGAAAGTTTTCGCTACTTTGTGCTTCCACATATTTGTGGCGAAATGTTTGAATTAGAAAAACTGAAGGAAGTTTTAGATCCGAGAAGGCAGGGTTATACGGCTGCTACGAATGT
Organism: Coleofasciculus sp. FACHB-1120; assembly: GCF_014698845.1. Lineage (NCBI taxonomy): Bacteria > Bacillati > Cyanobacteriota > Cyanophyceae > Coleofasciculales > Coleofasciculaceae > Coleofasciculus > Coleofasciculus sp. FACHB-1120. The sequence goes on along the minus strand of NZ_JACJTV010000004.1, from coordinate 19,023 downwards.
AGTGAATTATTTGGCAACTCACGATCGTCAACGGTTGATGAGAGAATTAGGCGATCGCGGGATTTTTGACGAAGCCGCATTTAGGAGAGCCAAGTTAGCAGCTGTTCTGTTAATGACGGCGATGGGTGTACCAATGCTCTGGATGGGAGAAGAGTTTGGAGAACACAAGCGCAAAAGCGAAACCGTGACTCAGCCAAAGAAAATCGCTTGGCCTTTGTTTTCAAGAGACTTAAATCAAGATTTGTTTGAGTATTACAAAAAGTTAATCACTCTACGGAAAGAAAATCCAGCGCTTTCTAGCGACAACATTGAGTTTTTCCACGAAAATCCAGAGGCAAAAGTGTTGGCATACTACCGCTGGAACGAACAAGGTTCCCATGTTGTCGTTGTGGCGAATTTCTCGGATAAGTCTCTGTCAGGGTATGGCATTCCTAACGTCCCATCCTCTGGGACGTGGCAGGATTGGATAAATAACTCCCCAGTTGAAGCTGGAGAGGATGCCTTAATGGTTGACTTGCCAGAGTACGAAGCGAAGGTGTTTGTCTGCCAGTAACCGAAGCCATCGCTTTGAAGAGTCTTCTCATCTCCCTACTTGCTCAAGTAGGGGCAATTGATATGTCCCTACTTGAGTTATGGCGTCTCTACAACTCTTGTGCCGTGATATCCTGATTTTTGCAAGCTACTTCCCCATTGTGTGTAAACTTTGGGGTTGGAGTTTCTTAGTCCACAATCTCACGTTGATAGCAGCATATCTGCAATGTTCTCATCCCAACCCCCTGAAGAGAATGGGTCTTCCGTCCAAACCGTCTCACTGACGGATGAATCCGGGCGATCGCTTAGTTGTTACATTGAGCATTCAATAGAAGTAGATGGTGAAGAATACGTCATCCTCCTGCCGGTAGATTCACCTGTAGAAATTGTGGCGTGGGACGAGGAGAAGGAGGAGGAAGAAGCCACTTTAGTCGAAGACGATGCCGAAATTGACGAAGTTTTTCCCACGGCTCAAGCAGTCCTGGCAGAGCGAAATCTGGCTCTAAAGCGAACCGCATTTGCTTTGACTGTTGCCGGTGAACTGCCTGCGGTTGAAGAGGAAGAAATTCTCACCCTGGAAATCGAAGATGACGATACTCAGCTTGAACCAGAGGAATTTCAGTTTCTAGCCAGCTTTTACCACAAAGAACAAGAATACACAATATACACGCCTCTTGATCCGCTGTTATTATTTGCGCGGATTAATAGTGCGGGTGAACCAGTGCTACTTTCCCCAGAGGAATTTAAAAAAGTGCAACCGCTGCTGGAAGATCAGCTATTTGATGAAATGGAATAGGCAAATAATTAAAAATTAGAAATTAAAAATGAATAATTTTCTTTTTTTAATTTTTAATTCTGCCTTTTTGATTCCATGACAGCGGTTATTACCCGCATTCAAGATGAAAGCAATCCAACGCATCTCCAAATGGACGTTTTATCTCGCCTTAATTCCTGCAACGCTTGGACTCTGTGCATGGCAGGGTTGGGCGTGGTGGAACTGGGCGAGTGCGCCCCCCGTTGCAGAAACTCAACCGTCAGCGAATGCTGGAAAAGATGCATCGGTGCTAATCCGGATTCCGCAAGGAACTTCGGCGCAGCAGATAGGGCGCGATTTAGAAGCAGCAGGGTTGATTCGCTCCGCTGATGCTTGGAAACTATGGGCTTTTTGGTTGGACTTGCAAAAGCGACCGGGTGGGTTTAAAGCTGGGACTTACCAGTTGTCACCCGCCCAGCCGCTACCAGCGATCGCCGATAAAATTTGGACAGGCGATGTAGTGCAGCTGTCTTTTACCATTCCTGAAGGATGGTCGCTTCAGCAAATGGCGGCTTACTTTGAATCTCAGGGATTTTTTACAGCCGAAGAATTTCTCACCGCTGCAACTCAGATTCCCAAAGACCAGTATCCTTGGCTACCTGAGGACGTGCCTTATTTGGAAGGTTTTTTGTACCCGGATACCTACAAGCTAAATAGCGATCGCATTACCCCCCAAGCCATCATCAAACAGATGCTCGATCGCTTTGAGCAGGTGGCACTCCCCGTCCATCAACAAGCGCCAAACAAAACCCAGATGCCCCTTCTTCAATGGGTGACATTGGCTAGCATCGTCGAAAAAGAGGCAGTGATTCCGGTCGAACGCCCTCAGATTGCTGGCGTCTTCACACAACGCCTTCAGAAAGGGATGAGACTAGAATCCGATCCAACCGTTGAGTATGGACTCGGCATTCGGCAAACAGCGGATCAGCCCTTAACTTTGGCTCAGGTGAAGACAGCCTCCCCCTACAATACTTATCTCAACGCAGGATTGCCGCCAACTCCCATCGCCAGCCCTGGCTTAGGAAGTCTCAAAGCCACTCTCAATCCTGAAAAAACAGACTACCTCTTTTTTGTGGCTCGCTACGATGGCACCCACGTCTTTAGTCGGACGCTACAAGAACATCAAGCCGCTACAAACGCGATTCGCCAACAACGGCAACAAAGCCGCTAAAAACAGCTTGGCGATTAATCTAGTCGCCAAGCTACCAATCAGTCTAGTTAAGATCGAGGCAGGTGAATTTGCCACCACTAGCAGTCCCCAATTTATTGCTTTGCCGGGTTGAAAAAGCTTTTACCTGGGTTCTTCTAACAACTCACCCCTACAATTGAAAATTGCTTATGTCTTGGGTAACACAGTTACAGCCTGACTTAATTCTGGGCAGACCTGTTGTCAGTCTGACTCCCGATCTTCTCCAGCAATATCATCTCAAAGGTCTTGTCTTGGATGTCGATGACACGCTAGTACCCCTGAAAGCAGCCCAGGCGTCTGAAGAACTCGTGGAGTGGGTGAAGCAAATCAGAAAAGTGGCAACGCTTTGGTTGGTGAGTAACAACTTGAGCGAAAACCGAATTAGTAGCATCGCTCACTCATTAAATTTGCCCTACATTACCAGCGCTGCCAAGCCGTCGCGGCGTAAGCTGCGGCAGGCTGTCACCGCGATGAACCTTCCCGTTGAACAAGTGGCGATGGTGGGCGATCGCTTATTTACAGACGTTTTAGCAGGCAACCGACTCGGTATGTTTACTATTCTCGTTGAACCGATGGTTGACCCAGCGCTTGCTGCGCGTTCTTATCCAGTCCGCACCTTTGAAGTCTGGGTTTCTCAATCCTTAGGCGTCTCGCTCACAGCAAAGCAAAGCAATAAAACTTAAAAAATCCAGACAAATCCTGAGAAAACAAAATCTAAAGAAATAATTATAAGATTCTCGATTGTCAAAATTTCCTGGCATTATACATATGGTTCAAATGGGGTCAGCCGATATAAAGACCCTAAAAATTAATCCCCGTGAATACCTGTGTAAAGCGTCAGTTCCCCCAACGGAGGAGCTGGCGTTTTACAATTTGGAATGGGTAATGGGGTCATGCGAATGGGAATCACCGGCTCCCAGACTCCAGACAAGATAAATCAGATGCGATGAGTCGCATCTCTACAAGCTCTTCCCCCTCCCGCTGCTCCCCTGCGCCCCCTCTCTCTTGTGAGTCAAACCCTTGTCATCAAAATTGGTACTTCTAGTCTGACATCGCCTGAAACAGGTCATCTGGCTCTTTCCACCATTGCTGCCTTAGTAGAAGCCCTCACGGATTTGCGGCGGCAAGGTCATAGAGTGGTGCTAGTTTCTTCGGGCGCTGTTGGAGTGGGTTGCGCCCGCTTAGGACTCGTGCAACGCCCTCGGACGCTAGCGCTGAAACAAGCAGTGGCAGCAGTCGGTCAGGGACGCCTGATGCGCGTATACGATGACCTTTTTACAACGTTGGAACAACCCATCGCCCAGGTTCTTCTGACCCGCAGTAGCTTCAAAGAACGCTCAGCTTATATCAACGCCTCCAACACCTTCCGGGAACTGTTGCGCTTAGGTGTTATCCCTGTGGTGAATGAAAATGACACCGTAGCCGTAGAGGAACTGAAATTCGGGGATAATGATACGCTTTCAGCCCTGGTTGCCAGCTTGATAGAGGCAGATTGGCTATTTTTAATGACCGATGTAGACCGACTTTACTCCGCCGATCCGCGCCAAGTGCCTGATGCTCAGCCGATCTCCTTGGTGAATCGGATTGATGAGTTGGAAGAATTACAAGTACAAACAGGCGATCGCGGCTCTCAGTGGGGCACAGGTGGCATGGTTACAAAAATTACTGCTGCCCGTATTGCTACCAGTGCCGGAGTCCGGACAGTCATCACCGAAGGGCGATTTCCCCGAAACATCCAAAAAATCTTGCAAGGGGAACCCCTCGGCACTCAGTTTTCACCCCGCGACACGATGGGCAACGCCCGGAAGCGTTGGATTGCCCACGGGTTAATCCCTGCCGGGAAGCTGTATTTGGATCACGGAGCGATCGCGGCAATTTGTCAGGCTGGCAAATCCCTCTTAGCTGCTGGGATTAGCGTCGTCGAAGGAGACTTTCAGGCGTCAGACGCCGTGCAGTTATGCGACCCCCAAGGACGGGAAATCGCTAGAGGGCTGGTGAACTACAGCAGCGATGAGCTACAGCAAATTCGCGGACGCCGTTCTGAAGAAATTCCCGCCATTTTGGGCTATGCCGGTGCAGAAACCGTCGTCCATCGAGATAATCTTGTCATTAGTTAGTCAGCTGTCAGTTGTTTTTTCTGCCAATGACTAACCACGAATGACCACCGACTAATTACGGCTAATTACGACTAATTGCTTCGGGTGGAGAAATATCAGCTCCAACCGCCACTCCTTTCTGACCCGCCTTTAAGCCCGGTTTCGCAGCAGGTTTCACAGGAGGATGCGACTCAGAGGTAGATGAGTTGTTCGGAACATCCGGTGGAGAATCAGCAGACACTGATGATTGCGAATGGTTCGACATCAAAGCGAGTCCTCCCACTGCCCCTGCCACCAGTGCCGCATAGCCCACGTACAAGTGAACTGTATTGAGCTGAAATCCGAACCCTACCCCTGGTTTCGGTCGGGACCAGGATGGAATCACAGATTTTGTCGGGTCGGGCGCGGGTAAAGAAGCCGCTAAAGCAGCACCATCTAACCCCAACGCAACTCCCATCCGGCGAATAAAACCTCGGACATAGATATCCTCCGGCAATTGCTCGAAGTAACCGGCTTCCAAAGCCTGAATGTGATGAAGCGGCACGAGTGTTTGATTGTGAAGTTGGCGCAGAGTCATTGACTGTGCATGACGTGCCTGCCCTAATTGCTGACCAATCTGACGCAGGCTTTCTTGCCGCTGTTCAACTGCCATTTGCGCGGCTAGTTCAGCCTTAGAGAGCTTTTTGGATGGTTTGAGAAAAACCGGATCTGGGCTGGTTGGGAGCGGCAGTGGCTTAAAGTCTACTAACTCGGCAGGTGAGGCATTCATACTGCGTTCTTGATCGTTGATTAAAGTCAAGTCATTCGTTGTTGATTCTGGGTGATTAACGGATGACTGCTCGTTGTCGATTGACAACTCTTGAGGCTGACTGCTGGCTTGCGGCTCTTGTTGATTGTTCCCAATTTCTGGAGATGTGACTGGGACAACCTTATAAGTTCTTGCAAACTGTTGGAACGCTAGTCGGATAGCTTCTCTCCCCACTGCCTTAACCATAATCTGGGCACTGCCAGCAGCTTCTCCCAAGATCGTCTGTAACCCAGCCAAAGAGCGATTGTAGACTTCGCTGCTATGGAGTTCAGATTCTATCCGGCTAAGGATAGACCGTAATACTTCCTGAGAAATTTCAATGGTTGGGCTTTCGGTAATACCGCTACCATACGCTGATTGTAATGCCATGACTTTTCTTGTCGAGCGTGCTTGAGGAAAACCAAACTTAGGCGATCGCTCACGAGCGTGCTTTCCTGGGAGCCTAAAAGGACTTCCCGCGTCGGTTATGGGGTTTTTGGGCACCCATAACTGACGGTGAATTCACAGGCGGCTTGAGCTATCTGTGTAACCTATTCGACAAGCGGGAACTAAATTCCGGATCGAGGAAAAGTCAATTTTCTTTGTTCAGGGCATCGCTGAGTCGCTGAACAGCGTTTAGACTTAAATAAATAAAAATAACAATCTTCGCCTTATTGAGAATCTAGGAGTCAGACTGAGGATAGATTCCGGCTCCCAGATTCTTTAGCCACCATAGGGTGGTCAGTCTCAATTTGGCTCCCGACAACTGAATGCAATTTAGAGGTTCAGTGCTGACGGCGGTTTTCAGACTGGTAATCTTTAACCCAGCATCGTTCCAAAAGGTGGATTCTGTAACAGTACGAGAAGCGGCGGGGATTTAGTACCAATTTAGTTTTGGAACTAAACAGGGGCTGATTTAGGAACTGCCACAGAGGGAACCGAATTTTGCCGTTTTGGGGAGCCATAGTTTGAAAATTCCAGATAGCAGTAGTACAAAACAGGGGCACCGTGCATCTATCTAAGGTGACATCTGCTTGGTTAATATTACCTTGCCAAAGATTACTACATATTTGCTTGGGTTAGATTACGGAATCTCCAGAAAGTGTTTTTGCAAACTCTGTACTTTCACGGATGCGCTGTTAAACTGCGCTATCAGGGGACTCTGGGGCTAGAGCGTAAGCGTTATGTAAGCGATTTTCTTGAGAGCGTCTCACTCAAGGTAGTTCAGGGAGCAGCTTAATAATCTTAGGTATTTATCCTTAATAGGGAGAGTAAAATTTTTTTACGCCTACCAAACCTAGAGAACTAGCATAGGAGACCAAGATTCAATTAATATACAAATCTGCAAATATCAGCGATGCCAAGACTAGGAAGTTGCCTAATGCCAATCAATTCTTCCTCCCCTGTATCCAAAAAACTTACCGCTCTGATAAGTCTGCTTGGTTTGGGTGTTCTTATCACGCTACCTGCTCTAGCTCATAGCAAGACGAGTTTTCGCGTGTCGAACGCTCAGTTCGGTTCTCGCAGCCGGAATCAGCCACAGTCTTTAAGCACCACAGGCAATCTCGACCTCCTGGCAAGAATCCTCGGTGTCAGGAATATCGCTTTGGAGCTAGAAACATCTAGCGATGCATTCTCTACCCTCAGTGTTGCCTTGAAAAAAAGCGGTCTGAATGACACTTTCTCTGGAAGACAACCTTACACAATTTTCGCTCCCACGGATGAAGCATTTGCCGCTTTGCCACGGGGTACTTTGCAAGCACTTTTAAGACCAGAAAACAAAGCAAAGTTGATTAAAATTTTGACTTATCACGTAGTTCCGGGGGAAATCACCTCTATGGGTGCCAAGTCGGGACGAGTGAGAACGTTAGCAGGTCAACCTGTAACGATGAGAGTGAGTCCAAACCAAGAAATTACTGTTAATGGTGCTAAGGTAATTCTGGCAGATATCCCAGCTAGTAATGGAGTCATTCACGGGATTAATAAAGTTCTGCTGCCGCCCGGTTTCTAGGTCAGGTTTGGAAAATACAAAGCAACCAGTCGGGTACCTTCATAGTTAGTCAGCCTGGGGAAAGCCTTTCTTGTTTAATCTACAAATTTAGTCTACAAAGTTCGGCTCAGCCCCAATTAAGATTTACGCACTCCGTGAAGTCGAAAACTTCATTAGAAGTGCGTTAAGGCGATAGTCTATTGCGCTGTTTGAGTGGTTTGATTGTTGCTAGTGGTATTGGTGCGACCAACAATATAGTTAGAAGCTGGGGCATTACTTCTCAGAGGTTCTATTTTCCCCTGATTAACTAATGTTTGATAAATAAAAGCAGCAACATCCCCACGGCTAGCAGCTTGGTTAGGATTGAGAACGTTCAGATTAGGATAGTTGACCACAATGTTTGCTCTTGTGGCTGCTGCTACATCATCAACAGCGTACAAAGGAATCTGTTTGGCGTCTGCATAATAATCGCTAACAAGAAATGATGCAGGAGGATTCGCAGACATAATCGGAGTCTTGGTAACAGATGAGGGAACACTGCTAAGAGGCGTACTCGGAGTCTTAGCAACAGATGAAGGAGTATTGCTAGGAGGCGTATCCTGGTCATTTGCTACAGAGGAGGGAGTACTGCTAGGAGGCGTACTCTGAGCATTGGCTTTTGTCATGAATATGGGATACATCAAAGAAGTCATTGCCAAGGGCATCAAGAAACGCTTCTTAGTTGCTCTACGTTTGGTTGCTGGATAGGCGGTAGATTGAGTAGTTGCTGGAGCGGTAGTTGCTGGAGCAGAAGTTGCTGGAGTAGCAGTTGCTGGAGTGGTAGATGAGGCCGTCGGGTTAGAAGAATTATTCAGAACCTTCGTTAAAGCAACTAATGCCTGAACTCTGGAAACTTCTTCTTGTGGACGAAAGAAACCGCCAGGATAGCCTGTCATAAATCCTGTTTGGTAGGCTTCCTCAATGGCAGGAGCTGCCCAATAACCCGTAGGAACATCTTTATATACGCTTCCAGTTACTATTTTCCTAACTTGGTTTTGGTTAAAAGCTTGGCGGATGATTGCGGCAAATTCGTCGCGGTTTACTGCCTTATTGGGTCTATAGGTTCCATCAAGATATCCAGTAACAATATTTTTTTCAGCGAGTCTTTCAATAAAAGGACGCGCCCAATGATTCTGAATATCGGGAAAGCTAGCTGTTGTAGTGGGAGATGGAGCAGTAACCTGAGCTGACACGGGAGCGGAAGTCCCCCAACAGGCAATTACACTTGCTGCCACTCCTAAAGTTAGCAATGCTGCACTTCCTGCTGACCGACGATAGGAGTTGGACATTATAAATTTTCTCCGATAATTCTGCCTACTCCTTAAGGCTATCTCTCTTATTTTTGCCTATTCCTCCTCCTACCGAGGGAAACCTATATATCTATAGGCAGATTGATAAGCTTGTCAAAATTTGTAAACCTAAGCAATTCTATTATTTTGGTCTTCAACTTAAGATTTAGTTAAAGGTTTCAGTGATTTTTTGAATAATTCAGCACCTATCTAACTGTATATATTGATGCCTATCTACAAGAATAATTTCAAGCTTAAAAAAACAGTGTTTTTGCTATACAAGGGGATATTTCATCGGCTATAAGTAATAAATAATTCATTTTTACCACACACTTTCCATTGATTTACGACTTTTGAGAAAGCTTGATTACTTCGCATCCCCTTTAAGGATTATGTATTGGATTGAGTTAACTCAGCCGCTAGCCAGATGGAGCGAAAGTAGAGACTTTTAGTCTGGGTAGTATAAAGATGCAAAGAATTTGGAGGATAAAAAAAGTATGGTTTTATTCAAGCTTGAAGATTTTGACACAGACTATCAAGACAGTTTTGGGGGTGATGACGTTAAGGGATTTGATGTCTATTCAGATATAAGTGATGACAAGGTTGGTAGCGTCAAAAATATCTTAGTTGACGAGTCAGGGCGTTTCCGCTATTTGGTTGTTGATACAGGCTTCTGGGTTTTCGGTAAGCAAGTATTGCTACCAGTGGGTCGTTCTCGGATCGACTATGATAATCGGCGTGTATCCGCTGTTGGGCTTACCAAAGAGCAGGTAGAAAATTTACCGGAATTTGGCGACGATCTGAAGGTTGATTACGATTACGAAGAGCAGGTGAGAGGAGTGTATCGCAGCTCGGCAGCAGAGCCATCTGTAGAAACATCGGCACCTATTAACACATCGACACCTGTGGACGCATCTGCACCTTTGGGGGCACCTCCTGTGCAACCTACTTACGCGGCTCCGATGACAGGCGCTGTACCTGCTGAGCCTAGCTATGCGGCTTATGACCGCGATCGCTACGATTATCAGCAAGAGCCATCTTTGTACGACATGAACGATCGGGATCATCAAACCCTCAAGTTGTATGAAGAACGGTTGATTGCTAACAAAACTCGTCGGAAAACTGGTGAGGTAGCGGTTGGTAAGCACGTTGAAACGGAAACAGCACGAGTTTCAGTTCCGGTTGACAAAGAGCGAGTGATTGTTGAGCGTGTGACTCCAGCAGACGCGGGAAGAGCAGTTACTCCTGGCGAGGCTGCTTTCCATGAAGGGGAAGCTGCACGAATGGAAATCTACGAAGAGACTCCTAACATTCAAAAGGAAGCCTTTGTTCGCGAGGAAGTCAGAATTAGAAAAGAAGTAGATCATGACACGGTTAATGCCGAAGAACAGCTTCGTCGAGAAGAGCTGGATGTGAATAGTAACGATCTGCCAATTCGGGATCAAAATATCCGCACCGATCGCGATCGCATCTAACCGGATAAAGAGTACACCCTTTTAAATCTGAAATAACGGGTGAAACGCTTCAAATGTTAAGGGGTAGGTTACAAAACCTACCCCTTAACATTTGAGAGCAACTAATCTATTCAGGTAACGGGGATTCGTCAGACAATTTCCCATTACCCGTGACATTTATGACTATGACAGTTGGTTCAACCGGGGACTGACATCTACAGCTAGCTTTTGACCGAGTAATAGCAACTGACGGAGCTGAGACGAATTGCCGTTGGTTTCTGATTCCAACAGAGGCACGATTTGGCTGTGGAGACAGCTAAAGTAGAGTTCTTGAGCGCGATGCAAAGATAAGCCCAGGTGTAGCTGATTGCCTACAGAAATCATCCGCTCTAAGCGTTGGATATCGGCTTCTAGAGTGGCTGGGTTAGAGTCGTGCAGAAGCTTCCAGAGCGATCGCAAGATCAACTGCTCCAAGGTTCGCTTAGCATCCGGAATATTCAGCTGACAGCGCAGCTGATTGGCTTCTTTGGCGATCGCTTCCAGTTCTGCCAGTTGATTCAAACCTTGCTGAGGTTCGCCGTTTTCTTGCTCTAGTGCCCGTAGAGACATCCGGGCGCGGTTAGAAATTGCTACTTCTGCGGCTACTTGCAATTCTTGCGGAACAGGTAGCTCATCGCGCTGGAACGCCATCAAGATGCCGTAGTTATCGCGGTAAACCTGCGTATAAAGCTGGTCTAGGCGGGTTAAAGTTTTCTGACTGAGTAACCGCATAATCCGGTGCCGTTCCTCAGCAAATAATTTCTGCAAATTGAATGAAGAACCCCCAAACATCTGGGACATTGCCAGGATCGCGTGAGCCGCACTCGCCTGTTGTAGCGCCGCAAACAGCTTTTCCTTGAGATGGGTATAACTGCGGCGACCAGCAAAGGGTTGAATGCAGCAGTGGAAATCCCAGCCGCCCAAATGGAGAACGGCAAAGACTAAATGAGTGCTTTCCCAGGTAATTTCTGAAGTTAGTCGCAGTTGCCCCACAGCCAGAGTCAGCGACCCCATGCGTTGCATCTGATAATCCAACTGATGGGCATCGTAACAGTAGACCCGCTGTTGCTGGGGATAGGTGGTGAATAGGGAACTAATGGCATAGTGTGCTGCCACTTGCTCGATCCCAATCTGGGCACTGACTACCAGTTGCCGGTACACCTCAGCACCATGCTTGAATAAATCAACATTACTGGGAGCTTGGGAGAGGCGTTTGATAAATCCTTTTTCTAACTGCACACCAGAGACATCACCGGCAAGTTCCAAGGCTCTGGCGGCGTAGCGGAGAATCTGCGTTCCTTCGGGTCTTGAGAGTTCTTCAAAGAACCAGCCGCAACTGGTGTACATCAGCAGACTATGGCGCTGCATCTCTAATAGGCGCAGGGCGTCTACTTGTTCTGATGCTGTTAGTTTACGGGTGCGATGGCGGGCGAGGAAGCGCTCTACATTAGCAGGAGAGCGATCGCGAATCACGTGGATATATTCATCCCGTGTAGCCCAAGGATCGCGGAAGAACTGGTGACCCGTTTCTTCATAAACTTTGCTTAACTGATCCCGCAACCAATCTAGGGCATTCCGCAGGGGACGCCGCCACTTTTGGTGCCAAACGCCACCTTCGCCACCGCAACCGCAATCATCCTGCCATCGATTGACTCCGTGAGCGCAACTCCAAGCCGTGACTGGCTTCAGTTCCACTTCCCAGGTAGGAGGATTCAGACTTAGATAATGAGCATAGTTTGTGACAGTCCAGCCGCGCCGGGGAAACTCGTCCACAAAGGCAAAAGCTAAGGTTTTCTCTGTACCGCTTTTGTGGTGTCCAAAGGTTTCGCCATCTGTGCCAACCGAGATGAGCTGCGAAGTCCGGTGATCCCCGCGTACAGCGGAACCGATGCGTCCAGCTAGCGTCCCAGCCCAGCCCAGTACATCATTAAATCCCATGTCCCGCGAGATCGGGCCATCGTAGAAAAAGATATCGATGTAAGGAGTATCTGGGGTTTGGTTGGTGGGGAATGAATACTCAGTGTTAAGGGGTGAATCTTGCGTGCTGAGTGTGGGTTTCAGATAACAGCGATAGGGACGGGTGGGATCGATCTGAGATCCGCCTACTTCTAACCACTGAGTCACGGGCTGTTCGTCTGTGGGGATTGGTCGGCAACGTTCAGCTTGAGAAGGTGCTAAAACAATGAACTTAATTCCTTCTGCAACTAATGCTTCTAAGGTTGCATAGTCTACGGCCGTTTCAGCCAGCCACATTCCTTCGGGATCGCGCCCAAATCGGGAGCGGAAGTCTTCTTTACCCCAGCGGATTTGGGTGTACTTATCCCGCTCGTTGGCAAGCGGCATGATGATGTGATTGTAAACTTGCGCGATCGCATTGCCGTGTCCGTTCAGGCGATCGCTACTTTTACGATCCGCTTCCAGAATTCGCTGATATACCTCTACGTCGTAACGTTCCAGCCACGACATCAATGTGGGACCAATATTAAAGCTGAAATACTCATAGTTATTCACGATCCCCACGACTTCGCCCCGGTCATTTAGCACTCTGGCAAAGGCATTCGGGCGATAGCATTCATGGTGAATCCGCTCATTCCAGTCATGGAACGGAGACGCACTCGGCTGCCGTTCAATCGCATCTAGATAAGGGTTTTCGCGGGGGGGTTGGTAAAAATGACCGTGAACCGTAACATAAACGCCGGTAGCCGTTTGCAGGGGATCAGTTGCTACACTGGTGTTTGCTGTTCCCTCAGCAGAATACTGTGAAGCTGGTCTTTCAGCAGCAGAAGTCATAGGATCGCATCCAAAATTAGTAAAAAATTAGGGTCAATAACTTATCCAGATAGACTGAGCATCCCCGCGTTTACTTGAACGCCAGGGAAACAGCAAGTTAAATCAGTCCATCTGGAGAAGGCGAAGACTCACCACCCAAACATGGCAAAGACTCTTGGGGGCGAAGCCTTCTCTCCTTAAATGGGGGGATCAAAGCAATCGGTTTAACATCCAATTATTTTGCCCGTACCGATGAGCAACTGCCTGTGCCCCATGCCGGTAGCGGTCAATGAACAAAATTGAAAAGCCAGGATAGTTACTTGTTACTTACATGATTCAAGCGTAATGCTGCCATGCTTGGAACACTAACTTCATGCAAATGAATAGTAAATTAACTTTGCTTAAGGAATCCTGCATCTAAAGAAATATTCCGTTACATACTCAAAGACTGAAAGAAGCCAGAACACTCAACAAGCGGCTATCCTAGACACGAGCTAAATACGAATAATTTGGATGCTGTCTCTAAACACGCTTTTTTCCATTCTTTTGTTGTTTATCCCCATTTCCATTACGGCCCACTTTCTGGAATGGGGATCGTCAGTCGTCTTCATCACCGCTTGTCTGGGGATCATTCCCCTTGCTGCTTGGATGGGCACCGCCACCGAGGAAATCGCGGTTGTTCTTGGCCCATCCTTGGGAGGACTGCTGAATGCCACTTTTGGTAACGCCACCGAACTCATTATCTCCCTCGTTGCCCTCAACGCGGGACTGGTGGATGTCGTCAAAGCGAGTATCACCGGCTCTATTATCAGCAACTTACTCCTGGTCATGGGCTTTTCCATGCTATTGGGGGGCTTGCGCTATAAAGAGCAGCAATTTCAGCCAATGGTGGCAGGGGTAAATGCCTCGGCAATGAACCTAGCAGTGATTGCGATGCTGCTACCAACCGCAATGGACTATACCTCCACCGGGATTGATGAAGCCATTGTCCAGCAACTTTCGGTCGCCGTTGCCGTAGTATTAATCGGAGTCTATGGGTTGACGCTGCTATTTTCGATGAAGACTCACAGCTATCTCTATGATGCGGGTGTGGCAGAACAGGAGATACTCACTGAGTTAGCTGAGTCAAATCTCGCTCCAGAAGATCCCGAACATAAAGTTAACCTGCCCCTATGGATTGGGGTGCTATTAGGCGCAACGCTCCTGGTTGCAGCAGAGTCGGAACTATTGGTTTCCTCTTTGGAAGAAGCCACCTCCCAACTAGGTCTGACGGCACTGTTTACAGGGGTGATCCTGGTTCCGATTATTGGCAATGCTGCCGAACACGCCACTGCTGTTACCGTGGCGATGAAAAATAAGATGGATCTTTCTATCTCGGTGGCGGTGGGTTCTAGCTTGCAGATTGCTTTATTTGTAGCTCCGGTTCTCGTTCTGACAGGTTGGGCGTTGCACAAACCGATGGATTTGGACTTCAACCCCTTTGAATTGGTAGCAGTAGCGGTGTCGGTACTCATTGCCAATTCGATTAGTTCTGATGGCAAGTCTAACTGGTTAGAAGGCACGCTGCTATTGGCTGCTTATGCAATTTTGGCGTTGGCTTTTTACTTCCACCCAGTCATGGGGGGGATCGGGTAGAAACACAAAAGGTAAAAGTTCTTTCTTCGAGCTTTTGTGTTTTTTGATGACTCCTGTGGCGTTTATCGACCGTTGAAAAAGGCGATCGCTAACCTGAATGGGTGATTCCTGTTTACCTGGTAGGGTGAGGGGGAACCGTGGCAAGGCAGATTACCTTAGAACTGTAGAAAAGTTTTGATTCGCTTCCAGGTCATCCTTAGAAGTGAATCAAAACCGCGATCGCTCTTTCTCACTAAACACGATCGTTTATATACAGAAGCTCTATACGGAAAATTCTCCAATGAGAGAACCGCTTTCTTCAAGAAAGCGGTTCTCTCATTTTGGTTGCACAAAGCTTCAGACTAATTGCAATCGCCTTTATTGTAAACTCAGAAATTTCTCTAAGGCGGCAACCATAACTGGAGGCCAACGGCGGACAGTTTTCACCCAGTCAATATCTTTATAACGACGATCGATTCCGACAACCGCAACCCAGTTACTTTCGGCTTCACCCCGATTTCCCTGTTCCCAGAGGGCCGCAGTAAGGGCAGCCCGCATATCAGGAAACTGGGGGTATTTGCGAACAATATTCTTCATAGTGCGAATCGCTTCTTTTTGTTCGCCCATTTGATACAGCGCGATCGCGTAATTGGCCCTGGCAAACGCAAAATTAGGAGCGAGATCGGCTGCTTTTTTGTAGTCGGCGATCGCTTCCTCCCACTCGCCCATTCCCGCTTTGGCATTCCCCCGGTTGTTGTAAGCCATTGCATCCTTGGGATCGATTTCCAACACCCGATTGTAATCGGCGATCGCTTCCAAATATTTCCCCTGTCCTTCTAATGCTGTACCGCGATTCAGATAGGGATCGGTGGCGTCTGGGGCGAGTTCAATAGATTTATTGAAGTCAGCGATCGCCTCTGACAATTTATTCTGGCTTACCTTAGAATTTCCCCGATTGCTCCAAATAGCCGGATTACTGGGAAATCGCTCAATTAGCTGTGTCCAAAGCCCTTCAGCCGTAACAAAATCACCGGCATTTGTCGCGGTAAACGCTTTAGCTGCGAGTTCATCTCCTTCCTGCAACTCAGCTTCCGTGTAAGTAGAAGGTTGTTCTTGCGCGATCGCTGGCGTTACATTGACGAACCCAGTTGAAACAGTAATAAACAGAATGCTCAGTAAAGTCAGAATCCAACGAATCATATTATCTTGGCTTTTAGATTTTGGTAGCATAGGCGCTGCCCAGCAGAAAGCTATCGCGGTACTCCCTTTGTTGCAATACACACTTCGTCACCTCACCCCAACCCCTCTTTTCTTTGCAAGCAAAGAGCAGTTTTCAACCCCTCCTCGCTTGCGGGGAGGGGCAGGGGTGGGGTTAAACGGTACTGCATCCAAACGAGAATTGCGATAATCCGTAGGCAATGCCCATCCTACTACTGCTGTATTCGTCATTTGTCTTTAGCTTATTATCCTTAGAATAATGACGAATCATATCCTAAGTGCTTTCGGGCTGCTGGAGTGGCAATGCGACCGCGAGGCGTGCGGTGCAAATAGCCAATCTGCAATAAATACGGCTCGTAGACATCTTCAATTGTTTGGGCATCTTCCCCTGTGGCGGCGGCGATCGCTTCCAAGCCTACAGGCCCCCCATTAAATTGTTCTATCATCACGGTCAGCATCAACCGATCTGCCCAATCCAAACCCATCGGATCTACACCGAAGACTTCCAAAGCTTCCACCGCAACAGGTTTAGTAATTTCCCCAAATTTTTTTACCTGAGCAAAATCTCGCACCCGTTTTAAAAGGCGATTGGCAATTCGGGGAGTTCCACGAGAACGACGCGCAATTTCTTCAGCACCATCCGGCGTAACCGGGGCTTGGATCACCTCAGCAGTCCGCTGCACAATCAAAATCAGTTCATCCAACTCATAAAAGCGTAACCGTTGAATTAAGCCAAAGCGATCGCGCAAGGGTGACGACAGGGAACCTACCCGCGTCGTTGCTCCTACTAGCGTAAATGGCGGTAGCGGCAAACTGCGAGTTTTCGCACTTTGACCCTTGCCAATCGTAATATCTAACCGAAAATCCTCCATTGCCGGATAAAGCAATTCCTCTGTCATTCGGCTCAAGCGGTGGATTTCGTCAATAAATATAATATCTCCCGGCTTTAGGCTCATGAGTATCCCCACAATATCGCGGGGACGCTCCAACGCGGGTGCAGAGGTGATTTTACAAGTGGTTCCCATCTCCGTCGCCAAAATCAGCGACATTGTGGTTTTGCCCAAACCCGGCGGGCCATACAGCAGCAAGTGATCCATCGACTCGTCTCTGCCTTTTGCCGCTTGAATCGCAATTTCTAGAACGCCCTTGAGGTCTTTTTGCCCGATATACTCAGCCAGTCGTTGGGGTCGCAGACCTTCTTCTTGCTTCTCGGTTTCGTCCATTGCGACAGTTGGCTGTAATAACTCTTCAACCGTTTCCTCTGGCTGAGATTTCCGGCGTCCCCCTGGCTTTCGGCGTTCCTGGGGTTGCCCGTTGGGTTCTTGCGGCTGCTGTTTAGAAGAAATTATCGCCATGATTAAAAATTTATTTTAAAAACACTACCCAGATCCGAAGACACAGAAGGTTTAAAGTGTGTAGGCTTTCATTATCATTACATCGGGGAACCAGAGGATCGTCATGCTTGCAAAAAGAATACTGCCTTGCTTAGATGTGAAAGCGGGGCGAGTTGTCAAAGGGGTTAACTTTGTCAATCTCCAGGATGCTGGCGATCCGGTGGAACTGGCACAAGCTTATAATCAGGCGGGTGCAGATGAGTTGGTGTTTCTGGATATTACTGCCACTCACGAAGACCGGGGCATCATTCTGGATGTGGTATACCGCACCGCTGAACAGGTATTTATCCCCCTTACCGTGGGCGGGGGAATTCAATCCTTAGAAAATATTAAACAATTGTTAAGGGCTGGCGCAGACAAAGTCAGCATTAACTCGGCGGCGGTACGCGATCCAGAGTTGATCGATCGGGCGAGCGATCGCTTCGGCAACCAGTGCATCGTGGTAGCAATTGATGCACGGAAACGACAAGATCCCAGCAATCCCGGTTGGGATGTTTACGTGCGTGGTGGGCGGGAAAACACAGGCATCGATGCGATCAATTGGGCGCAAGAAGTCGAGCAACGCGGCGCGGGCGAACTGCTCGTCACGAGTATGGACGCTGATGGAACCAAAGCAGGCTATGACTTAGAGCTTACCCGTACCATAGCAGAACAAGTACAAATTCCAGTGATTGCCTCCGGTGGGGCTGGTAACACGGGTCACATTTATGACGCCTTAACGGAAGGGAAAGCGGAAGCGGCTCTGCTGGCTTCCCTCCTGCATTACGGAGAACTCACTGTATCAGAAATTAAAAACTATCTTGTAGAGCATCAAGTGCCGGTGCGGCTCTTGTAAAGGCGAAACTTCTTCCTTCTGGAAGAAGCGGCTTTGGCTTTGTAGCATCAATCTGTTCGGTTGTATATATTAGAATAAAGGAAGTGTTACAAAACGTAAATTATGTTAGTTAGTATTTTAATTTTTGATGTGGCTCTGGTGGCGTGGTCGCTGCACTTGATGCAGGAAGCCTTCGACCAACAGGAGTTCTCCTTAATGCTTGCTGGCACCCTGGTGGCGCTATCCGCAGCCGCCATGCTAGTCGTATATTTCCTGATGAACAGCTACATGGGTTATATCAGCCATCTTGCTCAACACCCCTGTTCGTTTTATTAATTTATAATTGCTGAAATTTTACTTGACGACTTGCGAATTTTTAAGGCATAATCATAAAGCACCGTAAGGGGTTATAGCTCAGTTGGTAGAGCACCTCAATGGCATTGAGGGGGTCAGCGGTTCGAATCCGCTTAGCTCCATAAGAATAAACCTCACGCCCAACCTTCTCCGTGTGACTTTACCCATAAGTTTGCCGCAATGGCAAACTTATGCTTCCAATAAAGGACGGCAAAGTTATGGTTCCAGCAAGGGGATGATTGGGAGCAGGCAAGAGAAAGCTGTTTATAGCCCAAGCTCACGATGCACTTCCTTGAGAGCTTGCTTAACTTTTTTATCTCGGAAGTGTCCTGGCTTAGACACTAGGTTTGAAATAAGAGATTCGTTGGGATATTTACCCTGATTATATAAATCAACAGCAATCCTTCGTACTTCCTCGCAACATTCTTCAATTGCTTTGGCATAGCCATATTTTTGATAAGCAACGTACTTGGCAGAAATAGCACGGCAGAAATCGGGAAAATGTCTGTAAATTGTTCTTCTGTGAGAGATTGTTTATAAAGCAAATCTTAAGCAGTTTGCATTTGGTGAGTTAAGCGTCGTAGCATCAAGCGAGTCATTGCCGCATAGATGACTGTCTCGCTGATTTGTGG